>NZ_CP150481.1:1273342-1591678 GCF_047922965.1 Neptunicella plasticusilytica
GCAATCCGCATACTCAGACCATCTTTGTCGTACCATAAAATGGTATTGGATTGATGTTTGGAATTAGAGGGTAAGGGCAGGGCGTTACCCTCGATATCAATATCCGGTGATTCGCTATCGGAATAGGTGTAGTTGAACTCGAATCCCAGCGAACTCAGGAACGGATTTTCAAAAAAGGTAAAAGGTTGCTTGTAGCCGATTTCGATCCCTTTCAGGTCCGATGCGTCCACATTGCCAGTGGTCCACACATTGACGAAACGATTGCGATTGATACCATCCGCATCGGCAAAGTTGCGCTGTTCCTGATAGTTGGCGACAGCGCTTTCTACATCGATCAGGAAGATACCCATGCCCAGAATAGAGTTTTCAGCGAAGTACCATTCGGCAGAGCTATTGTATACTGTGGCGCGCCAGGGTTTCATTTCCGGGTTACCCATGTCATTACCACCACCTACGCATCCAACGGTGGCGTCACGCAACTGGCCACTGCCATCGCGTACTTTCACCGGTAAGCCATCAGACGCTGTTTTAACGCATTGTTGATACCAGAGGGTTAAACCGGAACCGAGATTTTCCAGATTATTACGGGTCATATTTTTTGAAGCCCCAAAACGCAGAATAACGTCATCGGTGGGGAAAAAATTCAGGTTAAGCGAAGGCAAGACATCGGTGAACGAATTTTCAAGGATTTCGGTGGTGGAGACAAAGGCGATTTTTTGCCAGGGTTGGGAGCCTGCACCGACCGAGTTATTGCGATCCAGTACCGAAGGGATCACCGCTTTGGTTATTTCCCTCTCAGTTCGTACCACCCGAACCCCGATATCGCCTTCCATCGGAATGCCGAAAAATAATTCGTCATCAGCAAAGTTGGCCTGTAAAAACGCCGAGGTTGAGGTTTCTTTCACCGCGTAGGTGTAACCCGGATCTTCAATGGTTTTGGTGCCTGGGTATAAGGTATTCAAGAAATCTAACGGACTATCCCACTTGGCAGGATCCAGTGCAGATACCCCGTTTTCAAAGCCGGCAATAGGGCCGAAATCGGTAAATACATCGGTATCACGCACTCCGAAACCATTGTCGACAAAGTCATCCTGGGCGCGCAGGTTGGCATCTTCTAACTCAAAGTAGAAATCGCGCCATTCAGGGTATTTTTGCCATACTTCGTTGCCAGGTAATAATTTGTAGCGCTTGTCTTCTGGTACTGTAGTGTCATTCCAGGTGGAGTAGCGACCGGTAGGTGAGGCGTAGAAAAACTTGGTGTGATCGGCTTTGCGTACGCCATAACGAAGACCGGCATCAACAGATTGCAGAAAATTGTCGCTGTCCAGATAATAGGTCGCATCGGCGCGCAACACATCCAGATCGGCTTCGGTATTGGTACCATCGCCAAAGCCTTGATATTTTCTTAAAAAAGCGGCCTTGGACAGATCATTGGCAACAGGATCATAGTCAAAGGTAGGTACGTCACCGCGGTAATCCACCACTACATCATAAACAGTGATTGGATCATGTCCTGAGATGCCGTCTTCATCTATCCATAACCACGCCGGTGTACCTTGCTTGAGTTGTGCAGTACGGTACTGTTTTTCAGCATGGGCATACACGTAACGCAGCGATGCTTCCAGATTATCGTGATTGGTGTAATCCAGCTGAATATTGCTATTGAGCGCGGCAGTGTGATTAATCGTATTGTTGGAAATAGTCTCGAAATCGCGAGCGTTGATATGGGCGACCTGAAGCGTGTGCAAGGTTTTGCTTTGTTCTACCCCGTTGGCATCGACGAAAGTAATATCCGTTCCTTCCGAGGTAACAGTGCCGTCTTTGACCAACACATTGTATAGATTTTCTGGTTCCGACGGTCCGTTATTGATAGAAATGGAGTTAATACTGGATGAACCGTTAAAGTTGATGTTTACCCCGCGATCGTATTGATCCATCTTGGTGTAAAATACATCGCCGCTAAGGGTTAGATTATCGGTCAATTTGGCTTCAATGCTAATTGCTGCGCCTTTACGCTGTCTTTCCATAAAGTTACTGCGCACGCCATAGTTACCCGGCACCATATACCAGTCATTGACCAGATCGCCATCGTTGTCCAAATCGAGTGGATCGCCCGGCAAGCCACCTTGTGACTCCAGAAAGGCCAGACGGGTATCGTCCCACATCTGGTAGTTGGCGGCGTTAGACTCTGAATCGAATAAACCGGCAGTAATCCCAAAGTTGTCGCCGTTGTTATAACCGACAAACATATTCACATTGTGATCGATGATTGGATGGATTGCGTTGCCGGAATCAACTTCTTCACGGGTCAAGTCTCCCTGAGAAGCTTCAGCTCGGACATTACCTGTCCAGCCTTCTTTGAGTTGCATGGGCTTGGCTGTTTTCAAATCGACCAGACCGGAAATTCCGCCGGATAACGATTTTGCACTGATCGACTTATACACATCCACGCCGGTAATCATACTGGCCGGGATATCACCGTAATTGGCACCCACATCGGTAATGGTCCAGGGACTAAGAAACTGTTCGCCGTTCAAGGTGGTCAGCACTTGGGGCATGCCACGAATGTTAAGTGATGTCGCTTCGTTGGCGACGCGTTGCACTTGTACACCGGATATACGCGACAGCGAATCGGCAATCGTAGAGTCGGGCAACTTACCTATATCTTCAGCGACAATAGAATCGACAATATTGGAAAACGCCCGCTTTAAATCAATCGCGGCAGCCTGGGATCCCCGGATCCCTTTGACTTCGATAACTTCAACCGTATCCTTTGCGGCTTTATCTGCTGCCGTTTGGGGTTGTTGTTGCTCTATCTCGTCGGCGGGCGTTTGTTGTGCCAAACCCGTTGTGCTGAACAACGCGCATCCGACGGCCAAAGCCGTGGCTTTTATTCGGGTATTTAAACCTTTATTTTCCAGCATAAAATGTTGTCCTCGTTCTGTTCCGTCCCGGAATGCCCTGTTTCTTTTATGTGTCATTTAGCTATTCATCCAAACCGTCAAAACGGCGGTGAATGATTATTTTTATGTTACCGGTTACATTGTTTTTTCGACTAAACCTGAAGCATGAAAGAGATTTTTTCAGGGGTGAAAAGACGAAATGATCGTATTGGTAGCGTTTATTTTCGTATTTGAAACGTTATTTTATCGACCGGTGATAAAGGAATGTAAATTATTGTCTAATAAATTGCCAGTGTTTTTAACAATATATTCACATTGTGATTATTTTGCTAAAAACAGGTCAGTGGGTAGAGAGAAATGCACACAATCTGTAACCGGATACATTGGTTTGGTATAAAAATTAAGCGCTAGAATTGTTGTTCTGCGAAGCTGTAATGATCAAATTCAGGTGTCAGCGAGAAAGCCCGTTTACGCGAGAAGCGAGTTTGTTTAACCCATAATTTAACTTTATCGCCTTTGCTATACTGGCGGCTCGATAACGTGACTTTTACGCCATTTTGCAAGGCGAAAGTGGTATTGCCAGAAGTTGACTGCTGCTCGGTGTGGATAACGGCTGCATACATTTGTCCCGGCTCGCCGACAGGCGTATCAAACAATAAGTAGCTGGTTATCAGTATCAGCATCGCCAGTATGGCTTTGTGGTGTTTTAACAGCGGTTTTTTCATTATTATTGGCTTAACGGAGATTTTTGATGATTGTACAGGGCTGGTTGAATGAATAAAGCGGCTGGCTTCCAGTTTAAACAGTTTTTTATCGAACATAGCCAAGTGGCAATGAAAGTTGGTACCGACAGTATTATCTTGGGCAGTTGGCTTAACGTCTACCAGACCGAGAAAATTCTGGATGTGGGCACGGGAAGCGGTTTGCTGGCTATTATGCTGGCACAGAAAAGTGATCAAAACTGCCAGATAGTGGGGATTGATATTGAAGCAGATGCAATCCGTCAAGCCGCGTCGAATGCTGAAAATAGTCCCTGGTCGAACAAGTTGTCCTTTGTTCATCAGCCTTTTCAGTCTTGTCAAACCTGCGGATGGGATTTGATTGTCAGTAATCCTCCCTACTTTCCGGCGGGTCAACGATTTGGATCTTCCCGCCAGATAGCGAGACATAATCAGCATCTAGGCTATGCCGAACTGCTGCGGCACAGCGCCAGTCTGCTCAACAGGAATGGCCGTTTTGCCTGCATCATTCCTCATCAGTTTGTTCCAGATGTTGTTGCCTATGCCCGGGATTACGGCTTGTTACTGGGCAAACAACTGGTTATTCGGGCAAGTGACAGCAAATCCCCCATTCGTTCTGTATTACAATTTTCTGCCCAGGCTGATCAGACTGTGGTGGAGGAGTTGAGTATTCACTCCCCGCAGGGTGATTACTCAATGGCGTATAAAAGGTTATGCAAAGACTATTATCTGAACTTTTGAAAAGTTGATGATTAATTGACCAGTGACCAAAAAAGCAGTAAAACAAACGTATGAGGTTAGAACTGGCGCCACTTAGGTAACGCCTGCAGTACATAATAATAGTAAGGGATTGTTTTATGTCTGATAAAAAGTCTACTACATTGTCCAAACCCAGCTCATCGTCACCCACCGAAGAACTTAGTCAGTTACGCCAAATTGTTTTTGGTGAAGCGCAACGCAGTCTGGAAGCGCAGCTAGCTCAATTGCAATCGGCGCTGGATCAAGGCTTGTCGGCATTGCACAGTGAGTTTTCCGACAAACTACAGAAGATGCATACCGAGATGGATCAAAGTTTGTCTGAACTGGAAGACCGGATCCAGTATGTGGATAAGCAGCATGATGACAAGGCCGAATCACTACATAAACAACTGGATAGCCTTGCCAGCGAGCATGAAATGTTTGCCGCTACAACCGAAAAACAGATACAACAACTTAACAGTGCCCTGGATGAAGAAGCGCAGTCACTTGCGTCCCGCTTCGACAAGCAGGTAGCGTTGTTAAAACAACATCTTGAGCAAGTTTCTGCTGATTTAAGTTCATCAAAAACCGATCGGAAAACTCTGGCTAAGTTGCTGGCGACTATGGCGACTAATCTGGAAGATGACCAACAGTAATGAGTCAATCTTCTGCTGCTAACAAAACGCTTCAGGATCAACAACAGCTGGAAGAGTTACGCGCGCTTATTCTTGGCAATGATCGCCAGTTGGTTACCGACACCGTCAGGCAACAGGCCAGAGAATTGGTGGGAGAGGTTGTATCAGAAGCCTTGCATGATAGACAGAAGCAGGACGGCAGTATCAATAAGGTGTTACAGCCAATAGTTGAAACCTCGGTGGAACGCTCGGTATCCAGCCACAGCGAGAAACTGGTGGGCTATTTATACCCCTTGGTGGGGAGCCTGGTGCGTAAAGCCGTGTCGGCATTCTTAAACGATTTTATCGACAAAACTAATCAACTGCTGGAGAACAGCCTGACAATCAGAGGGTTAAAGTGGCGTTTTAAAGCCTGGCAAGCAGGCGTCAGTTTTGCCCAGTATGTTGCCTCTGAAACCTTTGTTTACCGGGTTGAGCATTTATTACTTATCCATCGTCAAACCGGCCTGTTATTAAGATCGGTTGATTATCAGCCACACAGTCGAGGAGATGCCGATCTGATTTCCTCCATGCTGGGCGCAATTAATGATTTTGTTAGTGATTCATTCGCCCCGGGCGAAGAGGGGCAAGAGGAGCAACTACAAAAAATAAGCACCGATAATTTTACCCTCTTGATAAAACCGGGACCATTAGCATTGGTCGTTGCTGCCGTAACCGGCAAAGCGCCATCATCGGTCAGTGAACAGATGCAAATTACCCTGGAAGATATTCACCGATTGTATGCGGATGATTTGCAATCATTTCAGGGCGATGCCAGCCCGTTTGAAAATGCTGAAGCACAACTGCGTGATTGTTTGCTAGCCGAACACAAAGCCGGGCATGATGACAAACAAAAACCTTTTCCCTGGAAAGCCTGGTTGTTGCTGTTCATCGTTATTGGCCTGGCTAGTAAATGGGGATTCGGTCAATGGCAGCAACACCAGTTGGTACAACATATCCACCAGCTTGATCTGCAACCGGGCATTATTGTCAAGGATGTGACTTTACAGGACAGCCAGCATGTCAGTATTGATCTGATGCGCGATCCGGCTGCTATCGAGGTCACTGACTGGTTGGCGGCACAAGGTCTGGATTATCTGGTAGTGAGTTTGAATGAACGGGGTTATCGATCAGCCGATCAGCAAATAATACACAGCAAGGTGGATAGGCTGTTGTCTGCTTATGATGGATTACGCTACCAGTGGCAGGATGCACAACTCATTCTCGCTGGCAGTCTGGATGTGGCGGAAAGAGACAGTTTGTTGACCGAACTGGCTGCACTAGGTTATCTCCCGCAACAAAATTTACAACTGGCGCAACTGGATTTGAAAACGGACAATTCTGCTCCATCCAATCAGGAACTGAAACGGCAAGTTTTTGCAAGGTTAGTGGGCCTGATAGCAGCCAGCCAACTTGGCTTTGCCGTCGATAGCAGCCAGATCTCGCAATCCATGCGCGTTGAACTACAAAATGTGGCAAGCCGCTATCTGCGGCTCAAGCACTTGGCTGCCCAGTTGGGTTATCAGGTGGATGGGCTGGTAGTGATGGGGGCAAGTGATAATACCGGTAGTACGCAGAAAAACTATAATCTGAGTCAAAAGCGCGCCAACAATACCGCCAAGGTGTTAACCGAGTCAGGTATCGCCCAGCAAGATTTATTTGCCACCGGTCTAGGTGAAATTGAGCTGGGCGCAGTAACCTCAGCGACACGTAAAGTCATGTTCAGTGTTATGTATACGGAAATTACACTTTCTCCCCCATCAGGAAACACACCATGATCCAGAAAAAAGTTTGTTTATTTGGCGCTTCGGGGGTAGGTAAAACCAGTTTGGTCAGACAGTTCGTGGATGGAATTTTTAGCGATAAATATCTGACAACTATTGGCGTTAAAGTGGATAAAAAGCGCATCGAATGTGAGCAGCAAGATGTTCAGCTGATGTTATGGGATATAGAAGGGACAGATCGCTACAGCGTTTTTCAGGAGCGCTACTTGCGCGGTGCCTCGGCGTATATTGTGGTGGTGGATCAAACACGGACCTCATCATTGATTGAAGGCATGGATATTCATACCTTGGCCAAACAAGTTAATCCTTGTCTGACAGTATTGGCAGTCAACAAAAGTGATCTGGAGCAACATTGGCATTGGAATGAACGGCAACTCGATGATTATCGAGCGTTGTTTAATTTAAGTTTTACCACTAGCGCCAAAACCGGTGACAATGTTGAGCGGATGTTTCAGCAACTTGCCGAATTGTTAGTCGCGGAGCATAAATAGCATGTCTCAACTGTTTACAGAGTTGGTTAATGCGCTGGATCAACTGGTGCTAAAACCTGTTGCGGACAATCCGGATCAATTCGAGTGGGTGGCGGGAGATAAACCTTGGATAAAAGCGCTTGTTCCGCAACTATCATCGAACCAGACCTTTGAAATTGACCAGACTTCACTGTTTTTAAGTGATTTTATTGTTGATGCACAGCGAATTTGGTCGTCTTCCGAAAATAGCTTGCTCAAGTCAGGACTGTGGACTGAGGTGAGCGACACGGGTTTATCGCTTAATCTCGAAGCCATCGCAATTAAACAAAACGGTCAACCGCTGCTAGTAGTGATAAATAAATCTGACGAATTCGCTTACCGACAACGTACCTTGCAATCGGCTCGTGAGCTGATGCTGGCCAATGATAAGCTATTGGAGCAGCATGATTACCTGCATAACCGCTTACTTGGTATTCTGCAAAGTCCCGCAGATTTTTCACACAGCGTCGGCTCGTTGGCGGTGGCGATAGAGAATGCCGGTTTTGCCGTTATGATCCTGGATGAAAATTTGCAATTGGTAACCGAGAATAAGGCTGTCTCTGAATTATTCGAATACAGCAAAAGTCGGCTCAGCGCGCAATCTACCCCCAGAGAAATGTTGCTGAAGTTAATGCAAACCCAGTTGCCGGAATATGAACGAATCTTTACTACCGGCTCGAGTTGGAGTGGTGAAGTCTGCTGGTTAAGTCCGCCGCATACATTAAAGTGGCTGAAGCTGGCAATTTATCCGGTTAAGCACGAATCGCCACAAGTCAGCAACTGGGTGTTTTTTATCCACGACATCACCCACATTAAATATCTGCTGGAGCGAAATGAGCGGTTAACCCTGCAAGACCCGTTAACTGACTTACCCAATCGCCATGCATTTTGGCAGACTCTGCAGCGCCGAATCGATAATCGACACCCTTTTTATTTACTGTATGTGGACGTTAACGGTTTTAAACGTATTAATGAATTTTACGGGCATAGCGAAGGCGATAAACTGTTGGCAGAACTGGCCGGTCGATTGACGCGTTCCTTGAAGAAAAGGGATTATATTGCCAGAGTGGGCGGAGATGAGTTTGCAATTATTCTGGCGGATGTTGATAAAGAGAATAATTGCAATAACGTTACCCAGCGTTTGTTGAGTCTGCTGAATCAACCTTTTTTTACCGAAACAGGAGAGAGTTACCAGGTCGGTTTGTCCATCGGTGCCACCAGCTTCCCGCATGACGCACAAGACGTCGAAGAGCTCATGAAATTTGCAGATTTAAGTGCCTATAACGGTCGCGATAGCAGCAAAAGCAGTGTGCAGTTCTATTCGCAGAAGTTGAAAGAACAGTCACGCCAACGGATTGAAATGGAAGCAGAGCTATTAAAGGCCATATCCAATGATGAATTTGAATTACTGCTTCAGCCTATTCTCGATCTGGAAAGCGGCAAGATCATTAAGGCAGAAGCGTTAATCCGCTGGAATCACCCGCAAAAGGGCCTGATTATGCCCACACTATTTATCCCTGTTGCTGAACAAAGTGGTTTAATCGGACCTATTGGACGATGGGTGTTTGAGCGTGCTTGTCAGCTACTTAAAGCCATTGGCGAGGCTGGCTATAGCATCAAAATCGCAGTGAACCTGTCACCTTTGCAGGTGGTGGATCAGACTTTTTTTGACTTTGTACGAGCCTGTATCGACAAATGGCAGGTTGACCCGGTTTATTTGGCACTCGAAATTACCGAAGGTGTGCTGGTCAACGATTACCGGCAAATACATAATTTGCTGGTGCGCATACGTGAAATAGGCATCAGTATTTCGGTAGATGATTTCGGTACCGGCTATAGTTCATTGGCTTATTTGAAAAAATTGCCGCTGGATTTTCTGAAAATAGATCGCTCTTTCGTGCAGGATATCGTTACCGATGATAATGATAAGGCGATAGTGTCGGCCATTATTGCCATGGCACATAAACTGAACCTGGGAG
The DNA here is from genome assembly GCF_047922965.1 of Neptunicella plasticusilytica. Classification (GTDB taxonomy): domain Bacteria; phylum Pseudomonadota; class Gammaproteobacteria; order Enterobacterales; family Alteromonadaceae; genus Neptunicella; species Neptunicella plasticusilytica. Next base: position 1,282,670 of record NZ_CP150481.1, read on the forward strand.
TGATTGCCGAAGGCGTAGAGACAAATGAACAAAAAGATTTTCTGACTACTAACAGCTGCAATTCCGCACAAGGCTATTTGTTCAGTCGCCCAATCAGTATTGATGCGTTACTGACATTACTGGCGAATAATTGAGCATTTGGCAGGTTGTTTTATCGATAAACTGACAAACAGCTTATCCTCCAGGTCATTAATTTGTTATTTTATCCGGCAGTTTGTTTTTTTATCAATTCTTTTAAATGTAAATGGTAGTGACAGCTTATGCGAACGTTAAGTAGTTTTTTTGAACGCAATAGAAACTGGGCAGACAGGATTAAAAAAGAAGATCCGGACTTTTTTAGCAAGTTGTCCAAACAGCAAAATCCTGAATATTTGTGGATTGGTTGCTCGGACAGTCGGGTGCCCGCCAGTGAAATAGTCGATGTTATGCCCGGTGAGATCTTTGTACATCGTAATATTGCCAATTTGGTCATTCATACTGATCTGAACTGCCTGTCGGTGATTCAGTATGCGGTTGAAGTCCTCAAGGTTAAACATATTATTGTCAGTGGACATTATGGTTGTGGAGGGGTGAAAGCTGCGCTGGATAATCAGGAACATGGACTGATAGACAACTGGTTACGCAATATAAAAGATATTTACCGACACAATCATGAGGCAATCGATGCCATCGAAAATGAAAAAGAAAAGGTCGATCTATTATGTGAAATGAATGTGATCGAGCAGGTTGCCAATGTATGTCACACCACCATAGTGCAAAACGCCTGGAAGTCTGGCCAGGAGTTGGCTGTCCACGGTTGGATATACAGTATTGAGGACGGCATTATTCGTGATCTGGATGTGTGTATTACTGGACCGGATGAAATATCCAAGGCTCATAGGCTCAAATAACCGCCTACTGTTTAGCAAGCAGAATCTGATATAAAAACACCCGCATTAGCGGGTGTTTTTATATTGATCAGATGGTTCTGGCAAGGTTGCTACAGAGTGAGGACCACTTTGACTGATCCGTCAGCCTTGGAGGCATCAATATAACCGATAATATTAGGGTTATCGGCAACCAGTTTCTTGACTTCATCGTCACCGTCGACTTCCTTGGGGGGCGTGCCTTTTCCAGTGAAAACCAGTTTCGACCAATAGGCCTTTATTTGGCTGCCTGACTTGTTTAGCACTTTGCTGTTAAATTCGTCCACCGCTCCGTTCTCCTGGTTAACTGGCACTGCAGTGTCGCCATTGCTAAAACTTTTGGCTTTACCTAAAAACAGTTTAACCACGTCATCCTGACTAATTGTGGCGCTATTGGCCGGATTGACAATTACTGCGATATCGGCATTACTGAATGAAGAAAAAAGCGCGGACGATACAAGCGCAATCATACTGAATAATTTTTTCATCTTCACTCTCCTTAAAATACGCTGACAATGGCGAGCTGGAACAAGTTGGCATCCTGATTTGTCAGCTCACTGTCAGTACTGGTAAATTCGAATTTTAACGCCGCTGAATCATGAAAATTCCAGCGGGCACCGAGTGTGTAAAAATCACTGTCTTCATTCAGGCTGTCCAGTGCGCCTTGAGTGCTGGCGTACAGGAAATCCAGTGTTGGATCCGCACCAACAGGTACGCCGCTGTTGCCCAGTATATCCTCGCTGGTATCTTTATTTTTGCCGTAGGTAGCATGCAGCATAAAACTACCCATACGTTTACCCAACGAGGCATACCAGGAAGATTGATCAGGTAAAATAGTGTGGTCAATATTCACCTTGGTGCCTTCAACCACGAATAGCCAGTCGTTAAGATCGATTTGTAATCCTAGCTCGGTAAAAACACCCCGATCATCATTAACGTCGAGCTCATCACTGATAGAAGCAAAGGGGGTTTGCGCCCAACCGGCCTGAAGAGCTGCAAGACCTGCAGCAGTGCTGTCGGGAGCGCCTTGTTCAAAGGGGAAAGTCAAATCGCTTTGGAAATACGCACCACGCAGTGTTAACCAGTCGTAGTTCCAGGTGACGGAACCGCCTAATAGTTGTTTGAATTCTGTTGATATAGGTGTGCCTGAGAACAGCACCTGTTTATCCGTGTTGTTACCGAAAACAATGTGGGTCGTTAGCGTTGACTGATCAAAGTTGGCCGTATAAATAGAGCCGACGCCATCAAAAGAGTCAAAAGGTAGGTCGTAAACAGCAGCAGGAGGACGGATCCAGTGATAGGCATAGGAAACATCGAGATAATCAGAATATAGAAACAGCGGTGCCCGCTGGCGACCCAACAGAATTCGCCATTCATCATTGGCTTCGTAACTTAGATAGGCCCAGGCAAACTTGGGATCCCAGTCATTTTCACCGCGTGACAGTATTTGCACTGTAGCACTAAGTCCTTCACCCAGATCTGAGCTGCCCTGAATGGCAAAGAATGAGCCGGTTTTCATGTCGAAATCGTCATCATAACCGTTGAATGTTTCATCGCTGCCTGAGGTCATTCCTGCAGCTACGGTGGCAAAGCCCGAAAAGCGAATTTCGGCGGTGGCACTAAAACAAATCAAAGCGGTTAAAAACATCAATATTGTTGATTTTTTCATTTTTACATCCTACTCGTTGTTACCGAAACTAGTTTAAAAGTAGTTTCTATTTGCAGCCTGTAAAGTTATTGGCATTACAGATGGCTCCGTTAGCTGAATTTCAAAAATCAGTCACTCGACAGATGCAGTGAAATGATTATTGATTGACGGGGTTGAAACGCGGTTAAAAATCACCCGAAAATTCAGCGGCGCGAAGTCTAGAGAAAAGCAATTGATTTATCTAGGTTTATAGGCTTGAAAACGGCGTGAGACCGGTATTTTTAGGGTATGTTCTTTGATACATCAGTATGACGATGTGACGAATTATTGTTCAAATGACATTTAGCTCAATTGTTCCAGCAGTTGTTCCGTCCACTGTTCGATACGTGCATCGGTCAAGTCATACTGGTTTTCGTCATCCAGCGACAAGCCAACAAAGTGAGTGCGATCTTCGGTCAGGGCTTTGGAGGCAATAAATTCATAATTCTGATTTGGCCAATAGCCGATAATCTGGCAGTCCAGCAACACCAGCTCGTCATGCAGCAAGCCCAACGCATCCTGAAACCATTCGGCATAACCTGTTTGGTCACCCATACCGTAAAGGGCCACGGTTTTATTGGCTAAATCTAATGAGCGGATATCATCCCAGTGTGACTCCCAGTCTTCTTGCAACTCACCAAAATCCCAGGTGGAAATCCCGAAAATCAGTACATCATATTGTTCAGCAAGGGACAGGGCTACCTCCTTGATATTATGCAAGTCGACCAGCTCTTGTCCCAACGCTTGCTGGATTTTTTCTGCTGCCATTTCGGTATAGCATGTAGTAGAGCCGTAAAACAGACCAATTGTCGCAGCCATAAACACTCTCGGTTGGGAGGAAATGATGCGTATTGTGCGGACAAGCGTTACTGAAATCCAGTGCAGGATAAATTTATTGTTGATTTTCAACACAGCAAAAGCTTTTTATAGTTGGCTATAAGGCTTATATTTGTTGGCCTATGGAAAAGTTGCTGATAAAGTGCTCTGAGCAAAAAGTTATCAGTAATTCAACTGGGGATAAATTGAATGTTTGCGTACGTTGCTCGTCAACCAATACTGGACAAGGATCAAAATGTTTGTGCATACGAACTATTGTTTCGTGATGGTAAGGAAAATTGCTTTCCTAACATTCAACCCGATGAAGCAACCTCAAAAATATTGGCGAATAACCACCTGACTCTAGGGCTGGAAGATATCGCCTGCCATAAAACCTCTTTCATCAATTTTCATAAAGATACCTTGCTAAATGAGTTTCCCAGCATGCTCGATCCCGAGCATGTAGTGGTCGAGATCGTCGAGACAATTCCCACTACAGAAGAAATGATTACGGCCTGCAAGAAGATAAAGGATAAGGGATACAAGCTGGCGCTGGATGATTATAATTTTAATCCGCGTTGGGATATTTTTATGCCCTATATCGATATTATTAAAGTTGATACTCATCTGACGGATTATCAGACAGTAGCCCGCCATGTCGATAAGTTTCAAAAGGCCAATATCCAGCTATTGGCAGAAAAAGTCGAAACCCATGAAGAATTCAATTTATATAACAATATGGGCTTTGAGCTATTTCAGGGTTTTTTCTTTGCCAGACCCGAGGTGATTAAACAAAAGAATTTGCCCACCTCTAAATTGGCCCTGATTGAATTGATGAAGGAAAGCGCCAACACTACGTTTTCTTTTGAACGCGTCAATGCGATTCTGGAACGGGATGTGGGTTTAGCCTATATGCTTTTGCGGTTTATCAATAACCCGACGGTGAACAAGCGTTATGAAATAACCTCTTTGCGCCATGCGTTAAATTATATGGGCGAGATAGAGCTGAAGAAATTTATCTCGATTCTGGCGTTAGCCAAGTTGGGTGATGATAAACCGATGGAACTGTTGCATATGTCGCTGGTTCGGGCCAAATTCTGTGAGTTACTGAGTCACGCCAGAAAGGATGTGGACAATCCACCTAAAGGTTTTTTAGTGGGATTGTTCTCGTTACTGGACGCATTGTTAAGCCAGAATTTATCTGATGTCGTTAGCAAACTGCCAATTGATAGCGAAATCAAACAGGCGTTAATGGGGGAGCGTGGTCGGCTGGCTGATTATTTGTCGGTTGCAAAAGCATTTGAGAGTGCCAACTGGCTCAATCTGATCCGTTTATCTAAAGAATTAAATGTCGATCAGAAATTGCTACATGGTCTGTTTAATCAATCTATTGTGTGGGGGAATGGCGTTCGTCAGACGATTTCTCCGCATTATCCAAAAGCTCAGCCTGCGGTAATTTAGTTAACCTATTGGCAGTCTGTCATTGAGAAACAGTGATAAGATGTCGCGATGAATTCCTTCAAAGGCATGAGAGTCGGTGGCAGGTCGGGCAAATCAAATCGCGTATGAGCAACAAAATCTTGACGATATCGAGCCGTTTTTGCAGTCGTTGTGGCTGGAGAAAGGCCTGAGTGATAATACATTATCGGCCTACGGAAGAGATTTAAAACAATTCGCCACGTTCCTGGCCAGCCAAGAAATAACCTTGACCAATATGACGGACAGCGATATTAATTTTTATCTGGCCCATCGTTATGACAAGGGCCTGTCGGAACGCAGTACATCGCGGTTTTTAAGCAGTTTACGCGGTTTTATCCAATTTCAGTTGCACAATAAATTACGCATGGATGATCCCATGCGGATGTTACAAAACCCCAAAATTCCCCAGTCGTTACCAAAAACCTTAAGTGAATCGCAAGTCGAAGGTTTACTCGCTGCACCGCAAGCGGAAGATCCGGTTCAGCTGCGGGACAAAGCCATGCTGGAAGTGCTTTATGCAACAGGTTTGCGGGTTAGTGAACTGGTGGGCTTACATATGAACCAGCTTAGTTTAGTGCAAGGTGTGGTGCGGGTTATCGGTAAAGGCAACAAAGAAAGATTAGTGCCTTTGGGTGAAGAAGCGCTGGAATGGCTTGAGCGTTTTATCCGTCAAGGACGGGGATTATTGTTGAATGGCAACAGTGACGTGTTGTTTCCCAGCAAACGCGGCACTCAAATGACCCGCCAGACGTTTTGGTACAGGATTAAACATTACGCCAAGTTGGCTGACATCAAAGTGGATTTGTCGCCACATACATTGCGCCATGCTTTTGCTACCCATTTACTCAATCATGGCGCCGACCTGCGCGTGGTGCAGATGCTGCTGGGACATAGTGATTTGTCTACTACCCAGATTTACACCCATGTAGCGACGCAAAGGTTACAAAATGTCATACTTGAACATCATCCAAGGGGCTGATGGGCTTTCATATTGGCCACTGCTGGCGGCTATTTTTTCTTACCACAAAGCAGAAAACGCGCGAAGAGTGGTTCTCTTTAAACGTTTGATAACGCAGTGAGAAGGAAAAATAGTCCCAGCCCACCGGGTTGAGTCTGAAAATCCCTCGCTTCCTTCATTATTAAAAAAAGTGGGTAAACAGACTGATTTAGATGACTAAACGGCGTTGTTTACGCCTCGGTTGAGATATTTTCATTTCTCAACAGTGGTAAATATGAAAACTCATCAGTCCCTGGGGCTGATTTGTTGGTATTGATCACATACAATGCAACTATAACCCGTTCTAGCCGGTCCTAGACTGAACCTGCTTATTGCTAAAAGAAGTATTCTTACATGATAAAGAAGTTAATTTTTTCCCTGTTTGTAATGTTAGTCAGTCACCAGAGTCTGGCTGATGACAAAGACGCGGCGTTAAAAAGTTTTCTGTTGACCAATTTGGGTATGCAGGTACAGCAGATTAATGATGCGCCGGTAGCCGGTTTGAAAGAACTGATTACAGATAAAGGGGTGTTTTACAGCTCTGCTGATGGTAAGTATCTCATTCATGGACGATTGTTTAACTTGAACGACGGTTTGGTGAATGAAACGGAAAAGACTTTGGCCCATTTGCGTCAGCAAGGCCTGAAAGATTTTGACGGTGCAACAATCCGTTTTGCCGCAGAAAATGAAAAGTACCGGATCTCGGTATTTACCGATATTACCTGTGGTTATTGCCGCAAACTGCATTCGCAGATAGCCCAGTACAACAAACTGGGAATTACGGTTGACTATCTGGCATTCCCGCGTGGAGGGTTAAATAGCAAGACTTACGATGATCTGGTGTCTATCTGGTGCGCAGCCGATCCGAAAGAAGCCCTGACCGAGGCGAAAGCGGGAGAGAATGTCACAGCCAAAACCTGCGACAATAAAGTACGTAGTGAATATGAATTTGCCGTACAGGTTGGAGTGAATGCCACGCCATCGATCATTTTGCCGGATGGTACACTGGTACCCGGGTACCAGACGCCAGCTCAAATGCTTGCGGTATTAAATGAACTTTGATTTTAACCTGCCTTTTTTAAATTTATTGAATAAAAACAACTCGTTATGACTATCAATATTGTTCGTCGTCAGTTGCAACCGCAGTTCCCGACGACGAACATCTTGCCAAACCGTCTATTGCAGATTTATGCCACCCGGGGCATTACCGATGAACAGCAGATTGCAACCGGTTTGGCCGGATTAGCTCACTTTAACCAGCTAAAAGGTATTACTCTGGCTGCCCAATACTTGGCCGACGCGATTGCCGGGCAACGTAAAATAATCATTGTTGGTGATTTTGATGCGGATGGTGCCACCAGCACTGCATTGTGCATGCTGGCATTAGCTCGTTTAGACAGCCAAAACCATGACTATCTGGTACCCAACAGGTTTGATTTTGGTTACGGATTGAGTCCGGAAATTGTCGAAGTGGCCCATCAGCAGCACGCTCAGCTGATTATGACGGTGGATAGTGGTATTGCCTGTATTAAAGGCGTGGCTAGGGCGCGTGAGCTGGGGATGGAGGTGATTATTACCGATCATCATTTACCTGGGGAAGCCTTGCCCGATGCCCATGCGATTGTAAACCCTAACCAGCCTGACTGTGATTTTCCTTCCAAAAATTTGGCTGGAGTAGGTGTTGCATTTTATATGATGCTGGCACTTAAGGCCGAATTAAAATTACGAGGGTGGTTTGCCGACAAAACAGAACCTAATTTGGCCGAGTTACTGGATATTGTCGCGTTGGGAACGGTAGCAGACGTAGTTAAGCTGGATCACAATAACCGGATTTTGGTTCATCAGGGCATTCAGCGCATTCGCTCCGGCCAATGTCGCCCGGGTATATCTGCCATATTTGAAGTGGCAGGACGTAAACAAGGCAATTTAGCCGCTTCCGATCTCGGCTTTGTGATTGGACCGAGACTTAATGCTGCCGGCCGGCTAGATGATATGTCACAAGGGATTGAATGCCTGCTATGTAACGATATTGGCCAGGCACGCCAAATGGCCGTGCAACTGGATAGTCTGAACCGTGAACGGCGTGAAATCGAAGCTTCCATGCAGCAAGAAGCGGTAAAAGCGCTGGATTCCCTGCAGTTATCCGAACAGGCTTTGCCTTACGGGTTGTGTTTGTATCAGGCCGACTGGCATCAGGGCGTAATTGGGATTCTGGCCGGCAGAATCAAAGAAAAGTATTTTCGTCCCACAATAGCCTTTGCTCATCAGGATGACGAGATCATCAAAGGCTCGGCGCGCTCTATTCCCGGTTTGCATATTCGCGATCTGCTGGAAGATATCAACAGCCGTTATCCAGGATTGATTAGCAAGTTCGGAGGTCATGCGATGGCGGCCGGATTGTCTTTACCTGTGTCGCATTTAGCTGAATTTGAGACGGCGTTTCATCTGGTTGCCGAGCAGTGGTTACAAGATAAACCCTTGCAGGGTGCTATCCTGTCAGACGGGGAACTGGATGATCATGAGTTAACACTGGATTTCGCCCGGCAACTTAAACAGGCTGGTCCCTGGGGGCAGGGTTTTGAAGAACCCTTGTTCGATGGCGTATTTAATCTGGTTGAACAAAAAATAGTGGGTCAGAAACATTTGAAAATGCAGGTGACGACTCAATCAGGCGAATTGTTTGATGCCATTGCATTTAACGTGGATACCGAACAATGGCCGAATAAACAGGCACGCCAAGTACAGCTTGCCTATAAATTGGATATTAATGAATTTCGTGGCCGGACATCAATACAACTATTGGTTGATGCCGTGGATTTGTTGGATAAATGAATGAACAACGGCCCAATACGCCAGGCAGCGCTGACGTGACTTGACCCGCTTTCTAGTGCTGCGACTGCTGCAATGCAGCAAATCCTTTCTTAAAGCCTTCCAGTGATAAAGGCAATGTCAGTTGTTTGTTTTTTTGAATCGCAACAGCAACTTGTACATTTTCGCCGGTCATCATTTCGTCCAACAATTGTTTATCCATTTTTATCACACTTTGACAAGCACTTGGGGCACATTGCGAAAGAGGAACTTGAATCGGTTTGTTCTTGTCTATTTTTATCCCGACGCCACTTTGCTGAAATAAAGATGGTGGCAAACGTAACATTAAGATTGGAAAATCTTTTGAGACAGCGAAGTTGACCGTTGCCCCGAGCACAATATTGCTACCGCTTTGATCGCTGCTCACTATCTGGGATAAGGAACAATTACCGGCATCACCACAAATCAAACTCCATTTACCAAAGTCCTGACTGGTGTCAGCCAGTGTCTGCAACGATACTAACAGCAGTGATAAAATAGCGGTGAAAATTTTCATATTGGCGTCCTGTTTTATTCCAACTAAAAAGGAGCCGAAGCTCCTTTTAGACTCGATGTCTATTCTACCGAGAGGTTGTCTGTTTTCGAATGCGTAATAAACACATTGCTGCAGCTAACATCAATAGCAGCGTGGGGGGTTCTGGCACCTGATTAGAGGTTCCATCATCAACAAACTCGGTAATGGCATTCTGATTCATATTGATTATACCGGCGGTGTTAAATGTCAGACCCGTAACAAAGGCGAGTGGGTTATTTGGATCAACCATTTCTGCTATATCAATGCCCAGGATTCTGAAACGATCCACCGCGGTAGTGAAAAAGTATTCAATTCCACCCGTGATATCAATAGTAGTGTCAAACCAGTCGTTTAAATTGCTATCCCATAACCAAAGATCAAACAGGTTGTCGTCGAAGCCGGTAGGTAGCACAACAGAAGCGAAAAGGGGACCAGAGTTAACAATATAGTCGTAGCCGATAGCGACATCTGGATCGATAAAAATAGGGGTTTCAGGTTCAGTAATGACAAACTCGAACTCGTACTCCCCTGGATGAGCAAGATCGATAATCGGTAATACCGGATTGGCAGGAGAATCACCGGGTAATTCTCCGTTACGGATGGCAAATGTCCAGATGCCATTGGTACCGGTGTTTGAAGTATTGGCTAAATCCAATACATTAGCGGTACGGGAGCCTGGCAAAGTGTAAAAGTTAGTCCTGTCTCCAGCATCATAACCGGCTTGAGCCGGAGTACCACCTAAACCTCCAACCCCGTCAGAGGCGTCGCCCGTTGTCCATTCCAGCTTTTCATAACGAAACTCAACATCAAAATTACCGGCGCCGGTATCGGCTCTGTCTATCAATACCAACTGAAAAGAGTTTGTTTTAGAGCTGTTTTCATTAAAAAAACCGACGTTATTCCAGGTCACTACTAAAGTGTCCTGATTTGGGGAACCAAAAAACACTTCACCGCAATCCTCGCACCCTGTATCAACATCGCCCCAAAAAGGCGCGATCATAGGTTGATTGGAAACAGGGAACGGATCTGGAGTATAGGTTGATACAGGTCCGTTAAAGGTAATGTTGCCATTGTTGTTGATATAGAACGAATCCTGTTGATTGCCGAAAAAGTTAATTCCGGCATCAAAAGCTAAATTGGCAAAATCATTAAAAAAGATTTGGCTGGAAGACCCGTCATCGTTGCGATTCATGGCTAAATCACCAAATCCATCAGCTGTGCTGATATCATTATCATGATCCCAACTAAGCAGTATTGAAGCGTTAGCGCTAAATGATAAAGAGGTGGTGGCGAGCAGACTACTTAATACTGCGCCGCAAACAAAAGAATTAAGTTTGCGCATATTATTTCCTTATATAGATGTTAAAACACAATCGAGTTATTAAGTTCCGGTGCAAATGAGCAATTAGTACGCCAAAATTTATTTATTATATAAAACAGCTAGATAAGGATAAGTTGAATGATTGAATGTAAAGAAAGCTGACATATTTAAGGCCAGCTTATCGCACGGTTTTTAGTCAACTTCTATCATCGAATTACTGATAAAGCTGACGGTTTTGCCGTCTGGTGACCAGCTCGGCACATTGATGGTGCCCTGACCGCCATAAATATAGGCAATCACTTTGGGCGTACGGCTTAAATCGGTAGGCATCATTCGTAAATATACCTGGCGGTAAAACGGATGGTCATCGGCAGCCACGTCCGGCAAGTATGATAGCATGATCATTTGTTTGCCATCGGGGGAAATATGCGGAAACCAGTCATTATATTCATCGAAAGTTAGCTGGGTTGGTTCGCTGCCATCGGCTTTCATCCGCCAAATTTTCATGCTGCCGGTGCGGGTAGAATTAAAATATATATGTTCCCCATCGGGTGCATATTCCGAACCGTCATCCAGATAGTTGTTATCAGTCAGCAGGGTTTCCTGGCCGGTGGCGATATTGATTTTGACAATATTCCATTTGTTATCACGCTGGCCGGTAAAAATCAGGTTCTTGTCATCCGGTGACCAGCCATGCAAGAAGGTGTGTCCGGCCCCGGTTTTATTTATCTGGACAGGATTATCGCTGCCACCTAAAGGCAAAATGTAAGCCGTTGAGCGACGTTCGTCATCAGGATTATGGTGGCTGATAGCGATTTGTTTGCCATCCCAGCTTAATACATGATCGTTATTGTTGTCGGTGGCAAAACCGGTGTTGAGCTCACTGATATTGCCGCTGGCCAAATCGTAGTTATACAGTTTTCCCTCGGCATTATAGATAAGAGTCGAGCCATCATGAGTCCAGTTGGGAGCCTGTAACGAGTTTGGCGCACTGTGGATTATCTTGCGCCGGCCGCTTTGTACATCCATGAGTTCAAGGTTGCTGCCGATATAGTCCTGGTAGGGTTTAAAATCCGGCGCTGCCGGGGTAATGATACGCACATTACTGAAAACAGCCTGTTCCACTACTTGGGGATTATGCGAACAGACAAATAGACCGATATAGGGATTGTCGCCCAATTCTACATTCTTCACCTGGACTGATTGCAGCGGTTCGCCATAAGGTGCGGCAGAGAATATATAGGTATTGCCGCGTCGTTCCAGCTGTAATATATCGGCTTGGGTTATCTCAGAGACGATTTGTTCAGTATCCTGGCCTTGTTGGCGACGAAACTGCAACGAGGTTAAGCCATCACCATGCACCACGCCGGTGACCTGTGCCGAGCTGGTGTCCAGGTTATTGCGCACCGTCCAGCCAATCTTGCGGTGTGGATCAACACCTTCACCGATAAATGCTACCTGGGTACGCAAGATAAAATCTCCGCGTAACTGCTTATACAGGTAGTGCATCTGATCCTGCTTAAACCACATATTGGCGCCGGCACCTTTTATGCGGTATTGCTGGCTTTGCGGATCATAGCTGGCACTCCCGGTTATTACCGGGTTACCCACGCTGAGTTGCTGGTCAAACTGGTTGGCAGTTACATTGATACTCATCAGACAGGCCCATAATAATAGCAAGCGTTTCATTGGTTATTCCCCAGACAGAAGATAAAAACCATAGAGCGATTAATCACCTATTGCCTATAACAAAAAACGCATTGTGTATTGTTTAATCTGTTATTTGTGTTCCGGGGAGTGCCGGATATGCTCGACCAGAAGTTGACCGGCTTGCTGGATATGGCTGATAAGCAGGTCGTTAGCCGCGGTCAGATTTTGCTGACGCAGCGCCGTGATCATTTGCCGGTGCTCCTGTTGACTGCGATGCATATGGTGCAGGTTGATCGATTGATAACCGATATAACGGGCACATTGCTGGTGTAAATGATTCACGGTGTCCATCAGCGTCACCCGGTTTGCACATTGGTACAGACTTTGGTGAAATCGCCAGTTAAGTTCACCTACTTGTTGGGCTGTCCGGGCGTTGTCAGCCAAATCGAGCAGATCTTCTGCCTGGCCCAGTAGCGCTTTGCTCAGATGTGGGAAAGCCAGTTCCAGTATTAATGGCTCCAGTCGCATCCGCATCAAATAAATATCTTCTACCTCCTGTTGATCAAACGCGGCGACGGCAACACCTGCCTTCCCGTGGCGAACCAGCCAGCCTTCGTTTAGCAGCGTGCTAATTGCATCACGCACCGGTATCCGGCTAACTTGGTAACGAGCTGCCAGTTCGGTTTGACGCAGGACTTCTCCAGGCAAAAATACACCGGTTTGAATATCTTGTTTAAGTTGCTTGAGCAGGGTCATATCAATGTTTCTGGCATATGAACAAGTGAGCAATAACACCGGCGATAAGGCCCCAGAATGGTGAGGCAATACCGAATAATTCTATACCTGATGCGGTGACCAGCAAGGTAATCACTGCGGCTTCACGATACTCTGGCTGAGCGGTGGCGCTGGCCAGACTGGCGGCAATGGTTCCGAACAGGGCAATACCGGCCAGCGCTGCGACCAGTTCGACGGGGAAAGCGGTAAATATCGCTACCACTGTGGCCCCGCCAACACCGGCCAGTATGTAAAATAACCCGGCCGAGAGTCCGGCAATATAACGTTTGTCCGGATCAGGATGGGATTCCGGATTGGTACAGATGGCGGCGGTAATGGCAGCAAGATTAAAGGCAAAACCGCCGAACGGAGCCAGCAGCAGGGTGGCTAAACCTGTTCCGGTAATAACGGGTGAAATAGGTAAATGCCGATAGCCACTGGCACGTAAAGTGGCAACGCCCGGCACATTCTGTGATGTCATGGTGACGATAAACAGTGGCAAGCCAATGCCTAACAATACTTGCCAGTCAAAGGCTGGTGTGACCCACACCGGCATCGAAAATTGCAGCTCGACCGATTCAAGCGGCTGATGCTGGATCACAAAGGCGACCAGAATACCGGTAGCCAAAACTAGCAGTACGCTGTAGCGTGGCAGCCAGCGCTTTCCCAATAAATAACTGATCAGCATGATACCGACCAGCCAGGGGTTGGTTTTAACTGACAGGAACACATCCAGTCCAAATTTGAACAGAATGCCAGCCAGCATCGCAGAGGCAATGGGTAATGGGAGTCTGGCCATAATCCGGTCAAACATACCGCTTAAACCTAACAATGTGGTTAGCAAGCCCGCAAACAAGAAGGCACCAATGGCCTGCTCAATGGGGACACCGGTCAGACTCACTGCCAAAAGCGCCGCGCCGGGAGTCGACCAGGCGGTAATAACCGGTTGTTTGTAATACCAGGAATAACCAAGACAGGTAACCCCCATGCCAATTCCCAGAGCAATAATCCAGGAAACAGTCATTGATTGGGTGGCACCTGCCGCTTGGGCGGCCTGAAATACGATGGCCACCGAGCTGGAAAAGCCGATCAGTACCGCGACAAAACCGGCACTAAAGGCTGAAAAACTGAAATCTGACAAGATTGGACGGGACAAAATGTATACCTAATATAAAAATGTATACAAATTTTAGCGATGGAATAGAAATGTGACAAGCTTTTTATCGACTTCAAATTAGTTACTTTACATATGGAAAAACATATATATGATATTTCATATATTTAAGGGAGCCAGCCAATGAGTCCATTATCATTCTATAAATGCCTGTCAGAGGATACACGCCTTAAGTGTCTGCTTCTGATCAGTTTGCGCGGTGAGCTGTGTGTGTGTGATTTAATCAGTGCACTAAATCTCAGCCAACCTAAAGTGTCCCGTCACTTAGCCGAGTTGCGCCGCTGTGAATTGCTGGTTGATGAAAGACGGGGTAAGTGGGTTTATTACCATCTCAATCCGGAATTACCTGACTGGGCATCACAGGTTATACAGACCAGCGCTATTAATAACACCGATTATTTATCTAATTGTTTGCTGTGCCTGGAAGTCGCAGCAAACAATCAGGTCTGTTGCTGAATCTATGTCACTTAATCAAGGTAGCCTGTATGAAAATTTTGTATATCTGCACTCATAATCGTTGCCGCAGTATTTTATCTGAAGCCATTACTAACCATGTGGGGCAGGGATGTATTATTGCCAAAAGTGCCGGTAGTCAGCCTAGCGGTGAAGTACACCCTCTTTCTCTCAAATATTTGGATGAAGTGGGCATCTCAGTTGATGGACTACGCAGTCAGTCGTGGGACGATTTTGCCGATTTTTCCCCCGATATTGTTATTACCTTGTGTGATTCGGCCGCCGCAGAAAGCTGCCCGCTCTGGTTTGGTAAAGCAGTTAAAGTTCATTGGGGGTTAAGCGATCCGTCAAAATTGCAAGGCAGCGATGAGACTATTGCTACTGCATTCAAGCAGACTATTGCTCAGATAAGCCAGCGTGTTGAACAGTTGCTCGCGCTTAATATGGAATCTGATGATCAGGACCAGTTACGCAAGGCAATGGTTAAATTGCCTGGTGTTGTTGTGACCCACTAGCAAGGAAATAAGATGGGACTGTTTGAACGTTATTTATCCGTTTGGGTGGCTTTATGTATTGTAACCGGTGTCCTGCTGGGCAGTGCTTTGCCTAGTGTTTTTGCGCTGATTGCGACCTGGCAATATGCGCATGTGAATCTGCTGGTGGCAGTACTGATTTGGTTAATGATTTATCCGATGATGATCCAGATTGATTTTAGTGCGATTAAAAACGTCGGCAAAAAGCCGCAAGGTCTGCTATTAACTCTGGTGATTAACTGGTTGGTAAAACCTTTTAGTATGGCCATGTTGGGCTGGATGTTTTTTAAATTTATATTTGCCGATTGGGTCGATCCGCAGTCGGCCAGCGAATACATTGCCGGAATGATCCTGTTAGGTGTTGCTCCTTGTACAGCGATGGTATTTGTCTGGAGTCAGTTAACCCAAGGTGACGCCAATTACACATTAGTCCAGGTATCGGTTAACGATATTATTATGATTTTTGCCTTTGCCCCGCTTTGTGCATTGCTATTAGGCATAAATGATATTCAGGTGCCCTGGCAAACCTTGCTGTTGTCGGTGCTGCTATATGTGATTTGTCCGCTGATTGCGGGAGTCTTGACGCGAAAAAAACTGGATAAAGTCAATGATCATCGGCAGTTGCAACAATATATTCAAAGGTTAAAACCCTGGTCCATAGTCGGTTTGTTGATCACTATAGTGCTGTTGTTCGGTTTTCAGGCCACCACAATTATGGCCAAGCCTTTGATCATTCTAATGATTGCCATCCCTCTGCTGGTTCAAACCTACGGTATATTCGTTCTCGCTTACTGGCTGGCGTGGAAGATGAGGTTGTCACACAATATCGCTGCGCCTGCCTGTATGATCGGCACATCCAATTTTTTTGAGCTGGCGGTGGCAGTGGCGATCTCTCTTTTCGGGTTGCATTCAGGTGCGGCGTTGGCAACAGTGGTGGGAGTGTTAGTCGAAGTACCGGTTATGTTGTCACTGGTGGCCTTTGCCAATCGTACCCGTCACTGGTTCGACTAAATTAACCTGCGGTTAAATTAGCGTGCTTTTTAGGTGATTCTGCGGGATCACCTCAAAGGTTTTATCTGCGATAATATTGCCATCCAGTTCCAGTGTCATCCGCCAGTCTCCCAGTTTATTGTCGATGGGCGCCCAGATAGTATCACCCAGATAAAAGTCCCAGTCGTTGCTGCGTACATATTCCTCGCCATCAAAAGGTGCCATCGGCTCGCCACTTTCATCGGGAATATCCGGGTGATAGATGCAATAGCGTACTTTTTTACCTTTGGCTTTTTTGATATTGATCACAAAGCCGAATTCGATATCGATCTCTGCGGGTATTTCGGTAGTAAATTGACGGACTTTGGGCAAGGCTTTGCTATCGGCATCCCATTTGGTATGGATGCCGTAACTGAGGATTTCAAATTGCGCTTTGTACTTTGCCATCGTTGTCTAAGCCGGTTTTGGTTGATGGTTGTTCCAGCAAGAATAGTTTATTTGCATGCATTTCCTGCTGAGTTTCAATGATTGCCTGCTTCAATTGTGGCAGCAAGTGGGCCCATTTTTTATTAATTAAATGATAGCCATTGAGTTGATATAGTTTTGTACTTTTATAGGAGGTGTTGATCCGGTGATTATGTGGCGTACCCAAGTCATTAATATTAATCATGTAATCGATACGACCCAGTTCGAACATTCTTTTCATGCGCTGATAGTCGACAAAACTGACAATATCCACAGCCGCATCGTGCAGAAATTGATGATGTTGTTGAACACTGCCGACCAAGCCCAGTATATGCTTTGCGGACTGCATCGCCTGTTTGTTACAAACTAATGTGTACTGGCAATATAACACCACTTCCATCTTGGTCAGTGCCGGTTCGACAGCAATAATATTGGGATTTTGTTCAACCACCACCCCGGCCCGGATCACATCCGCATCCAGTTCGCCGTTGTTAAGCAGGGACAACGAACGTTCAATATCGACTTTGTTAAAATGTACTTCAATACCCAGCTTTTCATACACCCTGGCAATCATGGGTTGGTAAACATGTATGACAGCATTGTGTTGAACAAAACTGACATTGAGTTGTGCAGGTAATTCCGATTTCGTTGCCGCTAGGCCAGAATTAGTGACCAGTAGGCTTATCGCTATCATTATTGTTTTTATCAGAGATAGTTTCATATTTATATTCTTTATCAATCAGTACAGAATTACTACCAGACAAGCTGCTTGAAATGCGCTCGACACATTGAAACGTATTTGTCATTGCCACCTACGTCGACTTGCTCTCCCTCCCTGACAGGTTGTCCCTGGGCATCCATTCTTACCACAAAACTGGCTTTCCGGCCGCAGTGGCAAACTGTTTTAAGTTCAATCATTTTATCCGACCAGGCTAGCAGATGGTGACTGCCTTCAAAGGTTTCTCCGGAAAAATCCGTGCGCAGACCATAGGCTAGAACTGGAATATCCAGCGCATCCACTACATCGGTAAGTTGCTTAACCTGAGATTTGGTTAAAAACTGGGCTTCATCGATAAATACGCAATCGAGAGGTGTATTCTGATGTAACTCAGCGATGTGTGTGAGCAAGTCGGTATCTTGCTGAAATAAATAGGCTTCGGCTTTAAGACCAATGCGGGAAGCAATTACGCCTTTGCCAAAACGATCATCTACCGCCGCAGTAAACAGGGCAGTTTGCATACCCCTTTCTTGATAGTTATACGCCGATTGTAATAACGAAGTTGATTTACCCGCATTCATTGCCGAGTAATAAAAATAAAGTTGAGCCATTATTAAGCCTGCTTATTATTATTTTTACAGCGAAGCCATGGTTCGCTGTTTTTAGCCGCTTATATTACCTTTTTAGCCTCAAAATGGGTAAAAATTATTAGTGTCAATTTGCAATTGGGATGATGGGGATCAACTTTTGTTTACTGCAAATATTGATAATGAAAACGCAGATGCGCTTCAATGAAGCTGCTAATAAAGTAATAGCTATGATCGTAGCCCGGGTGATAGCCAAAATCCGCCTGATATTGAATTTTATCGCACACCGCTTGCAGTGGACGGGTTAAGGACTGTGATTCAAGAAAATTATCAGCCAGGCCCTGATCGACTTTCATCGGCATCTTGAGTAAACCGCCTTGTTGCTGCAGCAAATGACATGCATCGTATTGTTGCCATTGAGTTTGATCGTCGCCCAGATAATGCCGGAAGGCTTTTTGTCCCCAGGCACAGTTAAGCGGATTGACGATGGGGGCAAAGGCGGAAACCGAAGTGTATTTTTGCTGGTTGGCCAGGGCAATGACCAGTGCACCGTGGCCGCCCATCGAATGACCGGCAATCGCTGCTTTGTCACGGACATTAAAATGGGCCGTGATCAATGCGGGTAATTCGTTAACGATATAATCGTACATATGATAATGCTGGTCCCAGGGAGCCTGGGTGGCATTGACATAAAAACCGGCCCCCTTGCCTAAGTCATAGGCCTCGTCATCCGGTACCTCGTCGCCGCGCGGGCTGGTATCCGGGATCACCAATATGATTCCTAATTCTGCCGCTACGCACTGTGCACCGGCTTTGGTGACAAAGTTTTCATCGCTGCAGGTCAGGCCGGATAACCAGTAGAGCACCGGCAAACGCTGGCCCGATTCTGCCTGTGGAGGCAAGTAAACGGAAAATCGCATCGTGCAGTTCAGACAACTGGACTGATGCTGATACTGGTTTTGCCATCCGCCAAACAGCTTACTGGAGGAGGTTTGCTCTAGCTGGCTCATATCGTCTCCCTAAAAATGCACCACTGAACGAATGGATTGACCTTCATGCATTAAATCAAAAGCCTGGTTAATCTGTTCCAATGGCATGGTATGGGTAATAAAGGTATCCAGTTCAAACTCTCCGTCCAGATAACGCTGCACGTAGTCGGGCAACTGGCTGCGACCTTTTACTCCACCAAAAGCGGTACCGCGCCAAACGCGACCTGTGACCAGCTGGAAGGGACGGGTGGAGATTTCCTGGCCGGCCCCGGCCACACCGATAATCACCGACTCTCCCCAACCTTTGTGGCAGCACTCCAGCGCCGAGCGCATCACATTGACGTTGCCGATACATTCAAAAGAATAATCCACACCGCCGTCGGTCATCTCTACAATTACTTCCTGGATAGACTTGTCATAGTCTTTGGGGTTAACCACATCCGTGGCACCTAACTGTTTGGCAATCTCGAATTTATCTTCATTGATATCAATGGCAATAATACGGCCTGCTTTGGCCATTTTGGCACCGATTAATACTGATAAGCCAATTCCGCCTAAACCGAATACCGCTACTGTATCGCCTTCTTGCACTTTGGCAGCATTGGTGACAGCACCCATACCTGTGGTCACGCCACAGCCCAACAAACAGACTTTTTCCAGTGGCGCCTGTTTGGGAATTTTGGCCAGGGCTATTTCCGGTAATACGGTATGTTCGGCAAAGGTGGAGGTACCCATATAATGGAAAATGGCTTTGCCGTCTTTACTGAAGCGACTGGTGCCATCCGGCATCAGTCCTTTACCCTGAGTGGTGCGAATCGCCTGGCACAAATTGGTTTTACCCGATTTGCAGAATTTGCATTCCCCGCACTCGGGGGTATACAACGGAATAACATGATCGCCGACTTCAACCGAGGTCACGCCTTCACCCACCTGCAATACCACCCCGGCTCCTTCGTGACCCAGGATGGCAGGGAAAATACCTTCAGGATCTTCACCAGATAAGGTAAAGGCATCAGTATGGCAAACACCGGTTGCGATAATTTTGACCAGTACTTCGCCTTTTTGGGGTAACTGCAAATCGACTTCTTCAATTGATAATGGTTTGCCTGCTTCCCAGGCGACAGCGGCACGAGTTTTCATGGTTTGCATAGTGATTCCTTGAGGCGGATAGGAGAAATATAAAATGGATTCTCGCATTTTTTTTAAGGCTTCGCAGTAGTTGTGGGCATATTTCATTTCACTGTCATTTAGCTTACCAAAGTCCTGTATGATGGGCTTTTTTATCCAGACAAAAAGGTATCTGTAGTGAGTGGCTGGCATTTGTATATTATCCGCAACCGCTTGGGGCAGCTCTATACCGGTATCAGTACCGATCCGGCGCGCCGGTTTGAGGAGCATCAGAGTGGTGGCAATAAAGCCGCCAAGGCGCTAAAGGGAAAAGGGCCATTACAACAGGTTTATTGTGCTCAGGTGGGCGATCGCAGTCAGGCAACGAAAGCCGAGATGGCGGTTAAAAAGCTGACTCGGGCACAGAAGCTGGCATTAATCGGTGGATTGATAGCCTTGCCATTGACAGAATCAGAAGCTGACCGCACCAAGTAATAACAGTCCTATACCCAGACTCAGTACCATCTCGATACTGGCGATACCGATATTGTGTTGATGATCCACTTCGCGGACCAAATCAATATCCTGTAACACAATGCGCTTGGCCGCGAAAGTCAGTAATACATTGGTAAGGGTCAGGATCAGTGCCACCATTAACCAACTTAGCATGTTGCTTACGTAGGCATGAGGGGTGTATTCGACAATATGGGTGGTGGCTGTCACCGCTAACGCCATCCCGATGATATGACCGGAATGCTGGATCGCCAGCGCTATCTGGCCCTGACACAAAATACTCTGCATCGAGGCATTCTGGTTGTGGCGTGCGAAATGTCGTTCAATTAAACGGGTTGTCGTTAACAGCATGGTCATGGCTACCACAAAACCGCTGAATACGGCGATAATGGCGTCGAGATTAAAGCCGTCTACCCATATCAAAACGCTACGTACAATGATGGCTGTGGCAACGCTGCTGGCGGCATCGACCAGCGCAACACTGCTGTTGTGCGCCAAAATCTGCTGATTCTTGTTAAGCTCATCGAGAATGAGTCTGTCGTGGGCAATGCGACCTAACATGATCAGTAACATGCCAATAGTGCCATAGGCCAGTAGACGGATAACCAGATCGCCGTATTCGTTCAGGTTAGTCATGGCAACCACCCCGGAAATCAGGATACTCAGCGACAATATGCTGCCCGCAATGCTGATACCCAGCGCAAAGTTGTCGTTGCTGGCCAATTCATGTTTGCTGTCCATCTTGGTCCACAACCCGTAAATCCAGCGCATTAGTCCAATCAGCAACATCCCGACGGCCAACTTTATACCTATATTAACCAGTTCGTGATGACTTAGGGGTAGCAGCGGCAAATTTAAACCCATTGTATTAATCTCTCTCGTTAACATGGCCAAAACATGATACTAATCTTTTTTATTATTGAAAGGTTGGAGTTGTTGTTTATGTTGCCTGAGTTGATGCAACAGGCTGCCGAATCGGGCTGGCAAAAACTGCGTGATAAGTATCCACAAGCTGACTGGCTGGAGGAATATGCCGGTCAACTGAAATCGATTTTTGCATTAAGTGACTTTATCGCTGACAGTTGTCTGGTCGATCCGGATATTGCCCGACAGATGCTGGTAGAAGGCCGGTTGCAGCAAACGGATATCGATTATCAATCTGGGCTGCACAAGGAACTGGAAAAGGTTACTGACGAGCAGCAACTGCATCAGACTCTGCGCCGCTTCAGGCGTGCTTATATGGTGCATATTGCCTGGCGCGATCTCACCAATATGCAGGATATCCAAGCCTCGCTAGTTCAGGTTTCGAGACTTGCTGATGCGTTAATTAATCAGGCATATCAATGGTTATATCAGCATCAGGGGCAGAAATATGGCTTCCCCAGTGGAGAGTTTGGCGAACAACCGATGTTGATCATGGGGATGGGCAAACTGGGTGGTCAGGAACTGAACTTTTCATCCGATATCGATCTGATTTTTATTTATCCCGAAAATGGCGAAATCAGCGGTGCAAAAAGAAGTATCGAGCATCAGCCGTTTTTTACCAAGCTGGCGCAAAAACTGATTGCGGCCTTACATCAAACTACCGTCGATGGTCAGGTATTCCGGGTGGATATGCGTCTGCGCCCCTATGGTGAGAGCGGGGCACTAGTCAGTCATTTCGCTGCGATTGAAGATTATTATCAGGATCAGGGGCGAGACTGGGAGCGGTATGCCATGGTCAAAGGGCGGATCCTCAACCCGGACGGCACCTATAGCGAACAGCTGATGCAGGTGTTACAACCTTTTGTTTATCGCCGCTACATTGATTTTGGCGCCATTGAGGCGCTGCGCAAAATGAAAGGACTGATTAGTCAGGAAGTGAGGCGCAGAGGCCTGGTTGGCAATATCAAGTTGGGGCAGGGCGGTATCCGTGAAGTGGAGTTTATCGTCCAGAGCCTGCAACTTATCAGGGGTGGACGTATTGCGGCCTTGCAACAGCAATCATTATTAACCACCTTGTCTGCGCTGCAGGATGCCCAGTTATTACCGGCTGAAGATGTAGAACAACTGCGAGAATGTTACCTGTTGCTGCGTAAAGTAGAACAATGTCTGCAGCAGTTTGCCGATCAGCAAACCCAGCAACTGCCTGATGATCCCCTTGACCAGATGCGATTGGCAACGGTGATGGGATTTGAAGACTATCAACAGTTTTCATCCCATCTGGCTGACAAAATGGCACTCGTCAGCCAACAGTTCAAGCTGCTAATTGGTGAAGAGCAGCAGGATCAGGAACAGTCGAAATGGTTGGAAATGACAGATCTCTGGATGTTGGGGCTGGATCTGGATGAAGCTTTGCCTATTCTGGACAATTTTCTGCGCGAAGACGACATTCAGGAGTTCTGGCCGTTTTTTGCCGATTTTCGCAGTGAAATGCAACATCGGCCAATTGGCCAGCGGGGGCGAGAATCGCTCGACAAGCTGATGCCGGCGGCATTGTATACGGCGTTGCATTGTCAGGCTGATAGTCATAGCCAGTTATTGCAGCGACTGTTCAAGGTGATCAAGTCCATCTGTCGTCGCACTGCCTATCTGGAGTTATTAGTCGAAAATCCCGGTGCGATGAAGCAGCTTATCCGTTTGTGTAATGCCAGTCCCTGGATTGCCGAACAGATTAGCCGCTTTCCGTTACTGCTGGATGAATTACTCAATCCGGCCAGTTTGTATCAAACCCCGGAATTAAGAGCCTATCCGGACGAATTGCGCCAGTTTATGCTGCGGATCTCACCGGATGATCTGGAACTGCAAATGGAAACCTTGCGTCAGTTCAAGTTAACCCAGCAACTTAAAATTGCCGCAGCAGATGTGACGGGCGCTTTAGCGGTGATGAAAGTCAGCGATCATCTGACCTATCTGGCCGAAGCTATTATTAATCAGACGGTGTTGCTGGCCTGGGAACAGATGGTCGAAAAACACGGTTTACCGCAGGGGGCTTCTGCGGACAAGCGGAACTTTGCAGTGCTGGGATACGGTAAACTGGGTGGTATTGAACTGGGTTATGGCTCGGATCTGGATTTGGTCTTTGTGCATGGTTGTCCGGGTAATGAAATGACTGACGGACCAAAATCAATTGAATCCAAGCAGTTTTATATTCGTCTGGCGCAGCGGATTATGCATTTATTTGCAACTAAAACCGCTTCAGGTGAACTGTATGAAGTGGATCTGCGTTTACGTCCGTCCGGTAATTCCGGCATGCTGGTGTGTCATGTCGAGGGCTTTGCCCAATATCAGCGCGAAGAGGCCTGGACCTGGGAACATCAAGCCCTGGTGCGCAGCCGTTTTATTTTCGGTGAAACCGATCTGGCAATCACCCTGGCCAATATTCGTAGCGAAATTTTGTCCAGACCCCGAGAGCTGGCGGCATTGACGCAAGACGTGGTCACAATGCGGGAGAAAATGCGTAATCATTTAAGCCGCGGCAAAGCTGACAGTTTTGACCTTAAACAGGATCCGGGCGGGATTGCCGATATTGAATTCCTGGTGCAATTTATGGTGTTGGCCCATAGCCACCAGCATAGCGGTCTGTTGTGTTGGCCGGATAACGTGCGAATTATTGAAGGCTTGGTTGAAACCGGGTTGTTTGAAGCAAAAGAGGGTGAGCAGCTGATTCAGGCTTACCTTGAATATCGCAACACCGGACATCACCTGGCCTTACAGAATAAGCAGATACTAGAACACAGTGATCGTTTCGAAACGTTGCGCCAGTCAGTTAGGCAGATATGGGGCAAATATCTGCTTAATGCTGGAGTTGATTAGCCTTTAGCCAGTGAGCAGGTGTTGGTCAGATAAGGAGTCTGTTTTTCGGTGATCACCAAGGTGCGCTGTTTGGGGCAAAAATAGGCCAACACTTTGCCGTCGAAGCTGGCGTCTATGGCTTTGCTGATTTTAAGCAATGAACCGACGATGGTATTTTCCATCTGGAAATGGTTTTTGATAATAAAGTCCTGATCCAGCTCCCATAACACCTGCATGCCTTCTTTTTGCGCATAATCGGTAATGGCTTCTCGCAGCGTACTGCCGGCCTTAAAGGTGCGGTATTTATGTTCGCCCACCCAGCGTCCTGAAACTGGTTTGAGCAGACTTTCCATTTTTTTTAGGCGATCCTGAATGTCAGCGTCGGGGGTGTTCACATCGAGGACAAAATCGCCTTTATCTTCTTTAATCGGTTCGATGGACGACATTCTGTGCTGGGAATAGACCCGACTCATATTCTGTGCCGGATCTCGCGATGCCGGTTTGCCTTCAGCGACCGGTTTGTTGCTGTTGTAATTTTTGAGTACCAGCACCAGCACAGCGATGACAATCAAAATGACCGCCAAGCCTATATGCTTAATCCAGAATTTAAACTCGGATGATGAATTCATATTTTCCGCCTAGCTACTGCTTTAGGGAATGTCTGTTCATGTTAATACAATGATTGCTTGTTGTCCCTAGGGCGTGTTTTAAAACGCTTGTGCATCCATAAGTACTGTTCAGGAGCGACCATAATCATTTCTTCAATTTTGCGATTAATCCTTGCCACATCCAGTTTATCGTCACCGGAAGGGAAATTCTCAAGTCCGGGTAACACCTTAATCACGTAACCCCGCTCAGTACGCAAAGGTAATAAAAACACTGATTCGCAATTGGCTTTGTCGGCAAATATCATGGTACCGGTGGTGGTGGCAGTTTCCTCTACAGCAAAAAAGGGCACAAATTCACAGCGCTTGGGGCCATAATCCTGGTCGGGCAGGTAGACGCATAAGTCACCGTTATTCAGCGATTTTAGCATTTCTGCTACGCCTTTTTTATGGATCATCAGCTTATTCGAACGTGCCCGACCATGATACTGAAAATATTCCATCAGTGGATTGTTATGGCGGCGGTAAAACACTACTGAAGGATGAACCATGCCGATACCGCGACAGTTAATTTCCAGGTTCATATTGTGGATAGCCAGCCCCAGCACGCCTTTACCTTTATCCAGAATGGCCTGGATATGTTCATAACCTTCAACACTACACCATTTTTTTACTCGCCAGTCGGGCCACCACCAGCCCATCCCCGACTCCAGCAATGCCATCCCGGCGTTGTGCATGGCTTGTTCTAGAATCTGTTGGCGCTGTGCTTCGGGCATTTGTGGAAAACACAGTTGCAAGTTACGTTCGGCGACCTTACGACGGCTTTTAAGCAACCGGGACAATAATTTGCCTATACCTTTCCCCAACCATAATTGCAGGCGATAGGGCAGCCAGGAGACAAGATATAGAATGCTAACCGCCAGCCAGGTAGGCCAGTATTTGGGTGCCAGAAAAGACCATTGAAAAACAGGTTTGACGACGTGCAAAGGAAGTTCCGGGTAATAAATTTGCGGCTATTATACCCAAACAAATTAAGCGTGCGAGTTTAGATCAATCGCTCCTGTTGCTTGTGCGCTATAACAGCTTTCCGCCAAGAAAGGTTATTTGTTACACTTGCGGCGAATGACTCACCGCTTTTCAGCAAAAATAGGTATTTATGCAACTTCCTGATTTTTCACAGGCTAATGTATTAGTCGTTGGCGATATTATGCTAGATCGCTATTGGTTAGGGCCAACCGGGCGGATTTCGCCAGAAGCGCCGGTGCCGGTGGTTAAAATTGAAAGCAGTGAAGAACGTCCGGGTGGAGCGGCTAACGTGGCACTCAACGTGGCTGCACTGGGTGCCAATGTCACATTACTGGGGATGACGGGGGATGACGCTGGTGCAGAAACCTTGCGCACCCAACTTACCGCACTAGGCATTAACTGCGATTTTATCCGTCAGTCAGGCTACGACACTATTACCAAACTGCGGGTGCTGAGCCGTAACCAGCAATTGATCAGACTGGATTTTGAACAAGACTTCAGTGCCTTGGATAAAACGCCGCTACAGCAGGCTTTTGTGCAGCAGCTAAGGCAAGCTGATGTGGTGATTTTGTCTGACTATGCCAAAGGTTGTTTAAGTCACGTCCAGCAATTAATTCGTCTGGCGCGTGAGCAGAATATTGCAGTGGTGGTCGATCCTAAAGGCAGTGATTTTGACAAATATCGCGGCGCTACCTTGCTGACACCGAATATGGCTGAGTTTAGCATGGTGGCAGACCCCTTTGAGTCAGAACAACAACTGGTAACCAGTGCCCAGAAACTGGCGGTTAAGCATCAATTTGATGCCATGCTGGTAACCCGTTCAGAAAAAGGCATGACCTTTATTCGGGCTGATCATGAAGAGTTGCATTTACCGGCCAAAGCCAAAGAGGTCTATGACGTAACGGGCGCCGGCGATACGGTGATCGCAACCTTGGCCAGCGCTTTTGCGGCAGGAGCCAACTGGCCTGATGCCTGCGCGATAGCCAATGCCGCCGCCGGTGTAGTGGTGGGTAAATTGGGGACTTCGACGGTCAGCGTAAATGAATTGGCGGTTGCGGTAGCGTCTGAATCTGAAATTGGCCGCGGAGTGATGACCGAGCAACAACTTAAAATAGCGGTTAACGCTGCCAAACTGCGTGGTGAAAAAGTAGTAATGACCAATGGTTGTTTTGATATTTTACATGCTGGTCATGTGTCTTATCTGGAAAATGCGTGCAAATTAGGTGATCGTCTGATTGTAGCGGTTAACAGCGATGAGTCGGTTAAAGTGCTTAAAGGCCAGGGGCGACCGGTCAATGGTATTCAGCGACGTATGTCAGTGTTGGCCGGCCTGGCATCGGTAGATTGGGTTTTCAGTTTTAGTGAAGAAACCCCGGAGCGGGTGATCAGCGAAATTTTGCCTGATGTGCTGGTTAAAGGTGGTGATTATAAAGCCGAGGACATTGCTGGCAGTAAACAGGTTTGGGCTAACGGTGGCGAAGTGCTGGTGCTGAATTTTGAAGACGGCGTCTCCACGACCGAAATCATCAAGTCGATCAGAAATAATGACTGATAACTACGCCGTTATTGAAGCCGGGGGCACCAAATTCAATTGTGCCCTGATGGACAGTAACAAAAATATCCTGGTACAGCAGCGGATTGCTACCACCAATCCCGAGCAAACCTTGCAGCAAACAGTCGATTTTTTTCAGCAACAGCGACAACAGGGGTATCAGTTCAGCCAGCTGGGACTCGCCTGTTTTGGTCCACTTGATCTTGATGCGGATTCAGCTCACTTTGGTCACATCACGCAAACGCCTAAACCCGGCTGGCTGAACACGCCAATTAAAACATTGCTGGAACAGCAGCTGAACTGCCAGGTAATAATTGATACCGATGTCAATGCAGCTGCGTTGGCAGAAGTCATGTGGGGGGCGGCGCAAGGTGCCGAGGTGGCGGTCTATATTACGGTCGGAACCGGAATTGGAGGTGGGGTGGTAATCAATGGTCAACCCTTGCATGGCTTGGTTCATCCCGAAATAGGTCATTTACAAATTCCCAATCCTCACAGGGTTGAATGTGCCTGCCCCTACCATGATAGCTGCGTAGAAGGCTTGGCCGCCGGTAGCGCGATCAATAAAATCTGGGGTGTGCCTGCCGAGCAACTGGCGGATTCGCATCAGGCCTGGCAGGTAGTCGCCGACGCCATTGCACATCTTTGTCATAATTTGCTATTAACTCTCAGTCCCCACAAAATCATTCTGGGTGGCGGAGTGATGGCTAAACCGGATTTAGTAGAACGCATCACTCGTCTGACCGAACAAAGCCTGGCCGGTTATCTGTGTTCTCCCGTCAATTTTGAGCAGATTATTGTCAGACCAGGACTGGGAGACATCTCTGGCCTATATGGTGCGCTGGCGCTATTGCAACATAGCAAAAGTTCACACGGCCTATAAATTCAGGATTTTTAGCGCAATATAAGGCGTTAGATTGAGCATGAAAATAGCCAATTTATAGTGCGACAAATATTGCATATAGACAGTATGTAGAGCGTCCTGACGCATATTGAACATTTTGCTGTGAAGCTTGCTAATAGCGGTGCCAAACGTGGCCAACACTATAGTGGCAAAGAGCAAAACAGCTATATTGACCACAGTACACCAGCCGAAAAAGGTGATTAGATTGTCTATGTCATTCATCGCAGTTTTTCCTGTTAATTCCGTAACGAATCAAGTGGCCTGAGTATAGGACACAATGATAATATTTAATAAATTTCAATTACTTCGGGTATTACCTTGTCAATTACGCAACGCCAGATCGGCTTTTTCCAGGATCACCCTGTCATCGAATACCAGCTCACTAACTCACAAGGTGCACGCGTCAGCATGCTCAATTTGGGCGCCACTCTGCGTGAGATAGCTGTTGCGGATCGTAATGGCAAAATCGACAATATTTTGCTCGGCTATGATGATTTGCAGGGCTATCTGGATGATCCGTTTTATATGGGGATCGTAGTGGGCCGCTTTGCCAACCGCATCGCCAATGGACAGTTCCGCCTTGATGGCAATACCTATCAATTAACCTGTAACCAGGCGCCCAATCATTTACATGGTGGGGAAAGCGGCTTTCATCGCAAGCTTTGGAAGGTTGAGACATTGACCGAACATCAGGGGCAGGGACTGATGTTCAGCACCCGCAGTCTTGATGGTGAGGAAGGTTACCCGGGCAATATGGATATCCGACTCAAATATCTGCTAACCGATGATAACCAGTTGCGGATGGATTTTCAGGCCGAATGTGATCAGGCCACGCCGGTCAGTTTTACCCAGCATCCTTATTTTAATTTGGCTGCTGGCGGCGATATAGGTCAGCATATAGTCCAGATTAACGCGGATGCCATAGTGCCAACCGATGCACTGGGGATTCCAACCGGTGAGCTGTTAAGCGTTAAAGATAATGCATTTGATTTTACGGTGGCAAAAGCCGTCGCCAGCGGGCTTGACCAACAGCACCCGCAGCAGATTTTGGCCAAAGGCTATGATCATAATTATGCTGTGAATTCATCCTGCAGGGAGATGCAGATTCCTGTCGCCAAAGTGTCGGAACCTGTAACAGGCCGTTTGTTGGAAGTGTATTCCAATCAGCCCGGAGTGCAGTTTTATAGTGGTAACTATCTGGGCGGCCGTTTTGCGCCCTATAGCGGTTTGTGTCTTGAACCACAAGCCTTCCCGGATGCGCCGAATCAGGCGAATTTTCCTTCAGCCATTCTGTATCCCGGTCAAACCTATCAGCATAAAATGCTGTATAGCTTTAGTGTTGATGACTAAGCAGTCGACTTAACAGAGCCCGCCTGTCTGATTGACGGAACGACCTTTCATGTCTGATATCGGTTGTTATCAGCAGTGTTGATAAAAAGCGGATTAGCTGCCTTAATTAATTAACAGCAATGCCTTTAGATTGAACAACAATGAATAGACATCCGTTACTGTTCCTGACGCTATGGGGTCTTTTGTCACTGCGTTTACAGGCCGGTGAAATTAATTGGCTGATTGCTGATTTTGCCCCATGCCATATGCCGGATGACGAGCAGCAAAAAGGCTACTGTGATGAACTGGACGGCTACATGATGTCGAGGTTGCCTGAATACCAGCATCACATCTCGTTGAGCAGTTTTCCGCGCTATGAGGCACTGATGAAAACCGACGCGAATTTCTGCACATCAGATTTACTTTTCTCCGAACAGCGTAATGAATATATGGATTATTCCAGGCCCATGCTACCGATCCTGCCCAATGGTGTGCTGATCCGCACAGGTGACGAACGTTTTGACACCTACATCGACCCACAAGGCAAGGTAGATTTGTACCAGTTATTGCAGCAACATCTGATTCTGGGTATCAATCAGGCGCGTAGCTATAGTCCTGAAATAGATAAATTGTTATTTAAATTTCAGGGTATTGCGTTGACCTCAATCATGGACAGCAGGTATAAGGCAATAGATTTACTGGTAGCAAAACGTTTTGATTACACCTTCGGTTATCCTACCGAAGTGGGGCTATTCGAGTTCCAGTCTGCAGAAAATATCGATAAAGTCCGGTATATCCCCATTGCCGGAGTACCGCCTCTATTTGAAACCTATTTTTCGTGCAAAAAAAGTCCGGCAAGCCAACGACATATAGGAGATATCAACCGTATTCTGCAACATAGTGATGTGTTATCGGTTTTTGTGCCGTTTTATCAAAAATGGTTACCTGAAGCTGTGGTGGCAGATTATCAACAACGGGTGAATGACTATTTGACTGGTAAGCAGGTCGCCACAGAAAAACATAGCCAGCAATAACCACCCGGTATGCGAGCTAATGTAAGGATGCAGCAATCGGCGTATCTCTCCCCCTATCCTGAAACCATTGAATTACCCTAGAGCGAAACGAGTTTTTAGCCAATTCAGATAGAAATGGTAGGCATCGGGCGAAAAGTTGTTCGACAGCTTGTTCATAAAACCGTGCATATAACCGGAGGGCAGAACCTGCACGGACGGTTTGCTGACCAATTGTGCGGACAGTTTATCAACACAAAAATGCGCTTCGGTTTGTGGCATTACCACAGTCAGGTTGATATCCGGTTCGATATCAGTGGCGTGCCGAATCTGTGAGCCATAAAAACATACGGCTTGTTGTATGCCTATATCTTTTAACCTATGCGAATTTTGCCAAATTGCGGCGGCACCAACGCTAAATCCGATTAAACGCGTTGCGTTGTTATTCCTTGAAAGTGCGGATTGCAGTAACTGTGTGTAGCGGGGCAGCCCCACTTCAGAGATAAAATATTGATACGCCTCTGATTCATTAGCAAATGCCATATCGCTGCCTTGGTAGGGATCAACAATTTGCGTAACAAAGCCGAGATCGGCACAGAAATGTTCCAGCGCACCGGTGCGGCCAAAAATATCGCTAACCACTATGCTGTGAATAGGTTGAGTCATTGCAACGCCGCCTCTAGTTATATTGCAGGCAATAATTGCGGATTCCAGACGATTTCCCATAAATGGCCATCCAGATCCTGAAAATACCCCGAATACCCACCCCAAAATGCATCTTGCGCTTGTTTGACAATAGTAGCCCCCGCCTTTTCCGCGTTTACCATAATTTGATCAACTTGTTGGCGGGACATCACATTATGGCCAATGCTAAATTCGGTGGGGGACGCTGTTGTCGAAGTTAACCCGGTATCATGAACAAGACTCTCCCGAGGCCAAAGCGCCAGTTTAAGTCCGGGGTTCAGATCAAAAAAAGCCACTGCGCCGTATTCAAATTCCTGACCGATAATTCCCTCGGTGGCTAAACCTAAACCATCCTGATAAAACCTGACTGCTGCATCTAAATCTTTTACGCTTAAGGTGATGACAGAGATATAAGGTTTCATCAGTTTACTCCCAATCGATTATATTGACGACGAATCTGCTTCATCTAATTCTTTTTCCAGCCGCTGGGTTTCATCCGCTCGAGGCTTAGTAAAACGGGCCAAGCCTAAATATAACACCGGGGTCAGGTATAAAGTAAAGACGACAGCAATTCCCAAACCGCCGAATACCACCCAGCCAATAGCATTACGGGCTTCGGCGCCAGCCCCGGTGGACAGAATTAGCGGCAGCCCTCCCAATACGGTGGAGATTAACGTCATCGCGATAGGGCGTAAACGTACATGGCCAGCTTTGACTACCGCATCATAAACACTTAAACCTTTGTCGCGCAGCTGGTCGGCAAATTCCACCAGCAGAATCGAGTTCTTGGCGATCAGACCAATTAACATCACCAGTCCAATCTGTGAATAGATATTGATAGAGGTGCCGGTTAAAAATAATGCAAACAGGGCAGCGGCAATACCGAAAGGCACGGTGGTCATCACCACGATAGCGCTATTGACACTTTCAAACTGGGCTGCCAGTACCAGCAGTACAATCACAAAAGCCAATACATAGGTAAGGGCCACTTGTTGTGATGTTTCTTCAAAGGTTTGCGCTTCACCCAGGAACACCATGCCAATGCCATCGGGCAGGTTATTGTTGGTCAGCTCACGCAGGCTATCAACCGCTTCGTTAATCGGTATATCGTCGGGTAGTTCCAATTCTATTTCAATCGCGCGACGTTGCGCGTGACGTTCCAGTTCAGCTGCCACCCCTTCTTCGCTGATATAGGCCAGACTGGATAATGGCACGAGTCCGCCATCTCTTGATTTGACATATAAGTTGGTCAAATCTGACGGGTTGCTGCTATTTCTGTCGGCGGATTGCAGGATAATCGGTATTGCCTGATCACCGACATTCAGATCGACAATATCATCCCCGTTAATCACGGCTTTCAGTGTGTTGGAAATATCGCTAAGTGGCACGCCCAGCTCTTCGGCCATACGTCGATCGATGTTAACCCTTAGCTGTGGTTGAGTAGGTCGATAGGATATTTGTGGAATACCGAATTGTGGCATTCGGGTTTCAATCTCTTTGCTTAATGCCAGCGCAGCGGTATATATTTGTTCGTAAGTTTCACCGGTTAAGGCAAATTCCAGTCCGCCACCCTGGCCACGCAAGTTGAGGCTGTTGGAACCAAAAGCCCGCGCTGGCGCGCCCGGAATATCTGCCAAGCCGGGTTTGATTTGTTCAATAATATCCTGTTGCGACCGACTGCGTTGGTCCCAATTGGATAATGGCACGGTGATAAAAGCAATATTGGGATCCCATTGTCCCACGACGGTATAAATGGAATTAACGTCGCCACCGTTTACATAGGGCAACAGCACCTGTTCCATTTTTTTGGCTTGCCTGTCCATAAAGTTAATTCCGACACCATCCGGACCGCGAGCAAAAATGCGGATATTGCCGCGATCTTCAGAGGGTAATAACTCATTATTTATGCGAGTGTAAAGTGCACCCGCTATGACCGCGGCCAGAATACTTAAAATCAGCACCAGCCAGCCATAGCGCAGGCTCCACTTCAGGCTGATATCGTACCAATGC
The DNA here is from genome assembly GCF_047922965.1 of Neptunicella plasticusilytica. Classification (GTDB taxonomy): domain Bacteria; phylum Pseudomonadota; class Gammaproteobacteria; order Enterobacterales; family Alteromonadaceae; genus Neptunicella; species Neptunicella plasticusilytica. Next base: position 1,316,104 of record NZ_CP150481.1, read on the forward strand.
AAACAGCGGTAGCCGATGTTGCCAAACAGGTGGCGCGCCGATTTTTTTATCGGTAAACGGGCGGTCAGGGCGGGGACCAGGGATAAGGCTACAAAAGAAGAGATAATCACCGAGCCGGCCAATACGCCGCCAAACTCACGAAAAAGCCGACCGGCAGTGGAGGGTAAAAACGCGATGGGAATAAATACCGTTGCCAGTACGGCGGTAGTGGCGACAACGGCAAAGAATACCTCGCGTGTGCCAATAACAGCTGCAGCGCGTGGGCCCAAACCCATAGCTCGACGGCGTTGAATATTTTCCGAAACGACAATGGCGTCATCAACGATTAAACCCGTGGCCAACACTAGGGCCAGCAAGGTTAAAATATTGATCGAGAAACCCAGTATCCACATGATAGCCAGTGCACCCACCAGTGACACCGGGATCGACAAGGCCGGGATGATGGTGGCGCGCCAGGAGCCGATAAACACCCACAATGTCATTACGACCAGTAATACTGTTAAAAATAATGAACTGATCACCTCTTCAACCGAGCCGCGAATAAACTCGGCATCGTCAGAGGTGACGGTGAGATTGAGCTCGGGAAAACGGCTATCCAGCTGCTTGACCATTTTTAATACTTCATCGGAAATTTCAATAGTATTGGATTGCGCTTGCCGGATGATGCCCACGCCGATTACTGGAGTGCCATCTAACCGCACCATACTTTGGGCATCTGCCGGGCCAAAATAGACGCTAGCTATATCGCCAATGCGAGTATCACCAGCGATTATAATATCTTCGACTTCGCTGGCTGAAATCGAGGTGGCATCGGCGCGAACAATCAGTTGCTGATCGGTGGATCGCAAGCTGCCAGCCGGCACATCAAAAGGAGCTTGTTTTAGGGTACTGGCCACATCGGTGACCGATAAACCGAAACTGGTCAAACGCAGTGGATCGATGGAGACTCGTAATACGCGTTCCCGTTCACCGTTTAGGCGTACATCCGCCACGCCGGGAATACTTAAAAATAGAGGTGCTAAATCCACTTCGACTTTTTGGGTGAGGGTTTCCATATCCAGGCTGTCACTGGAAATGGCCAGACTGACCACAGATTCCGCATCGTTATCCGCCTTGATAATCGACAGGCGCTCGACTTCTTCAGGCAGTTCCCGCTGAACCCGGCTGACCGATTCGCGGGTTTCGTTGGCGGCGTCTTCCAGATTTATGCCTGGACGAAATTCTACTCGCACCCTGGCCGAGCCTTCTTCGCTTTGCGCGCGAATTGATTTAACCCCGCTCACTCGTGCCACGGCGCCTTCAAGTTTGCTGGTCACTTCAGTATCGACGGTTTCCGGTGAGCCTCCCGGATAGGCCGCTGTGACGGTAACCATAGGGCGATCAACGTCCGGTAATTCACGGACTTCCAGACCGTTAATAGCAGCAATCCCGGCAATCATAATCAACAGGTTCAGTACCACAATCAGCACCGGGCGACGTATCGACAGGGAAGGCAAGTCATTGATGTTGTTGGGAGAGTGGTTGTCACTCATAATTTATGCGCCTGTTGTTTGTTGGTACTGTATCGACTGCCCTTCGCGTAATAATTGCACGCCTTCGACGATGAGCTGATCGTCAGGTGAAAGCGGCCCGTCTACTAATATGCGCCCACGTAAACGTTGTTTAACCTGCACTGCAACTTTTTGCGCTTTACCCTGTTTAGCCAACCAAATATAGGCGCCAGTAGCTCCCCAGGACAGGGCTGCTTCGGGAATGGCGGCGTAAAGTTGACCTTTTACCAACAGGTTTACCCTAAAACTCATACCGGGTCGAAAGGCATCATGCGGGTTTTCCAGCAAGGCCCGAGCGCGAATGGTGCGAGCCTGCTGATCCACCCTTGAATCAAGTTGGGCGATAGTGGCGCTCAGTGTCTTGCTGCGATCAGTCCAGGGATGCAGTGTTACTTCCGCGTCGCCCAGTAGCAGATCAAGTGCGCTTTCGGGGGCACTGAAATTGACATATAACTTTTCGCGAGAATCAATGGTCGTCACCAGAGTTTGCATGGTGATGCGATCGCCGACTTCAATACTGGTAAGCCCAACAATGCCGGTAAAAGGGGCAAGTAATCGCCGATCCTGCAAATCTGACTGAGCATCCTGTAATGCCACTTTGGCCAAGTCCCGTTGAGTTTTGGCCTGATCCAGCGCACTTTCAGTTACCGCACCAACCTGTTTACTGTCCTGTAATCGTTTGAGTGAGCGCTCGGCCTCTTTAAGCTGGATTTCTGCCCGGGTTACTGCAACTTTTTGGCGACGGGCATCCAGTTCAATAAGTACCTCGTTTTTGTTCACCCGCTGGCCGGGAACGAAATTGACCTGGGTCACTTTATCGGCCGCGGCCGGAAACAAATCAACTGACTTAAAAGCCTCGGCAGTGCCCACTGCATCTACCCGGGTTTGTTCTGTTTCAAAGGGTAAAGGTTGCGCTACCACCATTACCGGCTTGTCCGGCCCGCGTGACTGGGCATTGACGCTAATTGAATAGCCCAGCGCTAAAAATGGCAATAGCAAACGATAAACGCTTAAACAACGCGTCATACAATTAAACCCCTTAGTAATTAAAACAGATTAAAACAGCTTGAAGGATGGATTAATAAATCCATTGCGCAAGTTTACAGAGGAATGGCGCTTTTTAAAGCGCAAAGCTGATACATATCCGATGAGTGGTGCTAATAATCAGTTGAACTGAGGTCAGTTAATTGGCATATCAGCTTCGATTCAGCCGGGGTTAAGTGTTAACGCCTTATAACTACACTTATCTTAGAGGGTCTCATCTTTGCTTGTTAAGTGAAACCATTAAACAGGATGCTGGTATGAATAGATTCAAAACATTATTACTAGGCTATATGGCTCCGTTGTCATTGCTAAGTGGCTTGCCTTTATCGGTGGTACAGGCGCAGGAAAGTGTGGTTGCTGTGGAAAGTGAGCAGGAACAGGTTGAATTGAATCAGGCCGAGCTGGATCAAATGCTCGCACCTATTGCATTGTATCCGGATACTTTGTTGTCACATATTCTGGTTGCATCGACTTATCCGCTAGAAGTGGTGCAGGCAGCCCGCTGGCGCAATAACAACAAGGAACTGGATGAGCAGCAAACACTGGACGCAGTTGAAAGTAAAAGCTGGGATCCCAGTGTCAAAGCACTAACCCCCTTTACCGATTTACTTAACAAACTCAGTGACGATCTGAGCTGGTTACAAGACTTGGGTGATGCCTTTCTGGCCAATGAAGCGCAGGTTTTATCTACAGTGCAAAACTTGCGGCATAAAGCTTATGAACAGGGTTCACTGACAAACAATCAATATATTGAGGTGGTTGAGGATCAAGACGAGATCGTGATTGAAACCGTGCAAAAAGAAGTGGTGTATGTGCCTTATTATGATACCCGGGTGGTATACGGAAATTGGTGGTGGGACGGTTATCCGCCACTATACTGGCACACTCCGGTGCATTATGTGAGCTATGCCGGTTTTTATTGGGGCCCTCGCGTTATTATACAGCCAAGCTTTTATTTTGGCGGTTTTCACTGGCACAGACGCCAGGTTGTGGTGAATTACGAATACAGGAATCACCCTTATCCGGTGGATCGCCATCAGCGTGTACGGACGAAAGAATATCAACGTTGGCAACATGACAAAGTGCATCGTCGTAATGCTCGCTATATGAATAACAAGGTAGTGCGCTCTATTGAGCAGGGCGGCAGTCGCCATAAGGTCATCAACCGTGACAATCGCCATCAGTTGGATAACCGTAAAATGGTGGGTCCACAACCTGTTCGCGCCGAACATCAAAAACCGCTTGTCAGGGCGCAAAGTGTGCAGCAACAGCTTAAGCAACAACGTTCTAAGCCGGTTAAAGTGAATCCGACAGAACGTCTGAACCAGCACAATGTGGTCAAACATGCCCAGCGTGAAGAGCATGGATCACCGCGCCAGCAGCAATTCAAGCAGGGCGACAATAACGACAGGCCTATTCGTAAGGTTGAAGCGGTGCGTCCCGAGCTAAAGTCTTATCGAGCACAAAGAGAGGTATCTGAGCCAGTCCGCCCGAGAGTCACCCACCAGCAAAAGGCTGAACCCGTTCAATCCACTGTCAATCGAGAAGTGAGCGTGGTAAGACCTAATAAGGTGGAGCGTTACAATCAGCCGGATAATGTCCGCCCGACCCGTTCCGAACCTGGCGTCAAACGCCATTATTCCAGACCGGCAACTAAACCGGTAAGACCGGCAGTTCGACATAAAGAGCATTAAATTCTAATCACCTGGGTAATCTGTTGACGAAACCAGATTTGCGCCGGATCGTGCTCGGTGTGGCTGTGCCAATATAAATGAATATCCATCGGTGCTAGCGGATAAGGCAGGTCGAGCAGATGCAATCCGGACTGAATAAGCTCTGTGGCCAATCTGGCTGGCAAGGTTAATAACAGATCGGATTGCGACACAATATCTCTGGCCGTGGCATAGTGCTGGCAGCGCAAGGCAATATCGCGATTGACTCCCAGTTGCGACAAACCTATATCTTCGATCACCATGCCGGTGGGGCGATTGGATACTGCAATATGCCGGCCACCAATATACTGAGCTTTAGTTATTGTCTCATCCGGATAATGTTGCTGATTGGCCAATATGGCAAAATTGTCAGTCATCAACTTTTTATGCAAAACCGGTGATTTGATCGGTAAGGCAACATCGATAACCGCGTCCAGATGTCCGGCTCCCAGCTCCTGTTGCAACGAATGGCGATTAACATGGACGCTGGAAAGGGTCGCGTTAGGGGCAAGTTGATTGATACCTGTCATCAGCGGAGACAATATCGAGGCTTCTTGGGCATAATGCAGACCAATCCGATAATGCCGCGTGGTTTGGCTGGCGTCAAAATGTCCCAGCTGCTGCAATATTTGTCTGAGTCTGGCCAAATTATCCAGTAGTGCAGGTGCCATCCCTGCGCATGCTGAGGTGGGGAGCATTTTGCTGCCGCTGCGTACAAACAGTTCATCCTGCAAAGCATCGCGTAAACGTTTGACCGCATGACTGACGGCCGACGGGGTCAGATGCAACAAAGTGGCGCAACGGGTCATATTTTGCTCGCGGTACAGGCATTCAAAGACTTTGAGTAAATTAAGATCCAGCTGTTGTAGAGATTTGGCCTTAGGCATAAGTTTCACAATGAATTTGATTCATTTTATATTGGTAAAATAATTCATTTCGTTCATGTTTTGAAGCGTTATAAGCTGGACTGAACTCGGTTTAAACTGGAGCCACAGCAAATGAACTTCCAACACAGTAACAAGAGCCAGGATTATCTTGCCCGATTAGACCAATTCATTACCTCCCAGGTGGAACCCCTCGAGCAGAATATTCTCCAACATCATAGCCATAATGAACGCCTAGACTGGCGTGAATGGCAAATCTGTCCCCATACTGAACAGTTGAAGCAGCAAGCTCGCCAAGCCGGGCTATGGAACCTGTTTTTACCGGACAACAAATTGGGACAGGGACTGAGTTGTCTTGAATATGCACCGTTGGCTGAGCGAATGGGCCAGTCATTGGTGGCGCCGGAAATATTCAACTGCAATGCGCCGGATACCGGCAATATGGAGGTGCTCTATCACTTTGGCTCCGAACAGCAAAAACAGCAGTGGTTAACGCCGTTACTGGCCGGTGATATTCGTTCGGTGTTTTTTATGACCGAACCGCAAGTCGCGTCATCCGATGCCACTAATATGCAAGCGACTATTAGTGAAGATGGCGATGAGTTAGTGCTCAATGGTCGCAAATGGTGGTCAACCGGATTGGGTCATCCCAATGCCAAAGTCGGTATTTTTATGGGACTGTCAAATCCCGACAATGAGCGCCATAGCCAACACAGTATGGTGCTGGTACCGCTGGACAGCGCTGGCGTCAAAATTAAACGCATGCTGACAGCCTATGGTGAATATGATGCGCCTTATGGTCACGGTGAAGTTGAATTTGATCATGTCAGGCTGTCAAAAAGCAATCTGATTATGGGGCTGGGCAAAGGCTTTGCTATTGCTCAAGGCCGTTTGGGTCCGGGCCGCATTCATCACTGTATGCGCGCCATCGGGGCGGCTGAAAAATCGCTGCAACTGGCTATTCAGCGCGGCTCGCAGAGGATTGCGTTTGGCAAACCTTTATTGCAATTGGGTGGTAATCTGGAGCGCATCGCCGATGCGCGTATTGCTATCGATCAGGCGCGTTTACTAACGCTGTCGGCGGCCTGGAAAATTGATCATGCCGGGGTTAAAAATGCCATGACTGAGATATCGGCAATTAAAGTCGTGGTACCCAATATGCTGGAAAAAGTGGTGGATATGGCGATTCAGATCCACGGTGGTGCCGGTATGTGCAACGATTTGCCCTTATCCCGCTTTATGGCCATGGCGCGCGCGTTGCGCCTGGCCGATGGCCCGGACGAGGTGCATAAAGCCATGGTGTCGCGGCTGGAACTGGCTAAATATAAGGGTAACGACAAGGAGCGAAGATGAATTTGCGGATATTTATCACCGGCGGCGCCTCAGGCCTAGGTCGTACATTGGCATTAAAATGGGCGAAGCAGGGTGCTTATGTGTGTATTGGTGATGTGCACAGTGAACGTGCCCAGCAAACTCTGGATGATATCCACCAGGCAGGAGGAACAGGCAGTTTTGTCCTGTGCGATATTACCCGACAGGCCGATTTGGAGGCCGTCGCCGAGCATTTGCAGCAACAGTGGCAAGGCGTGGACATAGTGGTCAACAACGCCGGTATCGCCAGTGCCGGACGACTGGAAACCGAAAGCATAGAACAATGGCAGCGGGTACTGGATGTCAATTTGCTGGGGATGGTTCGGGTCAGTAAAATATTTGCGCCTGTGTTTCGCCAACAGGGCGGAGGCTATTTTGTCAATATTGCCTCGCAGGCAGGATTAACGCCTATTCCACGTATGGCCAGTTACAATGCGGTTAAATCGGCGGTAGTGGCATTCTCGGAAACCATGCGGCTGGAGCTGGACGGTGACAATATCGGTGTCACTGTAGTTTGTCCTACATTTTTTAAAACCAATTTGGCGGAATCCTTGCAAACGGCTGAACCGGAAATGCATGTGGCAGTAAACAAGTATCTGAACCGTGCGTCCTTAACAGCTGAACAGGTTGCTGAGCGGATTTTTAACGCAATCGAAAAACGGACGTTTTTGATTACACCTGATAAAGTAGGGCATATGGCTTTTATGCTCAAACGCTTATTACCGCAAAAGATGTATCTGAATTATATGCTTAAACAAACACGCCGAATGACAAAACGATGACAGATTTGCTGGATAAAGCCGGACAGGTACGCAGTGGTGAGGAATTACCGCTGGATAGCCTAGTTCCCTGGCTACAACAACATATAGATGGTTTGCAGGGGGAGCCACAGGTGAGCCAATACTCCGGTGGCGCGTCTAACTGGACGTACTGTCTAACCTTTGCCGGAAAGCAACTAATCTTGCGCCGTGGCCCGGCGGGCACCAAACCTAAAGGTGCGCACGATATGGGACGCGAATTTCGCTTACAACAAGCACTGAAACCGGTTTTTCCTTATGTACCGACTATGTTGGCCTATTGTGATAACAAGGATGTCATAGGTGCCGAGTTTTATGTGATGGAAAAGCTGGAGGGTATTGTACCAAGGCGTAATTTCCCCGCGGGAATGAAACTTGACCCCGACAAGGCCAGACAACTGTGTACCAATGCGCTGGACGCCTTAATCAATTTGCATCAGGTTGATATTGTTGCCGCCGATTTACAGCATTTGGGCAAAGGTGAAGGCTACACCCGTCGGCAGATTGATGGCTGGTGTGAGCGTTATCAAAAAGCGCGTAGCTGGAATGTGCCCAAAGGCAATAAGGTGATCCGCTGGTTACAGCATAATATGCCAGACAATGAGCGCATTTGCCTGACCCACAACGATTTTCGACTGGATAATCTGGTGCTGGATGTCGAGCAGCCGACCCGCATTATCGGTGTACTGGACTGGGAACTGGCAACACTGGGTGATCCGTTGATGGATTTGGGTAACAGTTTGGCTTATTGGGTGGAAGCCGGGGATGATTTTATGGCCCATGCTACGCGCCGTCAGCCTACTCATCTGCCGGGAATGTTAACCCGTCAGCAAATTATTGCTTACTACTGCGAAAAAATGCAGGTTGATGTGGCCGATTTTGCTTTTTATGAAGTTTATGGGCTCTTTCGTCTGGCAGCGATTGCGCAACAAATATATTATCGCTATCACCACAAACAAACCCGCAATCCGGCTTTTAAGCATTTCTGGTTGTACGTCCATTATCTGATGTGGCGATGTCGGAAGGTGATCAAGACTTCAGGTAAAGGGCTTAGATAATGACCAGTATTTACCTTATTCGCCATGGACAAGCGTCGTTCGATGCCGCCGAATATGATGAATTGTCTGCGCTGGGAATAAAACAGGCTAAACGGCTGGGTGAAGGGTTACAACAGCGTTTGGCCAGTGTCGATAAAGTGATTCATGGCGGTATGCGTCGTCACGTCCAGACCATGCAATATTGTATGAGTGAATTTGTCCAACTCAAGTTTGATCAGCTAGCAGATGACAATTGGCGCGAATACGATCATCAGCAAATTTTACTCAGACATAACCCGCATTTTGCCTCAGCCGAACAAATGAAAAACTATTTGGCCGAATTTGACCATCCGGCACTAGTGTTTCAGCAGGAGTTTGAAATGGCCATTAATCGCTGGATCAGTGGCGAACATGATGCCGACTATAGTGAAAGCTGGCCGCAATTTGTGCGCCGGATCAAACAGGCTTTAGCCAATACGCTGGTCGCAGCCAAAGGTAAAAAGCGGGTGCTGGTATTTACTTCCGGCGGACCGATAGCGCTGGTAAGCCAGCAGCTGCTGGGGATTGAAGCGAAAAACATGTTACGCCTTAACTGGACACTGAATAACTGTGGCGTCACCAAGCTGTTTGTCAGTCGCAATGGGCTGGTGTTATCCAGCTTAAATGAGCACAGCTTGTTTGAAGGCGAGTATCAGCATCTAATTAGTTATAAATAGCAATATTATCTGTCTTTAAGGACTGCAATGACACGACAAAATATATTGATTACCGGAGCCAGTTCCGGTCTGGGACGAGAAATGGCCCGTCAGTTTGCCGCCAAAGGGCGTAATTTGGCATTATGTGCCAGACGTATTGAAAACCTGCAGCAATTGCAGCAGGAATTACAAGCCACTTATCCGCACATTAAAGTCATTATCAAATCATTGGATGTCAATGATCACCCCCAAGTGTTTAGCGTGTTTGCCGAATTTGAGGCTGAACTGGGGCAGCTGGATCGGGTCATTGTCAATGCCGGTATGGGCAAAGGGGCATCTATTGGTACCGGCTATTTTGAGGCCAATAAACAGACGGCGATTACCAACTTTGTCTCGGCTCTGGCCCAATGCGAGGCCGCACTGGAAATCTTCCGTAAACAGAATCATGGTCATCTGGTCACTATTTCTTCTTTTAGTGCGGTGCGTGGATTCCGCAGGGCACTTACCGTTTATGCAGCCAGTAAAGCGGCTTTGTCTTCACTCAGTGAGGGGATGAGAGTGGACTTGTTGGGTACCCCCATCAAGGTGACGACTTTGCATCCCGGCTTTATCCGCAGTGAAATTAATGAAAAAGTCAAAAAAGTGCCTTTTATGGTGGATACAGTAACAGGTTGTCGTTCGATGGTTAGTGCTATTGAAGCAGAAAAAGCCAGCGCATTCGTTCCATTCTGGCCGTGGGCTTTGATGCGTTATATCTTTAAGCTGGCACCATTGGGTTGGCTGACAAAAATGAGTTGAGCCAAGGTTTGATTGCTCAACGTGTTTAAAAAGATAGAATAAAGCGAAATACTGTGACTATTATTGCAAATTGTTTACCTGTTCAACACGCCTTAGCTAAATGGAGAAGTGCTTATGTTTGATTTTGATCAACAACAAATGCAGGACATGGCTGATACCTATGTTATTCCCTGGGCCATCAATATCGGATTGGCGATTATTATTTATATCGTCGGCCGGATAGTGGTTAATGTCCTTACCGGCTTATTGGGCAAAATGCTGGGCAAGGCGAAATATGATGACATGCTGATTGCCTTTATTCAGGCCATTGTGCATGCCATTTTGATGTTGTTTGTGATTGTTGCGTCATTAAACGAACTGGGCGTCGATACGACTTCGTTGGTTGCGTTATTAGGTGCTGCAGGTTTAGCCATTGGTTTGTCACTGCAAGGTTCGTTGCAAAACTTTGCCGCCGGAGTGATGTTGCTGGTATTCCGACCCTTCAAGACCGGCGATTTTATCGAAGCAGGTGGCGCAACCGGTATTGTAGAGGGGATCAGCATTTTTAATACCCAAATACGCAGTGGTGACAACAAGCAAATTATTATCCCTAATGGCAAAATTTATGGGGATAATATTACCAATTATTCAGCTAAACCAACCCGTCGGGTGGATATGCTGTTTGGTATTGGCTATGGCGATGACTTGCTCAAGGCGAAGAAATTACTCGAAGAAATTATTGCTTCGGACGAGAGGATACTGGCTGAACCTGCACCTGTCATTGCAGTATCGGAGTTAGGCGACAGCAGTGTTAATTTTATCGTGCGACCCTGGGTTAATTCCGCTGACTACTGGCCGTTGTATTGGCATATTCATGAAACGGTTAAACTTCGTTTCGACGCCGAAGGTATTACCATCCCATTCCCGCAAATGGATGTGCATATTGCCAAGGAAGAAAAAGAGGATAAGGAACCCAAAGAGGCGTAAAGATTTAAAGCGATTTTTTAATATAAAAAGCCCACTGCAAAAGTGGGCTTTTATTTATGGTCTTGACCTAGGGTATTTATCCCTATTTTATTCAGAAGTGGTCAGATCCAGGTTGTCCAGAATATATAACGTATTCTGATCAACCCTGTTCAAGCCTGCGTCCAGATATTTTTGTTCCAGCTCCCCATCAGTAGACCAGGTGGCAAAATCATCGTCATTCAGCACACCTATATGGCTACTATCAATAAGCCACAGACCTTCCATTTTGTCGTGCGGGTAGCTGACCTGTTGAACAAGATCAGCGACCAGTGTTTTACTGGCCGGAACAATGCCAGCACTTTCCAGAGCGGTCCAACCCTGTTCCAGCACAACTTGTTCCAGAGTCAATCCGCTGATGGTTAATCCCAGTGCAGGGTCTTGCAGGATATCGCCGGAATCGCTAATGGCTTCCAGGTTGGTAGCGGCGGATAAATCGATTTTATAGATATACTTCATCGCTGATGGTGTGTCGTTATAAAACGCGCCGTCCCGTTCTATCAGAGCAAACTGATGAGCACTGAGTGCCACAATACCCGAATTGGAATTTTGTGCTTTTTCCTGTTTATACAGATATTGACCGACTTCGCCAGTGGTCAAGTCAATAGTCACAATCCGGGTAATATCCAGATTTTTAACTGAACTGTTCGGGTTGTGCATGGTTGATTGCATAATGCCCACCAGAGTATTTTCGTCCGGAGTCACCGTCAGACCTTCCATACCACGGTTAGCACGACGATTGGCGAATTCTGCCGGCAGGTTATAGACAGTGCGCTCATCATCGGCGAATGCATTGATACGTTCGATTTCTTTACCTTCGGCGTCAAAATGGACGATATGCGGACCATATTCATCACTGATCCAGAAGGTGCCATCAGACAAGGCAACCAGACCTTCGCCGTCCAGTCCGTAGTCATCCAGTTTCAGCGGGTTGGTTTGCTCGTCATACGGCAAGCTGTTGTCCACCAGAATAGGGTTACCTTCTGCATCATAAGGTGTTTCACCAGTACCACCCAAGGATGAACTGTTGGGTAAACCGCTGATTAACGAACCATCCGGACGTTTCAGCAGTATTTCCTTGATCTTCTTCACGTCACCATTGGCCTGCAATTCAAACAAGCCGATACGCGGTGTGTAATCTTCAACCGGGAATTTTTTGCCCGCACCCATAGTGCCGGTGTATACAGCATTCGGCCCACGATCTGTCAGAGCATAAAAGCGGTTTTTGTTAGCGGGATCGGCAGCGGCATCGGAACCGTAACCGCCATTTCTGATTTCAAACTGATAGTCGGGCCGTGCTCCATCGGTAAGGTCATTACGTAGTACCGAGTATGGTAAAGATGAACCTGATTGGCTGACCGGATTGGGTTGGCAGACATAGGATGTTTGGCTAATTTCATTCTCGGCCAATACGCCATCGCTGTTGCTGTCCAGCCCGGAATTAAACGCTGTTCCGCCAAACACACATTGGCTGTCACCCATAGCTAAAGTGCTTTGGCTAATCAGACTGTTTAGACCGGATTGCCCATCCTGACCGTCTGTGCCGTTACTCCCATCTGTTCCGTCATCTCCGCTACAGCCACTGAGCCCCATTAGCAGTGCCAAGCTGATTGATAGTGCAAGTTTATTTTTCATTCCTGTTCCCTTTTTTAATTAATATGCTTGTTCGCCAACAGGTTGGCAGCGATGCACGCAAAATGCGTTGTGGCAGGTTAGGGGCAAGAAATGACAGTTAGATGTAATTTAGATGACAAAGCCGCGGGCTTTATTGGGAGATCGGGATATCCTCTCCTATAGGCAGGGGATCAGGCTCGTCGGCTTGCGATAATTTCAGTTTATGCTGACCTATAGTCGTGACCGCAGACAGGTGGTTGACCGCCATTGAATGACCTGGTTGCTGCTTGGCTGCGTGTTTTAGCGGAGACAGACAACTGGAAACTTCAAACGCGCTTTGGTGCGAACCACGTTCAATTTCAACTGCCGCAACCGACAAGGTGGTCAATGGAATAAAGCGTGATTCGCCATAGCGGTCCGGACTAACAAACCCGCCCATGTTAACGTGTTCCGGCTGGTAAAAATCCGCCACCGAGTGACTAAAGCACTGCACGATATTATTGATACGATTCTTCCAGTCTTCGCTGTTCCATAACACGATAAAGTCATCACCACCAATATGACCCACTGTATCAAGGCTGCTGGACGCGAATTTTTGCAGACACTGGCCTAACGCCAGCAACACTTCATCCCCTTTGGCAAAGCCATAAACATCGTTGAACGGCTTGAAATGGTCAATATCGAAGTGGGTGACAACGAATTTGCGCTCATCCCGGATCAGTTGCTCAATGCAGTCATTAATGGGCACCAGACCGGGCAACTGGGTGAGTGGATTGGAATGCCGCGCCTGTTTAATTTGCGCTTCGGTGATTTGCTTGAGCAAATCGATGACCAGCCCGATACCAATAAAATCGCCATTTTTGCAGATAATAAAATCATCTTCCTGATGATAGCGGGCGCGGGAGGTTACCAGACGGCTGACCTGATCAATACTCAGAGTGGAATCCACCGTCAGTGGTTTACGCTCCATAATGTTGGCCACCGGTGCCTTACCGTATAAATCCCGGCCAAAAGGCTTGCTAAACAAACCGAGCAACTCACTGCGATGGACAATACCAATGGCTTTTTTATCTTTAAGTACCGCAATGGAATTGATATTGGGTCTGTCCTGAAACAGTTGCACCACTGCATTGGTATTAAAACTTTCCGGTACACTGATAGAATGGACCACCAGACTATTGGCACTGACATAGTTTTTACTGCGTTTGGACAAGGGCTGGGCGGCACTGTCCAGCTGGATCTTGGTAGGCGGCTTGGCTTGGGGGCGACAAAAATAGTAGCCTTGAAAATAATCGATCTTTAACCGGCACAGATATTCAAATTCTTCCTGGGTTTCGACGCCTTCGGCAATCACTTTGCAGTGCATTGACTGGGCGATTTCAACAAATGAACGGACAAATTCCTGCTTGGTATTGTCGGTATCGATGTTTTCAATAAAGTGCCGGTCAATTTTTACAAATTCCGGTTTGGCCTGTGACCACAAACGCAAAGATGAATAACCGGCACCCAGATCATCCAGCGCGATGGCAAAGCCCATTTCCTGATAATGACGTAATGCGTTGAGTAACACGGTTTCGTCGGTGCCAGCATGTTGTTCGGTTAATTCAATCACCACCTGGCTGGTGGTCAAGCCATATTCGGTTAACAGCTCAACAGTGCGGCCTTTCTGGTGATTGGATTGTTCCAGCGCTTCGGGAGAAATATTGATAAACAATTTACCGGGCAATTGCTGTTTAACAAACCCCTGTACTGCGCGTTTACGACAGACATTTTCCATCGCGCTTAATAAATTATGTTGGCGAGCATGCTCGAATAATTGGGTGGGGGAGTGTAAAACACTGTCAGACGGACCGCGACTTAAGGCTTCATAAGCAAATATTTCGCCGGAATATTTGTCAATAATCGGCTGATAAAGTGAAGAGACGGACTCAAGTGCCAGTATTTTTTGTAATTCTGTGAGCATGCTTATTTACATCTTGGTTCAAAGTAGGCCGCAGATTCCATCCATTCATTAACACTCATCCCTATTTAGCTGAGCTATTAAATGACATAAATGTGTCGTTTTAATGACAAAAATAAAATAGTTGAAACTGGCTAAATCTAGCAGGTTGCCTAAGCTGGAATTAAAAGCACTATTTTATGGTCTAGTTAGATAGACCTGTGCTGTGAGGTAACAGATATGTGTCGCATTTTATTGATTGGACTGGGGCTGCTGCTGGTTACTGCCTGTGCGTCCGTTCCTGAAGCCAGCTTACAGGAAAAGAACTTTCTGCATGATGATGCCTTTGACGGTTTTGAACAGATAAAGGTTGAAACTGAACAACAGGTATTCAGTCTGGATCGGTCGGTTACTGATTATCTTGAGGATAATATTCTGACTTTAACTACGCCACTTGAGCGGATGGATCAACTATCCGAACAGTTGTTCAATCCTGAAAAAATCAACCTGCTATATCAAACCAACGCCAATGGCGTTGCCAGCCAAACTTTCAACAGCAAAACCGCCAACTGCTTGTCCATGTCGATATTGGCTTATTCGATGGCAAAATATGTCGGACTTAGCGTAACGTTTCAGGATGTGGTTATTCCGGAATTCTGGAATTTACGTGAGGATGTCAGCTTTCTTAACGGGCATGTCAATTTGGTGTTGTTTGCCAAAACTCCGGTCAATGACGGTCAGGCTTATAAGATTGATACGCTGGAGGTGGATTTTAGTGACAGCTTTGCCAGCAGTCGTTTTCGTAAAAATCCAATTGGCAAAAAAACGGCATTGGCGATGTTTTATAACAATATCGGTGCCGAAGCGCTGGTAGCCAAAGATTTTAACCGCGCGTATGCCTATTTTAGGCAAGCAATGTTAACTGACCCAGACTATATTTCCGGTTGGAGCAACCTTGGCGTGTTGTATCGTATGAGCGGTCATTATCAATGGGCAGAGCAGGTCTATAATGCCGGATTAGCATTGGATGATAATAACCGTAATATACTGGATAATCTGGTGGTCTTGCTGGAGCATACTGACAGAAAGGAACAGGCGGATGAAATTCGTTGGAGGATCAACAAACAACGCCAATCCAACCCTTACTATCATTATTTTCTAGGTCAACAGGAATATCAAAATGGTAACTGGCAAAAAGCGATTCAGCATTTTCGCCGGGCCAAAACCCTTAACCAGTTTGACCACCATTTTTATTTCGGGTTAGCCAAAGCCTATTTCGAATTGGGTAATGTGGATGAAACGCGGCGCAACCTCAATCTGGCCAGACGCTACGCCATTGACGAACAGCAAAGCAACCAGTATTTAACTAAATTGTCTTTGCTGCACTGATAAAAGAATTTACATAACCTGGATTCGGCCCATCGGTCACTAAAACAACTTTTGCCAAACTTTAACCGCTAACACTACCAGCGCACCGCTTAGCAGACCGACGAGCAGGTTTAATCCCAGGTCGAGCAGCGGATTCAGAGGGACAAAGGCGTGTAGTAACTGATGATGAATAACCGGCAGAGCGTGAACAATAATCCCGCCTCCGACCAGAAACATGGCCAAAGTACCTGCTATTGACAGAAACTTCATCAGCTTGGGGGCAAAATCAATCATGATATGGCCTAAACCGGCGGCAAGCTTATTGCCTGTCGGGGGCTGGTTTTGTTTAACCAAATACAAGCCGGCATCATCCAGTTTTACAATAGCAGCAACCAGTCCGTACACGCCTAAAGTCATAGTAAATGCAATCAGGCTAACCACCAGTGCCTGACTGACAAAACCGGCATCGGTAACAGTTCCGAGTGCGATAACAATAATTTCGGCAGACAAGATAAAATCGGTGCGGATGGCACCCTTGATTTTGTGTTTCTCGAAACTGACTAAATCAAAATCAGGATCGGATAACGCAGCTACTTCCTGGACCCGTTCCGGTTTGGCTTGAGCTTGCAGGCTGTGGACAATTTTTTCCACACCTTCAAAGCATAAATATAAACCGCCAAGCACCAGCAACGGGGTAATAATCCAGGGTAAAAAATAACTGAGCGATAACGCCACCGGCACCAGAATCAGTTTGTTTAGCAACGAGCCTTTGGTGACCGCCCAAACCACCGGCAATTCACGATCAGCCCTGACACCACTGACCTGATTGGCATTCAGGGCTAAATCGTCACCTAGTACGCCGGCTGTTTTCTTGGCGGCAACTTTGCTCATCAACGCCACATCATCTAGCACTGCGGCAATATCGTCGAGTAAAGTAAGTAAACTGGCTCCGGGCATAAGTTTCTCTTGGTGGCGTGATGTTGGCAGCAGCTTAAACGATTGAATGAGCAAGATAAATAGCGTTGTAATGTTCAAATTTGAACTAGGTCTGTGCCACACTGTATTTATGTTGGCATTGTGAGGGATGATATGAATAAACGATGGCTTACAGTGATGATATTGCTGTTGATGTTGGTCGTATTATGGCTGTCACGGGCAACCCTGGTGCATTGGGCCGCTAATTCATATTTGGCACCTTATAAACTGGCAGTGGGCTGTCTGGAATGGGATACGGATAGTCGACTCAATCTACATATCCAGCATTTATGTTTGCAGCATAGTGATGCCAGATTAGAAATCTATGATGTTGTCTGGAGCCGGAGCAAAAATACACTGGACATTGGGCAGGCCATTGTGACTCTTGTTCCCGCAGAGAATGGCGTTTCCCCCGCTAAATCGTCATCCAACCCTATTGAATTGACTCTGCCACCCCACTTACCAGCATTAAATGTGCACAATTTGCGTGTTGAAGCCGAACAATTGCGCGAGCCGTTACAGCTCACAATTGAACAAACGGCAGCTAATCAACTTTTAGTAAGTTCAGATTGGCAGGCACAACTGCGGCTGGAAAACGGGATAATAA
The DNA here is from genome assembly GCF_047922965.1 of Neptunicella plasticusilytica. Classification (GTDB taxonomy): domain Bacteria; phylum Pseudomonadota; class Gammaproteobacteria; order Enterobacterales; family Alteromonadaceae; genus Neptunicella; species Neptunicella plasticusilytica. The sequence continues at coordinate 1,333,497 of NZ_CP150481.1, forward strand.
CAGCGAGAATCGACTGGACATTGCAGGATCTGGTCCGGTTAAGTGCCCATTTCCCCGCACAGTTTCTGGAACCTTCGGTATTGCAGGCTCCCATTGTGACCGATATCAGTTTTGACGGACAGTATTTGCGCAGCCAGAGTCAACTTGACCTGCAACAAAGCATTGTGTGGCAACAATGCGCGATAGCGTTACAAGCTAATGGTCTGGTTGGGATAAATGCAGATTGGGTAAGCCGCACCGCCGAAATCGATTTAAGCCAGTTTGCTGTAAAAGGGCATCAGCAACAATGTGCGTTGATCCAAGATATTCCCGAACCACTGCGATTTTCTGCGGCAACACTGAGTTTGCCAGCGTTGCTGACAATAACCGACCAGTCTGTGCGGACTGCTAAAGTATCGGTTAGCGCGCTCCAGTCCCAAACTGATAAGGCTGCCAATCTGGAGCTACAATTCACTAATTTGGAATGGCGCTTTAATAGCAACTTGTTGGCTGGCCACTACCAGATAAAAGGCACGATGCAAGACTTGGCCCAATTGCAGTCTAGCGGACAATGGCAATTGAATCAGGAAGGGTTGGCGGTAAGTGGCGAGGATAATAACCTGCAACTGGCGCAGTTGACTTTGTCATCATGGTCAGTGAATCAACTGGATGCCAAGTTTAGTTTTAGCCTGCAACCTGATGGCCGGATTAATCTGGATGGTGAGCTGCAACTGGCCAGTCTGGGGCAACAGGATACGACATTGGCCGATATTCAGACTCAGATCCGTATTGATGAGGGACGCTATGAGCAATTCCGTCTGGTGACCAACAGCAAAATTGCGTCGATTTCGCAGCCGCCGTTGCAAGTTAACGCGGTGGCCGGTCAGTTTGATATTGACGTCAACGGATTAAGCCGCTTTGTGGCTACAGGTAAAAGTCTGATTGCTGATATTAGTTTCCATCATCATGCTATTGGGGCCGTGCAAATGCAGCACCAAGTGCAACTGGATCTGGATAACCAAAATGTGACTAGCCACAATCAGATTGGGCTTGGCAAAGGTTTGCAGGCGGAGTTGGATAGTACCAACCAGCAGCTACGATTACGTATAGCGGAACAACCCTTAACGGCTGTTGCCGATATTGCCAAACAATGGTTACCGGCTATCAGTATTCAATCCGGCCAGCTTGATGCAGATATAAAAGCCAATATGGCGACGTTGCAGGGTGGTGGGCCGCTGGAAATAAACAATCTGACATTGGCGTATGAGGATAATCTGATCCGTCAGGCCAGTTATAGGTCAAATATCGCGATTGATTCAGCGGGTCTTCAGTTAGCGCCCGCTAGGCTGCATATTGAACAGCTTGATGCTGGCGTGGTTATTCAGGGACTGGATGCGTCGTTGCAGGCACAGCAGAACCAGTTTAGCGCCAGCGATATTAGCGGACAGATTTTTGCTGGCCAGTTTGATATCGACCAACTATGGTTGGATGGACGAGATCAAACCGCCATGCTTAAGTTAAGTGATATTGATACTGCTAAAATACTGGATCTGCAGAAACAGTCGGGCATTGAGGTTAGTGGGCTGATTAAGGGCAATCTGCCTATCCGGATTAGCAATGGCGATATCTCCATTGCAAAAGGCGAGATAAGTAACCAGGGAGCCGGTAAATTGTTGATCAATGACAATCAGGCATTTAATGCGCTCAAGGCCCAGCAACCCAAACTGGAAAAGCAGTTGGCATTATTGGAAAACTTGCAGATTAACAGTTTGAATAGCTCGGTTAATTTGGCCCCGGACGGGCTGTTAAAAATGGATATTGCCATGCAAGGCTATAACCCGCTGCAAAAAGAACAAGTTAATTTTAACTACGGGCATGAAGAAAATATTCTGGTGTTGTTAGAGGCGCTCAGATTAACTGAAACGCTAACCGACAAAATCGAGGAAAAGATTAATAAGTAGAAGCAGTTAACTTATCAAACAGGAGAGTCATGTGAGAAGTATCATCAGTGTTTTTTTGTTGGCTTTGCTTAGCGCCTGCACGCATCGGGTGGAAGTCGAAACCAAGGAACCGATAACGATTAATCTGAACGTTAAAATTGATCATGAAATCAGAGTGAAAGTGGATAAAGAGCTGGATAGTGTTTTCAGTGCAGACAGCGATCTTTTCTAAGGAGAACGAGGATGAAAAAAGTCAACATATTGATAGCTTGTATAACGTTGTTGTTTAGCGCCTTTAGTTTTGCCCTTGATCTTGACAAGGCCAAAGAACAAGGACTGGTAGGTGAAAAGGACACCGGCTATTTAGGTGCCGTAGTGAACAAGCCAGAAGTGCTGGAACTGGTCGCCGAGATTAATGCCAAACGACGCGATGTATATATAGATCTGGCCAAGAAGAACAACATTAAACTGTCAGAAGTGGAAATATTGGCCGCCAAGAAAGCGTATCAGAAAACCGTCAGTGGCCAATATCTGTGGCAAAACGGTGAGTGGGTAAAAAAATAGTCAAACTGCGCTTAATGATTCACTCGCAACACCTATAACGGGAGCTATTAATGAATAAGATCAAATGGTTAGGCACAATATTTGGACTAGTCTTACTGTTAACGGGATGTGTGTCTCCACGCCCCACTATTGGACAGCAACGGCAGGCAATATTACAAATGAAAGGCGAAGTATTGGCGGAATTATATCAACTTAATCCCAGTACCCGGGCACAGATCAATGCCGCTCCTGGATATGCGGTGTTCAACAATGCCAACGTGAATATTATTCTGGCCAGCTTTGGTGGTGGTTACGGGGTAGTGACCGATAATCGCAATGGCAACAACACTTACATGAGAATGGCTGAAGTCGGTGTTGGGCTTGGGGCCGGAATTAAAGACTTCAGGGTGGTATTCGTATTCCACAATGCCGAAACCATGCAGCGTTTTGTTGAACAGGGTTGGGCTTTTGGTGCCCAGGCCGATGCGGCAGCCAAGGCCGGCGATAAAGGCGCAGCGGTGGCGGGCGAAGTCACTGTAGATAACATCACCATTTATCAATTAACCGAAAGTGGTTTGGCATTGCAGGCAACCGTTAAAGGCACCAAGTACTGGCAAGATGACACACTCAATTAACATGAAAATAAATGATATGTATCTCAAAAAGGAGAGTAAATGAAGGGTATTCGATGGATTGGTTTAGGCCTACTATGCCTGAGTAGCCTGGCTGTGGGCCAAACGGCAGTATTAGATGGTTTGGCCGACTTCAAGTTTAAATCCGAGATCAGCGCTTTTGCCCAGTGGGACAGTAAAAACAGCTTTCCGCAAAAGGCGACCTTGTTTGTCGGCAGTTCCAGTATTCGTTATTGGCACACTGCCACCGCGTTTCCCGATATTCCGGTTATAAATCGTGGTTTTGGCGGCTCTGTAACGGCTGAAGTACTGGAAGTCTACCCGGTGGTGATAGGCAAATACACACCGGCTCGAGTGGTGATTTACGTAGGAGACAATGATATTGCCAGTGGCGTGTCGGTGACGGACACTGTGGCACAGCTTAAACAGCTGTTCAGCCGGATTAGCACGGATTTTCCGCAGGCAGAAGTGATTTTTCTACCAATTAAACCCAGTTTATCCCGCTGGCATCAGTGGCCACTGATGCAGCAGGTCAACCAGACCATTCAAACCTTGGCCAATATGACCGAAAAACTGACCTATGTGGATGTTGCTACACCGTTACTTAATGCAGACGGTGAACCGGACAAATCTGTATTCAGACAAGACGGACTGCATCTGAACGATAAAGGTTACGCTATCTGGAACAAGATTTTGGCCCCATACCTGAAATAACATATAGACGCATACGTAAAGCCAGTGCATTAATTACACGCGGTCGGTAAATACCGGTTGTATTTGCCTGCTTTTCTGGTTGTCAGACGATTTGCCTCAATATTTGTATCGGGCAAAGAGGGCCAAATTACTGCCGGTAAACTCATCGCTGACCACCAGATATAGCGGGATTGCGCCGCTATGGATCGCCGCCCTGCCATTTTTGTCAGACCCGCAAGCTAAGGCTGGTACGCAGATTGCTTCGCCGTCAGTATGCAAAATACCCTGAAAAAGAAAGTACTTTATATTGGTATACCGGTTTTACTGCTGGTGCTGCTCCGGCTTGCCGCACCCGATATGGTGAGGTGGTATGTTAATCAGACTATTCGTGACACCGAAGGCATCAGTGGCACCGTGGGGGATGTTGATCTGTATTTATGGCGTGGTGCCTACCAGTTGAACGATGTCAAAATAGACCAGCTTGATAAGCAAGGTGCGACTTACTCATTACTTAGTGCCAATAGCATTAGCATGTCATTGCTGTGGTCGTCGATTTTTAAAGATCGCTGGGTAACTAAAATGGAGTTCGAACGCCCCGATGTGGTGTTATTGAAACATCCTGAACAGTCTGCAATTAAATCAGATGCGATCCTGGATCAAACAACCTGGTTGGGACTGGCGGATGATCTGGTGCTATTTTCCATCGATACCTTAAAGGTCAGAAACGGAATTTTCCGTTATCTGGAAGTCGCAGAGAAGAAACAGGCGGCGTTTTTTATTACGCATCTCAATGGTGTGGTTAAAGATATTGTCAACCAGAAAAAAGGCTCCGCCATTGCTACCGCAGATTTGACCGGCCAGGTATTGGATAAGGCCGAGTTGAAGCTAACTGCATCCTTCGATCCTAACAAGAAACTACCTACCTTTGACGCTAATCTTGAAATGTCCCGCTTGGGGGCACAGTACCTTGATCAGCTTGTTGATTTTTATGCACCTTTTGATATTGAAGCCGGTCAAGTCGATTTGGCGGCAGAGCTGGTTGCCGAGGAAGGACAAGTAGATGGTTATATCAAAGCAGGTATCTACGATCTGGATATTTTCTCCTGGGACAAAGATGTCGGTGAAGATCAGGATAACCCTCTTAGACTGCTTATCGAAATGGCCAGCGGTTTTCTGGCCGGATTACTGGAAAACCAAAAGCACAATCTGGTAGCGACTCGAGTGCCGATAAAAGGACAAATAAAGGATCCGGATATTCCTGTCATTGAGGCGATTGCAGGCCTGCTACACAATGCGTTTATTGAAGCCTATAAAATGGAAATCGAAAATTTAATTAGCTTTTCAGATAGTCCTGAAAAAACTGCCGAATCTGATAAAGCAGGCTAGAATCATAACGTTACATAACTAACTGCAACAAGGAGCAGCATATGAAAGCAATAAATAAAAAATCGTTCGTGCACAGTACATTGTTATTACTGGTTTTAATCTTTGGTGTTAGTGCTTGTGCCACCGTAGAAGGAGCAGGAAAAGATATAGAAAGTGCCGGTGAAGCAGTGCAGGAGGCGGCAACAGACGATTGAGTTGGTATTTGAATACAAAAAACCGCGATCCAGTCGCGGTTTTTTTTTGGTCAACTAATTGAAAAAATTGCTGACTCAACATGAAATTCCTACACCATTAATGATGATGACGCAGTTTGATGAAAACGCGATGTTGCTTTAGCGCCGTTGCGGCAGCTGTGTCACTCAATTCAATCTGTTGGCACAAAGGTTGCTCTATTTATTGTGAAACTATGATGTTGAAAGCAGCCCCATCCCGGCAGACAAGTATCTAAGCCGGGCTGTAACGGTTGATTAACCACAATGGAGAATGACATGGCTACTCAAGCAAAAAGAAGTACTACCACAACAGGTCAGGAAAATAGTGCAAAATCTGCCCAGATGGGCGATTCACAGTCGCCAATTGCCGACAAGATGAAAGACAGTTTGCATCATTCTGTTGATGCACTGGCAGAGCGAGTCGGCAAAACTGAGGAGAAATTGCGCCACACGGCCTCGTCTTCAGCTGACGTAATGGCCGATAAACAACAAGCCGTTCAGGCTCAATGGCAGCAATCATCCATTCGCCGCTATGCTACCGAAAACCCGTTAGCGGCAGCTGGAATCGCTTTTGCCGCAGGTATGTTGTTAACCAGCCTATTGCGCCGGAAATAAAAGAATGAATGGACCCGAGTCCAATACTGTTGATTCAGTTGCAGAAAAGGCGGAGGAGGCATCCGTTAAGGATGTTCTGCCTTCGCTGGAGCGGTGGTTTAGCGCCTGGCAATTACGTTGGCACCAAGGAAAGGCGCTGCTTGCCTCGGATATCAGGCTTTCACTCAAGGCTGTTGCTGTTTGCGCGATAACGGCGTTACTAATGGTCGCAGTGACGACTGGATTGTGGCTGGCGGTTAATGGCACAGTTGTTGTTGCCCTGTACCAGTGGCAACTGCACTGGGCATTAATTTCCCTGGTCATTCTGCTGTTGAATGCTGTATTGCTGAAAGGTTTGATGAATTTATTCAAAAGCGCCTATAGGACAATATCCCTGGACACTTCAATCTCGACGCTAATGGCTGACAGCGCACAACCATCGGAAACAAAACCTGAGGAGCAATAATCATGCAACTTGCACACTATTTTATGACCAAAGAGATTCAGCAAACAGAGTTGGCCGTTCAACGTTACAATGCTGCTGTCGTCAATACCCAGCTTTGTTACCGTCAGGCAAAAGCGACTACGCTATCGGCGATGGGGACACCTGGCGGTTTGGGAGTTGCCTTTGGCCTGGGCTGTGTCTCCGGTCTAGAGCATGGTAAAGCAAGGGGCACCATCGAGTCGGTATTCAGAGCACTGTTGATTTTGGTCTGAATACCCTGAACTCATTGATAACGCTTGTTGGGTGCTGAACACCAATCACGCTGGTAAGCGAAGCTATAGACTATCGGTATTTTTGAATTCGCCAGTTTAACAGTTCGCCAACGTAGATAATTTTGTCCTTGTCAATTGCCAGTCCGTGCGGAAAGCCAAATTCGGATTCTTTTTTACCCCATTTTCCGAATCGTTCAATCACCTTACCATCCATTCCTATTTTATTGATTTCACCGCTGCGTGCGTCGGTTAGTATCAGTGTATTCTGGTCATATTGCTCCAGTTCGTACGGATAACCGATATTGGTCCATTCATCTATGAAGGCTCCCTGAGTATCAAAGATCTGGATCCTGCCATTCTGACGATCTGTCACATAAATCACGTCTTTATCGTCAATTAAAATAGAATGTGGAAAATTAAACAGGCCTGGTGCATCACCTTTATTTCCCCAAGTGGTCAGAAAATTACCCTTGTTGTCATATTTTACTATCCGATAATTTCCACCATCGGCGACGTAGATATTTCCCTCACTATCCAGCGCCACATCGCTAGGCGCATTTAACAGGTTTAGCTGGTAGCCGTTGTCGAACCAACCGAGCCCCGGACTGTCTTTGCGGCCCAGAATAAGGTGGATTTTTCCGGATGAGTCGAATTTCAGAACTTGATGGGTTTCCTGATCTGTTGTCCAGATATAGCCCTGAGGATCGACAAACAAACCATGTGGCACCTTAAACAAGCCTTGGCCGAGTTCTTTTTCAAATTGACCTTGTTTATCGAATACCAATAAGGGGTGTAAGCCGCGGTTAAACACCACAAGTTGACCTGAGGGCGTAAATTCAAGTCCGGCCACCTCGCCGAGATACCAGCTGTCAGGTAACTGTAAATCAACAAATTCCGTGCGTGACGGATCAACAATATCTGCATAGGCGAATTGTCCACTACCCAGAAACAGTATTCCGAATAGGCAGATATGACGGGTTTTGATAATAAAGTGTGCTAGTAATTTCATGTGTATGCTTTCTCTCCGGGTAAGTTGAGTTGACATTATGCTGCAGATATTGTTTCTTAATAATAACCTTAAAAGAAATATATATATTCCCAATAGGAAAAAATGGATAAGGAAATATTTTACCTGATCAAGGTCTTTTGCTCCGTTGTAGAGCAGGGTAGTTTCACCTTGGCGGCTGACCGGATTGAGGTGCAAACACCTGCGGTTAGCAAGGCCATTTCCCGCCTTGAAAAGCATTTGGGCAAACGTTTATTTAACCGTTCGACGCGGGCGCTTGAATTGACCGATGTGGGAAAGTTGTTTTACGCAGAAGGCCTTAAACAAATAGTGGCGTTGAATACACTTTTAGAAACTGTTGATTCGTATAAGAGTACGATGAAAGGGACATTAAAAATAACCGCGACACCCTTAGTGGGAGAGTATTTAGTCGCAAAAAATCTTGCCGAGTTTAAGCGGCAGCACGCTTCTCTTTCTCTGGAGCTGCTATTTACCAATGAGGTTGTCAGCCTGCCATCTCAAAATATCGATATTGCCCTACGAAGTAGTGGTGAACTGGAGGACTCCTCACTTAAAAGTAGAAAATTATTTGCTATGCCCAGAGTGGTTGTCGCCTCGCCATCCTATTTATCAGAGCATGGTTGTCCATTGGCACCTGATGAGTTGGCCAGCCGCCCCTGCCTCAATTTCCGCCATCGGCATTTGTATAATCAATGGAGCTATGTTGCAGGTGATGCCAATTTTAATGTTACTAACCAGTCCGACATCTGCTGTAACAACTATACAACCCTTAAAGAGCTGTGCTTGCAAGGAATGGGCATTGCCAGACTGTTTGAATATCAGATCAAACAAGAATTACAAACAGGCAAACTGGTTAAGGTGTTAAATCATGTGGACTGGGGAAGCCAGAGCATTCATGCCGTTTATCACGAAAAAATGACCGACTCGCCGAAAGTAAAAGCTTTTATCGAATATCTTGTCAACCTGAACTCCGCGTAGTCCGCATAAGATGTGCCGTTTTAGGCCAGATTATATCCATAGTTCAGGTTTGTGCTATCCCTGCCAAGACAAACTTTATTCAACCGGCCAGAACACAACGGGTAAGGCTTGTCATCGCACCGCTATCCTTGTTTGACGCATAATATGATAGGTATTATCTATTGTATCTATTGAATATATCGATTTTTTAAATTTCAAAACTGCAACTATCTTTTATTTACAACTTTTTTACAGGTCAATGGGGAGGCCAATATGCAGTCACTCAATCAAACATAACGGGTTAGAAACCAACAAGTTCAAAAATAACTGATAGTTGTCCACTTCGTTAACAAATTTTAAACGTTTAACAGAAAGTGAAGTGTCGTATCAATAACATACATTTTTATGATCAAAACAGTATTTGCTAGGGCGTGTTGATCTTTGGTGTGTGTTTTTGCAGCAGTTTGTAGCGTATTTATACAAGGCAGAGTGAGTGTAGTGTAGTTATTCTACATAAACGAGCGATAACGCTGTAGAAATTCGCTACAAACGACGCTGCCCGGAGGGTTCAACCCAACACCTCCTGCTCTTTGTTGCCGGATTTTGTCTTAGAACCACTAGGCCTGCAACCCGGCGTCGCGACCAGAAGGTGTTGGACTTGAACAAGATTCATACACCAAAGAACAACACGCCCTAACCATAAGAGGCAATAACAATGCTTAAAAAATCCTTACCACTACTGACCGCTATTGCAGTCGTTCTGTCACCCGCTATGCTGTCCGGCACAGCTAATGCTGAAGGGGTGGCGAAGACCAAGCAATTCTGGTGGCCAGAGCAACTCAACCTTACGCCGTTAAGGCAAAATGATCCTCGATCCAACCCTTATGGCGAGGACTTCGATTATGCCGAAGCGTTTAATAGTCTGGATATCGACGCGGTAAAAGAAGATATCAAACAAACCCTGACAACATCACAACCCTGGTGGCCAGCTGATTACGGTAACTACGGCCCGTTTTTTGTGCGCATGGCATGGCATAGCACCGGGACTTATCGATTGTACGATGGTCGTGGCGGTGGTGCTGGTGGGCAACAACGTTTTGAACCACTGAACAGCTGGCCCGATAACGTTAATCTGGATAAAGCCCGGCGCTTATTGTGGCCTATCAAACAAAAGTATGGTCGCAGTATTTCATGGGCAGATTTGATGGTGCTGACCGGTAACGTGGCGATGGAATCCATGGGGTTCAAAATATTCGGTTTTGCCGGTGGACGCCAAGACGACTGGGAACCCGATATGGTTTACTGGGGGCCGGAAAGTAAATGGCTAGGCGGTGATGAACGCTACAGTGGCGACAGAAAACTGGAAAAACCCCTGGCTGCGGTACAAATGGGTTTGATCTACGTTAACCCTGAGGGCCCCAACGGTAATCCCGATCCGCTGCTGGCGGCCAAGGATATTCGTGACACCTTTGGCCGTATGGCAATGAATGATGAAGAAACCGTGGCGCTGATAGCCGGTGGCCATACCTTTGGTAAAGCGCATGGCGCGCATAAGCCGGAGGAATGTGTGGGAGCCGATCCTGCATCAGCAGGCATGGAAGAACAAGGCTACGGCTGGAAAAACAAATGTGGCAAAGGTAACGCTGAAGATACCATTACCAGTGGTTTGGAAGGAGCCTGGTCGGTCACGCCCACTCAATGGTCGATGCAATATCTGGATAATCTGTTTGCATTTAATTGGGTAAAAAGCAAAAGTCCGGCGGGGGCAACGCAGTGGATCCCTGATTCTGCAAGCGCCGCGAAAATGGTGCCTGATGCTCATGATCCGTCCAAGCGCCATGCGCCTATTATGTTTACTACTGATCTGGCACTAAAGGAGGACCCGGAATATCGCAAAATCAGCGAACGTTTCCGTAACGATCCGGACGAATTTGAACTGGCTTTCTCCAAAGCCTGGTTCAAACTGACTCACCGTGATATGGGGTCTAAGGCGCGTTATCTGGGTAAGGATATCCCCGATGTGGATTTGATTTGGCAAGATCCGGTTCCCGCCGTTGACTACGAGCTAGTGAATTCGGATGAGGTCACCAAGCTTAAATCGGAAATACTGGCGTCGGGTCTAAGTTTACCGGAACTGGTTAGAACTGCATGGGCGTCAGCTTCCAGTTTCCGTGGTACCGATATGCGCGGTGGAGCCAATGGCGCGCGGCTGCGATTGGAGCCGCAAAAAGATTGGGCAGTGAACAACCCTAAAGAACTGGCTAAAGTATTGAAAAAACTGGAAAGCGTGCAGGTTGAGTTCAACCGCTCACTACCGAAAGGCAAAAAAGTATCATTAGCGGATGTGATTGTACTCGGCGGCGCAGCAGCCATTGAGCAAGCGGCTAAAAAGGCCGGTTATACTGTCAGTGTGCCTTTTACGCCCGGACGTAGCGATGCCACGCAACAGCAAACCGATGTAAATTCCTTTGCTGTGCTGGAATCCACTGCCGACGGTTTCCGCAATTATTTTGCCGAAGGTCATACGCTCTCCCCGGCAGAATTGTTGGTTGATAAAGCCAACCAGCTGACCTTGACGGTACCTGAAATGACGGTGTTAGTGGGGGGCTTGCGAACCCTGAATGCCAATACCGGACAAAGCAGTCACGGTGTCTTTACTGACAAACCCGGCACACTTAGCAACGATTATTTTGTTAATTTGCTGGATATGTCGACTCAATGGAGCAAATCAAGCAAATCAGACGGCTTATACGAAGGACATGATCGCGCTACGGGCAAACTGAAATGGACCGCGACACCTGTTGATCTGGTATTTGGTTCCAACTCGGAATTACGCGCAGTCTCTGAAGTATACGCCTCAGATGACGCCAAGCAGAAATTCGTTGATGACTTTGTCGCCGCCTGGACTAAAGTGATGACTCTGGATCGGTTTGATATGATGTAAGTTGCTAGCTGCAACGCGACAAAATTACAGCCAGGATAACCAAAACGGCGCTATAAGCGCCGTTTTTCATTTAAGTTGTGACCTTTTAAAGCTTACTCAAATCAGTGCCTAATAACATATCGTCGATAAGCTGTTGCTGCTCTTTAGGACTTTGCTGTTTTAACGCGCGTACAAAGTCCATCGATGTGGCGGGCGTGTTGGGGTAGGCGTGCTGCTGCCATAATTGTTTAAGGGTGCCGGTGATAATCTTATCTCCCAGAACGTTGCGCAGTTGATAAAAAACTAAAGTTGCCCGTGAATACATATCATGGGGCTGGGTGGCATCTACTAGCGCTAGGGTCTTTTGCACGTTGCCACGCTCAACGTTGTTGAAGCGCCCACGCTCATAATCGACCAACGCGAGCATAGCTTGTCGCCCATAAGTTTGCTCAATTAATACCAGTTCAACGTACTTCGCCATCGATTCAACCAGGAATGTACTATCCTTTAACACCCCGTTGCCAAGATCATGGCCAAACCATTGGTGCGCGGTTTCATGCACGGCGCGGCGGTAACGTTGATCAAACCCGGCAGAGGCAGATGGCGTAGCGCGAAAGCCTACCCGGTCACCGATTAATATGATTTGCGGTAGGGCATAGCCTGTTGTGCCAATTTCCGGTAACGCAACCAGACTCAGTTGTGATGCTCGATAGGGTGCTATGTTGTCACTAAACCAATTTAGTGTGTCAATCATGGCTTTTAAATTAAGTTGAGCCGCCGCATTTTTAGTGGTGCTGAACAGGTTCAAAGTGATTGGTGAATTACCGGTTGACGGTACGCTGGCGGTTAGCATCGAGTCGGGTACCGACAACCAGGCCGGAATATTTCGAACCGGTTGGCGGGTTTGATAATGAAAATACACTCTGCCGTTATCTTCTGTGCGGCTTGTCAGTTGACCCTGGGCAATGGCGTACTGACCTTTAACCGTGGATATTTTTGTATTTAACATCGTCCATTGGTATTCATCTTGTAACTGCTGGCCCTGTTTGAACAGCTCGGAAGGTTTGCCCAAATCCAGAGGTTCCAGCCCATATTCATGCCGTGTTTGTTCATCTCTTAGTTGCCAAGTGGGTTGATAACCTATGGTTGGCAATAAAGGTACCGAACGAAGGTAGGTCAGTTCCGGCTTAACAAATTGATGGGAACGTACCGGCCACAATTGTGGAGTCTTATAGTTAAATGCGATGTCCACAATGCGTTGTTCACCGGGCTGCATTGGCGTTGAAAACTGGTAGACCGCCTGAGCCAGTTCCGGCTCGAATTCCGTCATCATTGCATCTTTTATGCGGATATCCGGAAATGACTCATTGCCAAAACGTCCTATCAGTATTTTTTTGATGTCTGTGTTGGTGCGGTTCTCCAGAGTGAAGGTTATTTTGAATTTGGCTAACTGTTGGTGTGGATAAATATCTACATTGGAATCTATTTGCACAATGCTGGGTTGCGGTTGATCAAGCCAATTACCAAACCGGGTTTCGTACTGGGCTTTCCAGGCGTCACGTTTGTCGGAACTCATTAAAGGCTTTTCATCAATCAGCGCCATATGCAGACTCAAGCCGATAGCCAAGTTAATCGCCAGCAATACCAACACAGGTATTCTGCTGGATTTTATCGACGGGCTGTTAAATGACGTTCCCCGGTGTGAATAGCGGATGGCGAACAGCGCCACGCTCACGGTAGTCAGTAGCCAAAAAGCCATATAAGGTAAGTAAACCGATAAACTGTTGCTGTAACCCCAAAAATTGTCCGGCTCTTGTAATGGACTGCCAGCAATATTCCACAACGTATGAGTTAGGCCGAAGCTGGTGGTAACGGGAGTGAATTTCACCAGCAAGATAAGTGCTGACAACCCAGCAGAAACGGCTTTTGAACGGCACAGATGATGGATGCCGATAAATATCGATCCTAACAGGACTAGTGGCAGGCCACTCAGGCCCAGCTGAATGACATAATGTGAAAAAAACCAGTCACTGTCAGCCATCCATTCGGCAACACTGCTGGCGATAAAAGTGAGCAGTATCAGTACGCTGACCATTAGCCACATGACAGCAAGGTGCGAAACCAGCAGTTGGCGGTTTTTTATTGGCGAGGCCGCAATCAATTCAGCTATATGGCAGGTTTTTTCGCGCCAGCAAATTTGCCAACTCCATAGTGCCAGTAAAAAAGCCCCCAGTGTTGGCACTACGTCAAATGCCACCCTGTTGAGCGCATCGATGCTATTAGGCGCAATCACCGCCATGGGCTCGACAAAGTCTATGCCCGAAAGGGTTTCGTTAAAAATCATCAGCGGCCAAAGACACAATAAAAATCGGGTAATAGGGTTGTGTAATAAGTCTCCAAAAGTCGTTTTGATTAAAGTCATAATCGGCGATACGGGGATATTTTTTGCTGAACAGGCTTGATATTGACCTTGGGTATTGCTTGATACTTGATTGACCTGCAGTGAGTCTAACGTTGATGCTTTACTGGGTTTGTTAACGCCATTATTAGGGTGTTTTTTTGGCAAAACTTTTAGCGCGTGATAAACAAGGCCAGCACTTAAAGCAAGATAAATGCAGCGATTAACCAGTAAGGGGGGATTAAGATACCGGTTAGCCGAATCAATGTGGTTAATCAGTGCTGTAACGCCATAGGGATCGAGCCACAGCATGGTGTTGTATAATGACTGACTGACCACCGCGCTGCCGGCCAGTGTTGGCGATCCGGTCATACTGGCCAGCATTAAATAACCGAGAAAAAGCAGCGCAAAACAAACATAAATTGCCACGCCACTGGCAAAACGTTGGCTTAGCCAAAGCGCTATCGCGCTGGTAAATAATAGCGCCGGTAAAACTAATAACAGTATGTTGAGCAAACTGATGCTCAGCAATTCCGTCCTGAATCCCAGTTGGATGCTGTGGCTGACCAACATAATCATAAAACTGATGATGAATGCCACTGCCGCCAGAGCAAAAACAGCATTAAAGCGCAGCAACCATCGAGTCCGGTGGATAACGGGAGTGACGTTGATCAGTTCCTGCATATCGGCATGGTTGTCACGCAACATCACCACCGGCGATAACACTGCCAGAGCAATGGGCAACACCAGCATGATTAAACCGGTTTGTGTCATGATCAGTTTTTTACTCTGACTCACATCACCGACGCCAAGCCCCACAGACAACATATAGGCAAACAAGGGCATCAAGATAAACCCCACAAGCAGCAGCGGTTGTCGCCAACAAAAGCGTAATTCATTGATAAACAGCATCAGATTTGCTCCTGTTCTAGCAGGTCAAATAAGTATTTATCTTGTAGCCTTGCCTCAACCAGCACCGCCTTGTCAGACGGTTTTTGCTTGCTGTAGAGGCGAAAAGACGGCGTACCAAAGCGGAAACTTTTACTCAGTAGCAGTGCGCCACTGTTTGGCCCGGGGAGAACCTCGGTTTGCCAGATATGACCGTCAAAGGGAGCAATCAGGCTTTTAACGTTGGCACTATCTGTCACTTTCCCGGCAAAAATAAGCGCCACGTGATGACACAGGTTTTCAATATCTTCAACAATATGGGTAGATAGCAGCACCAGCTTGTTTTTACTGATAGAGACCAGCACATTATGCAACCGTTCGCGTTCAACGGGATCCAGCCCGGCGGTGGGCTCATCCATAATCAGTAATTTAGGATCGCCCAGCAATGCCTGGGCGATACCAAAACGTTGGCGCATTCCACCAGAAAACGTGGCCACTTTTTTATTCGCCACAGTGGTTAGATTAGTCAGTTCCAGTAGCTGTGGAATTTGTGTTTGTCGGGCCTGTTTAGCCATACCCTTTAATATTGCTATATGCTCCAGTAGTGCCTGACAACTGATATGCGGATAGACACCAAAGTATTGCGGCAGGTAGCCGAGGATTTTGCGTAAGCCGTCGGGATTGTGTTTCAGATCAATTCCGGCAAATTCCATCTGGCCGCTATCGGGAGTTTGTAAACAGGCCAGAGTTCGCATTAAGGTAGATTTTCCCGCGCCATTAGGACCGAGCAGACCGATCATGCCTGCCGGTAAATTCAGGCTGACGTTTTTTAGTGCATGGGTGCCATCTGAGTAGGTTTTGTTGATGTTGTTGATGGTAAGCATCATAGCTGTCCCGTTGTGGTCATGATGCCAATACGTTAATAACAGGAGCTGAGATTGACTATCTATCTATGATAAAGATGTTGAATTTAATGACAAAATGCCGAAGTCAGCAAAAATTTACTTTTATCATCAAAATCGGCCCTTTGATCATCATCATGTTGCAAAATAGGCCGTCCACCGGCAGGATTATTCACCATAAAATGATCAGGAAGTATTGATGCATAACCTTTTAACAGCATTTAAACACAAGGATATCAAGGCGTTGCTTTACTGCCTGTTACCACTTGTTGCTGCGGTGCTGTTAGAAGCTCATATCCGTTTTCTATCGCTGCGATTACATGCTGTCAGTGATTATCTGAGTATTGTGTTGCAGCTTTTCATCGAAAGCTTGCCGCTGTTATTGGCGCATTATTTTGCCCGCACTGGAAAAGTGAAACGTCAACTACTGATTTGGCTTGCCGGTTTTGTGGTCTATCCACTGCTGATTTTTGCGTTGAGTTCCCAGCTCAGTACCAGCGCCAATATGCTGTTATTCAGTGTACAAGGTTGGGTATTTGCAACAGTCGCCAGCCTTGCCTGGTTTATTAATCGCGGTCTTAAAAAACGGCATGAATCCCGGGTGATGGCGTTGATATCCCGGTTATTTTCACTGGATGCGGTGGTTTTATTGTTGATGCTAGGCTGGGTGTTTGCTATGGCGGGGATGTTTAACAGCCATATCGATCCCGTACAAAATCAGCCGCTGGAACCCATTATCGATATCGGCAGTATTTTCACCGAATTCCCCCGTTTTTGCGGCTATTTTTGGCAGTTTTTGGTGCTTGGCGGATTACTGCTTACGGTATACGTCATTAATCGCTATTTTTTGCTCCGGCAGATTTTAGCTAAGCAGGGTGTGGTGGCCTTTGCGATGGCGGTTGTTATTTGTTTGATTGTCCTTACGCCGTTACTGGCAGCGATAGCATTATTGCTACCTCTTAATAGTGTGGTTGCCGATTTCACCCTATTACCTTCCGGCAACCACGATTTGTTTAGTAAATATAACTATCAGTTTATGTTTGCCTTATTGGCGGTCAGCACACCGCTGATTCTGGCGTTTGAGCGTCAGCAACAGGATGCCGAATTGTCCAATATTGCCCGCCAACAAATGCGTACCGAACTCAAACTACTGCAGCAGCAGATCAATCCGCACTTTTTGTTCAATACACTCAATAACCTGTATGCACTGACCCTGAGGAAGTCCGATGATGCCCCTGAAATGGTGATGCAGCTATCAAACTTGTTGCGTTATACAGTATATGAAGGGCAAAAAGAGCAGGTCACGCTGGCGCAGGAAGTCGCCTATTTACAAGACTTTATTGCCTTGCAACAAATCCGCCTCGGCGATAAATGCAGACTGGATCTGCGCTGGCCGGATAATGCCGAGCACGTTGGTTTACCGCCGTTGTTGCTGATCGTGCTGTTAGAAAATGCGTTTAAATATGCGACCGAGCACGAAACGGGGCAAAGCACGATTCGATTTCATTTGCAGCTTAACCAGCAGACGTTGCATTTGCTGTGTGAAAATTCATTATCGGGTCAAACACCCAATGAATCGTCCGGAGTGGGGTTGGAGAACTTGCAACGTCGGTTAACGCTAATCTATCCCGATCAGCACGATTTTAAAAGTCAGGCTGTGGGCGATGATGCTTGGCGAGCCGAGTTAAGGTTGGAACTAACACCGTGTTGAACGCGTTAATTATCGACGATGAACCGCTGGCGCATGAAGTGATTTTGCATCACCTGGCGCAGCACGAAGATATCAAAGTCGCCGGGCGCTGCTATAACGCTACCGAAGCTTTGGCCTGGCTGGCGAATCATCAGGCCGATCTGATGTTTCTGGACATTAATATGCCAGCATTGAACGGTATTGAATTACTCAAAGTGTTGGCCAATCGCCCGCAAGTATTGATTGTTAGCGCCTATCAGGAGTATGCACTGCAGGGCTTTGAGCTGGATGTGACTGATTATCTGTTAAAACCGGTAAGTGGCGAGCGCCTGGCTATGGCGCTGGATAAAGTACGGCAGCGAGCTCGCTCTATGTTAGCTGACTCTGTCACGCATGAAGAACCACGATGCATAGTGTTAAAAGTAGATGGTGGCAAACGTAAGTGGTTGTTAAATGATATTAGCCTGCTGGAAGCTTATGGTAATTACGTTAAGCTGTGGCAGGGAGGCAAAATGACGCTGGTCAGCAGCAGTTTAAAGCAGTTAAAAGCCAGTTTGCCCGCCGCACAATTTACCCAAGTGCATAAATCTTATGTGGTCAATAATAGCCAGGTAGCCGCAATAAATACTGACACCCTCACATTGGAAGATGGCCGAACCGTTAAAATGGGCAAGTTATTTAAACACCAGGCGCAGCAATTGCTCGGTTAGTCAGGGGAATTCAAGGCCAACAAAAAACCAGGAACGAGTTTGGCAACTCGTTCCTGTATTTATACTTGGTTACTCGCAGTCTTCCGGATCACCACCAGTTTCTTCTTTGGCGGCAATGCAGGCTTCTTTCATCTTTTGCGCAGCATCCTGTTTTAATTCAGCTGCTTTGTCACTGGTATCGTCCATCATTTCATCGGCGCTTTCTTTGGCCGAATCATAAGCGTCGACAGCACTTTCTTTGGCTGAGTCGTAGGCGTCGCTGGTGCCTTGTTTTGCATCTTCGAGCATCTCAGACGCATCTTCTTTGACTTCCTTCGCTTTAGCTGCGGCTTCTTGTTGAGCTTCTTTGGCTTTTTCCTTATCGGCTTCACTGCAACCGGACATACCGAATAAGCTCAGAGTGATTAATACGGCTAAGGTGTTTTTCACAATCTTCATATATAGATCCTCTTGTAATTATGGGGAACAGCACGCTCTAGGAGTAAAAACAATATTGTCATTTACTATTGTTCACTATATACCCAATTTATCATCAAGTGCATCATTCAATTTGACTGATATGTGTGTACGCTCTGAACTACCCCGGATTTATGGAAAGAGTTGCACAATACCACTTTTTCCTTGCCAGTCGGCGACCATCCAGATTTGTTCAAAAGGATGCGCTGTGGGGATCTCGATACAATGCTGAAGTGCACCAATTTGTTCCGCGTCCCAAGCCGGGTGAGCATTCCGTATCACTAGCCAGACTCGCCGGGTTTTATACTGTTTGTGAGATTTGTTGAGTAAAATCCGGTTAAGCGCCTGTAACAGCCTTTTATCCGGTGCACTGGATTGCTCGAGGTCGCGTAATTCCCGGCGGGTTTCATCGCTAATATCGCGTCCTAGAATTTGCATGGCTTCCTTTTCACTGCCATATAAATGGGCAATTTCCAAATCGAGTCGTTGTCCTTCCAGTAAGCAGGATGTGTCGGGTTTACTGGGACGGTTGTGCCACAGGTGACGAATGTGTTTGCCGCTATTGTGCTCATACCAGCGCATAAATAACTTGGCGGCCTGGTGTTCAAGGCTAATCTTTTCCTGTTCGCTTTGATGTAGTTCTGACAAGTTGAATTATCCGTTAACTGGCTCGACAAGCAAGAAAGACCATCAAACCGGTTTTAACTGAGTTTAGTTTGCGGTTGCCAGTCATTATCTGTTTGTTGTTTGTCCTGATGATGAGTGACGCTTAACAAGTCTTCTAGCCGGTCAAACACGCCGTCAATTTCCTTGCGGTCATGCAAGGTCACCGGGACGGCTTTAATTGACAGCAGACTCAACGTTGCCTGACGGGATTGCAGCTCAACCTGCTGTATTTTTTCACACAGGTTTTGGGCCTGGGACTCATTGCTTTGAGGACAATACAACAGACATTGGTTGGTGTTGCGATAACTGATTAACTGGTTGGCTTCGAGCAATAAACTGTAACGGTAAAACAGTTCCAGAATGGCCTGTTCCGCTACCGTATTACCAAATCGGGCCTGGATTTCTTCCTGGCCATTGATATCGATTAGGACCAGAGACAAAGGGAGGCAAGGCTGATGATGTTTGCCGTGGTAAATGTCCGTTAACAGTCTGTTTATCACTCTGCGATTAGGTAGCATAGTGATAGGGTCGATCATCGATAATTCTTCACAATACAATGACAGTTTGCGGATATCCTGCCAACGCCGGAAGGAAAATACCGCAAAAAGTAGGCACAAAATAATACAGGAACTAATCAGCTCATCGAGCTCCAGGTGCTCGTAACGATGGGACAAATCCACCAGCCATTCCAGTGCATCGATCACAGTAAACAAAACAAGAAAAACAGCAAATACCAATCCGAATACCACAAGGTCCTGGAATGTTCTTGCTCTAACCCGCGTTTTTAAAGTGTCTAGCAACATTGCCTCCGCAGATTTATCTACAGAAAACAACAGGGGTATAGGTTCTGCATCCTTAATCGAACATTAGATCCTGTTTCGGCGATAAATTAAAAGGGAGGTTCCTGCTCCACAACTAAAGGTTATTACAGTACCGGCTATGATTGTCTGTAACGGACGGACTATATCGATTTGGTTGAAAAATCGCCAGTACAACGAATAAAAAATAACTCGCGGTTGAGAAAATCAGGGCCATTTATTCAATATTTGTTGATATAAACCGGATTTTTTCATCTCCTCCAGCTCTTGCTCAAACAATTGCTGCAGTGCCTGATCTTTCAGTACTGCGCCATAGGATTGTGTTGTGAAAATAGGATGAACGTCCAGTTCCTGTTCGGGATAAAGTTTTTTGTTGATATAGGTTAACAAACGACATTCACCAATGACCACGTCAGTTCTGTCTTTGGCCAGCAATTTTATCTGTACCTCGCGTTGGGCGAACTCCAGATAATTGGCATGGGCGACGGCACTCGCATAGTCTTTGCCCAGTACTGATGTGGCATGTTGATAGGCGACAACTCTTTTGTCGGCCAAATCATCAATGGTATTGATTTCCAAATGCCGGTCTTTGACAGTGACTGCAACATCTTCGAATGGCAGATAGGCAGAGGTAAAATAGCCCGTTTCCGATGAGAAGGCCGCCGGGCTGGCAATATCAAATTTGCCCTCGTTAAATTCCTTGATCAGTCTGTTGTAGGCCAGTAAATGAAATTCTGGCTGATAACCGAGTTGGGTAAATATATGACGGATGATTTCGACATCAATACCCGTCATGCCTTTGCCCTCCTCAAAATAGGCCCAGGGCTGACCAATATTGACTGCGACTTTGATTATCTTGTCTGCGGCAACAGTGTGATAGCTGAAAAATAAAAAAAACAGTAACAGGTAGCGCATAGTTGATATCCACTCTTGCAGAAATAATTGTTTCGTCAGCTTGCTGTAAACAGGTGATTTAACAATCCGGAAAAAACACTACAGAAAACAGATGGAATTTTATAAAAGTTATTCTAAAGCATTCTGGCGGTGAAATGAAAAGTTAGTGCAAGTTGATGCGCGCCACAGTCGGTATTAACTTGTTGAATGACTCACATGAATTTATATCATTATTGTGAACAGTCCCGGCTTGTATAAGACAAGCCGCTTTTTAAAGCGGCTTGATAGTGAGCTTGGGGTTTGCCAAATCAGTCGCATCTAATTCAATTATTAATTGAGAACTAGTACCGAGATTGATATTCAGGTTATCGTTTGAACCTGGCTGCAATATGACTGTGTTATCTAAAGATACCGTGATATTGCCGCCTAAATTAGGACCGCCACTACCACCCCAATCCTGATCGGCGATTTTGAAATAGTAGGTTCCCGCCGGGATACTGTAGGTTCCGCTGTATAGGCCATTACCCTGGTAATTTAAGGGCTGACTGGTGCCCCAACCATTCATCTCGCCGCGTAATAACGGAATATGATTACCATAAGGAGGTGGTAGTGCGTTGGGGTCATCGGGAATAATGGTTAACAACGGGTTATTGCGGTTGGACGCATCCAATACAAAGCGATACATACCATCGGCTATCAGGCTTAAACTGAGATTGTTGGCATAGTTGCTCAGGCTTACTTGTGATCCTATTGGCACTAAAAAATCACCACCTATATTTACATCAGAAAACCCTTCGTTGGCAATTTTGAATTGATAATCTCCCTGTAATAATTCGGCATCCAGTATGTACTTGTCGCCACCTTGATAAATGAACGGCAATGACGTTCCCCAGCTATTGAAGTCGCCGCGTAGGTAAAGGGTCTGTTCACCATAAGGAGGCAGGGCGGACAAACCAAGACCTTGCGCACCCTGCTGCGGTTTAACAAATACTGCTGTGGTTAACGCGGGTACGCTAAATGTGCCTTCATTGAAGCTGGCGTTTTGTACTCTGGCATCTGCCGAATGTTGTTGAGTTTGGTGCAACTCGAAATTACTGGCATGATTGATATAAAACGATTGCTCAGCGCTACTGCCGTTAATCAGCACTACAATCGCGTCGTAGGCATTATCCAGATCGGTTAAGCCTATGCCGTCATCCAGACTCATCACAATTAAGCCTTGGGTTTGTTGACTGCCCACATTATGGAACTTAATCCGCCTGGTAATATCTTCTGCGTTACTGAGCCTGAATAACTTACTATTACTGCGAATGCTCAGAAATTCTTGAAATAAGGCAGTCGATAGCTGGATGTCATTACTGCTAAATTCTGCATTGGGGTTGGCGCTAATAGCCCCGATTGTGCCCCAATTAGTCTGATTATCCTGCGCCAGAGGTAAGCCAATGTTCCAGTTGTTAGTATTTTGACTAAAATCAACCCGGTTGAACCAGTCACCGGCATCATAAGTGTTACGATCCATCGATTTAGAACGGATAAGATCGGAGCCCATTTGCATAAAGGGAATACCTTGGCTCAATAACGGGATAGATAACGCCACATTCTGGATCCGCACTCTGTCAGCGATGCTCATTTCGGCGGGTAAACTATATTGCAATTTATCCCACAGGGTCTCGTTGTCGTGCTTGGAGACATAATTAATGGTATCAGCCGGATCATTGCTGTAACCGGCAGGCTGTCCATTCCATTGGTAATCATAGGTGGTTAAATAGGCATCGCTGGCGGCAACAAACTGGTAGCTGCTGATATTAGCGACTAAACCGACGCGGATCACATCTTGCTCACTCACACTACCTCCGGTAAACAGCGCGGCGTTGCGCACTGCATCGCGTTGTCGGTCGGAATAGGTACCAATTTCGCTCCCTGCCATATTGAGTTGTGAGGCTTGTTCAAAACGACGGTTATTGGCTACTTCCCCAAAATTCCAGCCTTCGCCGTAAAAGTAGGTATCGGGGTCGACGGCTCGAACGGCTTCTCTGGCGTTGATAATAGCCTGTTTGGGAATATGTCCCATCAAGTCAAACCGGAAACCGTCAAAGCCAAAGTTTTTAGCAAAACTGACTAAGGAGTCATCCATCAGCTTGGCCATCATTTTGTGTTCGGTGGCGGTATTTTCGCAGCAGGTGGAGTGTTCAATGTTGCCGCTAATTTCATTCAGACGTTGGTAATATCCGGGAACCACTTTGTCCAGTACCGAGTTATCGTATAAACCGGACGAGGCGGTGTGGTTATACACTACGTCCAGGATTACTCGCAGCCCAATTTGATGTAATGATTGATTCATGGCGCGCATTTCCAGAATACGACTGGCTCCGTCAGGATCGGTGGCATAACTGCCTTCGGGCGCGGCAAAATGTTGGGGATCATATCCCCAGTTAAAACCATCCATCGCGCGCATCGATTCGACCAGCGCTTGTGCCTCGCTGCTGGAAGGCTGATAACTTTCCAGTACCTCCAGTAAGGTGCTGGTGTTGTTTTCTACTTCACACACAGGTGCATTGGTTTTGAGTTGACATAACTTGCCCACCGTATCAGTCACATCAACCCGTAATGCTGTATTTTCCTGGATCGAGGCAATATCGTTAGCGGGCAAGACATGGAAATGAGTTAATCCCGCAGCCTGTAATTGCTGCAAATGTTGCATAGGTACGGAGTTAAGTTCGGTAAAGGCTAAATATTTACCACGATGAGCGATGCTGGTACTTTGATCCAGCGCACTGAAATCACGAATGTGGCCTTCGTATATCACTGCATCTTCCGGTTCGGAAATAGTTGGAACACTGTGTCCATCCCAGTTAGCCGGTTTTAAATCGTTATCCTGCAAGTTTACAAACTGGGTGTAACGACCATTAGTAGACAAGCTAACCGAATAGGGATCTGTAGTATCTAATACCTCAATTTGTTCAGTTAAGGGATGATATACGGTGATTTGATAACGATAAAATTGCCGGTCAAGCGTGGTTTTATTGCCGGTATAGGACCATATTCCGGTTGCCTCGTCCCAGATCATAGGATAGCTGGCAACAGGTTGCTTATTGGCATCAAAAATATCGATATTGACCTGGTTGGCAGTGGGTGCCCAAAGCGCTGCGGTGATAGTGTCAAGGCTATAAGTTAAACCTAAACTGGCTTCATCGGCATCATCGGTTGTACTGGTATAGAGTGAATCCAGCAAGTCAGCAATTTGTACACGGGTGGCTTCGACTACATTACCTTCCCCATCCAGCGCCACGGCCAATAACTGCTGCTTGGCCCATTGCTTGGCTTGTGCAGTGCTGAGCCCAAGACTAAAACCGCTAAAACCATGCAACTGTGGATTTTGATTATATATATCCGGGTCGGCATTTGTGCTAGCCAGGGCAATATAGTTTTTACCGCTTAACGCGACGATATCAGCATCTGATAAACTGGCATCATCGTCATGATACAGACGATATTCTGCCGCTTCGGCTGATGTTAACCACAACAATGTATGGTCGTTCATCCAGTGCGCTTTGGCACCGTCGATAGTTACAGGGCGCGACGTTAAAGGTTGATAATAAATATCGGCATAGCCGTCAAAAGTAAATCCTTGCTGGCCGTTGCCAGGCTCAAAAAGGCTGTTGTCGGGTCCCAGTGCTTTGTTATCTCCCTGGTGAATAATAAAATTGTAGCAGGAGGCACCTAGCTCCAGAGTTAAAATGTAATAGGCACCATAAGAGGGATGGATCCCGTCGGCAGGGTAAGGATTGGTCCAGTTACTAAAATGAGCGTCATTGCTGGTGGGAGGCGCATAGTTTCCGCAGCCTTCACCATTCCAGATATGCAATCCCCAGCCATCATAGTTATTATCAGTACGTTTATAAAATAGCGCAATTTGATTATCTGCCAGTTCCAATCCTGTGCCGGGCTCATCAAGGTTAATCTGTAAGCGCATTTGCATGGATAAAAGGGCGCGAATTAAATCCAGCTTGACCACGAAATTATGCGATGCGCCGTTTGGCAGCGCGTTAATGTCTAATGTTATAAAGGGGACATTGGTGTCGCTTTGATTATCACTGGCATTCATTATGGGGTGGCTGCTGGTATCAAATAGTACCCGCATCGGAGCGTTAATATCTGCACCTTGATTGGTAACTGTTACAACCGAGCTGTATTGACGGTTAACCCGATCGAATACCGGTCTGGGCGAATAACTAAATTCGATACTGTCAGCGTTTTGCCACTCGGCATGAGTGACTGGCGCCAACAGCAATAGCAGAAATAAACCTGTCCAGTTAAATAGTTTCATAGCAGCTTGTCCGTATTAGAGGAACGTCGACGAGCAATCAGTGCTGTGAAGCCCAATAGTAACATTGCGGTGACGGGCGGCTCGGGAACGTCGTTGCTAACAACGGTTAATGCAACATTGTCGATCAGTAGCGAAGACGAAAATGAACCGGGATTAAATCCCCCTTCAAGAATAAAATTCAAAAACCAGCCGGATTGATTGTTAAAGCTGCTATCGAGCATGGCTGAAAAAGAGCCGGATGCATAAATGGCGGTTGAATCAATTAAAAAGCCGGGATTGCCGTCCGCAGCCGTCGGGAAGTTCAGATCATTGGTTAATATGACAGAAAATAAATCTGCACTGATGGTTTGATCATCAAAGCCGCTAAAGTCCCAGTCAAAACTTAACTGGAGCTGTTGGTCGGCTGCAACGGTTAAATCAAGTTCGGTAAACAGACTGTTGGCAACAAAAGCACTGGCGCCGCGAGTAAAATCGAGACTAATTTCCGCCTGGCATTCGCCAGCGTTGTTAAGCATATTGAAATCGTTAGTGCTGCCGGGATCGCCATTTCCATCTGTGTCTTTTTGCCAGCCGTTAAAATTGCAGGACTGGAAATCACCGTTAGCGATTACTGCAGCATGGCTAAGAGATGATGCGAATATGCACAGGCATGCAAGTATTTTTGTTGTAGCTTTCACTGGAGCGGCCTCTTTGTTGTTGTTTCATACAATTGATAAATAACTTGCTAACAAATTATTTACAGCAGCACTTTAGTTGAACAAAAATTATGCGACCATCGAAATTAGTCAGAAAAAAGATGAATACGTATGCAGGCAGTTACAGATTAAGACGCTACAGGCTAGTCGTGTAAATTAACTTAACTTTATGAATTTTAATGACTTTAATTATTTTTGTCGGGCAGCGTATGAGGATATAAACGACTGGCTGGTTGCTGTTCAAACTGGTTGAGCAAATCATTGAACAGACTGTCTTTAATCAGTTTGTCAAAAGAGCTGATGACATCTTGTATGCTGTCGTCCTGGAGCCGGCAACATTGCTGGTAATCGGTAATCAGCTGGGTCAGTTTTATATGATGTTTTTGTTGGAGTTGCTGGTCGGCCAGCACAAAAAACCAGGCACCGCTCCAATAGGCGGCCGGGTAGCGTTTTTTTGACATTAAATATTGGGCAATCTGGGCGGCCGGTCGCTGGCTGTCAAACCATTTAAGATGTGGCCGCAGCTTGTCTTCGTAATGTTGCAGTGGAGGACCGTCCAAAATACCTTTGTCGGCCATGACTTGATATTGCATAAAGCTGGCAAACCCTTCGGAAAACCAGGAATACTCTTCCCCGACATAGGGTATCGCCAGATGACTTAGCTCGTGGTAAATCGTCCAGTCATTAATAAAGCTTTCTAGCGGAAAACGGCTGGTAACATAAAACTGGATACTTTCCTGTTTGCCGCGATTGGTATGCGCCCAGGGAACAGGCTGTATTGATTCGCGTGGATAAAGCTGCAATACCAGCGGTCGCGGGTAAACCCCCAGCGTGGCGCGAGTTGCATTGACGCCTGTTGTCAGCCATTGTTTTAACTTTTCTGCATCCTGCCGGTTAAAATAAGACAGGCCCCGGACGCTGAATTTATTGTAACCCGCCTCGTTGTTATCCATGTTTGTATCGGCGTAGACAACGTGACTGGCAAACAATACTAAGGTTAACAATAACCAATGTAATTTCATGTTGATCAATAACATTGTTGGGTGGAGAAGCATCATCATGCCAGCATCACTGTTTTATTTAAATTGTTTGATGTCATTCCGCATCACTGCAAGGTGGCTTTCGTTCCTGCCAGTATCCTGATATAACACGGGCTTTCCGACTATAAACAAGTATTTATGAGCAACATAGCAATTCCGTACTGGCGCTTATCAGGCTTTTACTTTTTTAATTGTGCAGTATTGGGCGCTATTTTGCCTTATTGGGGCCTGTACATGCAGTCAGGTGGCTACAATACCTGGCAGATCGGTTTTATCGGCTCAATTTTGCTGGCCACCAATATTGCTGCGCCCAATGTTTGGGGCTGGTTATGTGACCGCTTTAACCAGCGCAGGATGCGGGTGATCCGCATGGGTACTTTTGTCGGTTGTGTCAGTTTTGCCGGTGTGTTTTTTGAGTCCGGTTTCGGGTTGATGTGTTTGTTTATCGCCGGATGCAGTTTTTGTTGGCAAGGTCTCAATTCCCAGTTCGAGATGATCACCCTGGCACACCTCCAACATCAGAGCCACCGTTACGGCCGCATCCGTTTATGGGGGTCGATTGGTTTTATCGCAGCGGTGTTTGGCCTGGGATGGTTATTCGATCAAATTAGTTTGCAATGGTTACCCGCAATTACCCTGCTGTTTTTACTCTGTATGTGGGGCGTGACCTTAACCATAGAAAATAAAACAACAGCATCTGCGAATGAGCCGCAGGGGAGCTTTTTACAAGCTTTAAAACCGCAGGTGGTGTGGGCAACGCTACTGAGCATGCTGATCCTGTACATTAGCATGGGCAGTTATCTGACATTTTTCAGTTTGTATCTGCAACAGGCAGGATACGACAAAACCACCACGGGAAGCCTGTGGTCCTTGGCGGTTGTGGCAGAAATACTGATGTTCTTGCTGATGCCATTGCTAATGACCCGCTATTCAATCCGCAGCTTGCTGTTGGTCAGTCTCGGCTTAACTGGCTTGCGTTGGTTGGGGATCGCAGCCTATCCAGATTCACTACCGTTACTGGTGATATTGCAATCTCTACATGCGTTCTCATTTAGTGTGACCCACACTGTGGTTATGCAGGTTATTCGACAATTTATTCCGGTTAATTGTCAGGGACGGGGACAAGCCCTGTATAGTTCACTTTGTATGGGCATAGGTGGTGCGCTAGGCGCCGCGCTGGCTGGCTGGATTTGGCCATTGGGCCCCGGTTTGGCCTTTTATATGGCGTCGGGGTTTGCGGTACTGGCCATATTACCTGTGTGGAAATGGGTCAAAAGTTAAGATTATTTTCGAACCGGTGCCGTACTTTTGCGGATAATCAGCTTGTGCGGCAGAATTCTGACTTTCTGCTCCGGCTGATGTCCTTCAATCAAATCCAGCAAGGTCGTAATACAATGTTGGCCAATAGCTTCCATAGGTTGTGCCACTGTGGTTAGCGGCGGTGCGCAATACTGGCTGAGCGCAATACCATCTACGCTGATCAACGAAACATCATCGGGTACCACAAATTCCAGCTCACGCAGGGCGTGTAACGCACCAATCGCCACTAAATCACCAAAACAGAAAATAGCCGTCGGACGATGACGATGTTGCATAATCGCCTTGACCCCCATTTCGCCAGACAATGAGGAATAATCGCCATAGTAGATATACTTGGGATCGAGGCTCAGTCCGGCTTTTTCCAG
The DNA here is from genome assembly GCF_047922965.1 of Neptunicella plasticusilytica. Taxonomy (GTDB): domain Bacteria; phylum Pseudomonadota; class Gammaproteobacteria; order Enterobacterales; family Alteromonadaceae; genus Neptunicella; species Neptunicella plasticusilytica. Next base: position 1,362,269 of record NZ_CP150481.1, read on the forward strand.
TTCGGTTTCAAAGCCTTTTTTACGCGCCATCACACTGGGCAGGTTTTCCGGACCGGCAATAGCAGAAATATGTGTGTGGCCAAGAGAGAGCAGATGTTGGGCCGCCGTTTGTCCAATGGCAAAGTTGTCCACCCCCACTTTGTAGATATCGTCACATTCAATAAACTCTGAGGAGTTAACCATCGGCGGCAATTGTTCAGCAATGGACCGTTTGGAATCGATATCAAAAGGGATCCGCTGTGAATTAGTGATCACCCCATCGGCCTGGCGATTCTTTACCATTTGTGCAAAGGTGCGCTCCAGCTTCGGATTGTCCTGGGTGTCGTTAATAATCACCGAGTAACCCCGTACTGACGCGATCTGCTCGATAGCGCGAACTATCGGTGCGAAATAGGGGTTGGTAATATCAGGCAGCATCACGGCAACATTGCGTGAACGGCCATGACGCAAGCTGGCTCCTAATCTATTGGGAGTGTATCCCAATTGATTTATCACCTTCATCACCTTGTCGCGGGTCCGTTGGGACACGATTTCTGGCGTATTTAACACTCTGGACACTGTTGCCTTGCATACGCCAGCCTTGTCAGCAATATTCTGAATGTTAAAACTTGACATCTAAAACCTTAATTCGAAAAGAAAATATCCATTAAAACAGCTATTCCAACAGGCGCAACCGATTATGTCAGATTGTTTCATAAACGCCAAACTCTAGTTGTTAACAGAATGTGGTATTTATGAAACATCATGTTTGACAGGGATTTCATTAGTAGGTAATTTAAGAAACCGATTTCATTTTTGCAAGTTTATTCACAAAATAATTGTCTGGATAGACAAGTCTACGGATAAACAATGGGGTTTATATTATGCCAGTCCAAAGTAGACTGATTTTCTTGCTGACCTTATTGATTATGGCCATTCAGCCTGTGCTGGCGGAGCAGAACAAGCCATCAACCGCTGTTGTCCAGGAAGGAAGTGCCCGCTTTACGCTTTTAACCGACAGGTTAATTCGTATGGAGTTTGATTCCCAGCAGCATTTTGAAGATCGTCAATCAATGACTTTTGTCAACCGGCAACAAGCGGTGCCGGATTATCAGGTTAGCAGGGACGAACAGTGGCTGCAGATCAGCACGCAATATATCAAGCTTCGCTATCGTCGCCATAGCAGCGAGTTTACCGCTGATAATCTCGCCATTGAATTGATGGTAGATGGCCGGCCGGTAAAGTGGCATCCCGGAAAAAAAGATACCGCCAATCTGTTAGGTACCACCCGCACCGTTGACGGTTTTAAAGGCCGGGTAAATGTTCACAATGGCGAGCAACTGGAGCTGGAGCAAGGCATTCTGTCGCGCGATGGATGGCACCTGGTTGATGATAGCGACAACTTAATGTTTGACGAGGCAAATTGGGTCAGTGATCACAATAAGGATCAGCAAGACTGGTACTTCTTCGGTTATGCTCATCAGTACAAGGATGCATTGCGGGACTATACCCGAATTGCCGGTAAAATTCCGTTACCACCGCGTTATGCATTTGGTTACTGGTGGTCCCGTTATTGGGTCTACAGCGACGGTGAAATACGTGATTTGGTGGATACCGTAGAACAATACGATATCCCCATGGACGTGCTGATTGTCGATATGGACTGGCACAATACTTATGGCCTGACATCCAACCAGCCCAAGCCGACCCCGTTCAAGGGGATGTTAGGCTGGACAGGTTACAGCTGGAATAAAGCAGTGTTTCCCGAGCCTGAGCGTTTCTTGCAGTGGACCGAAGACAAACAGTTAAAGGTTGCGCTTAATTTGCACCCGGCCGATGGAATCGCGCCAATGGAAGACCATTATCAGGATATGCTCAATGCGCTGGATGATCCGGTTATCAAAGATGATTGGCTGGCTTACCGGATGTCGGATAAAAACTGGTCCGAAGCCTTTTTCGAACAAATACTCAGGCCACTGGAAAAGCAGGGCGTGGATTTTTGGTGGCTCGACTGGCAGCAGTGGCCCACCAGCAAGTTTGTTGCTGGACTGAATAACACTTTCTGGCTGAATCATACTTTTTTTACCGATATGCAACGTACTTATCCGCAACGCAGACCGTTGCTATTTCATCGTTGGGGCGGATTGGGCAATCATCGATATCAGGTCGGTTTTTCCGGCGATGCGGTAATTTCCTGGGATTCACTAGCTTTTCAGCCATATTTTACCTCCACCGCAGCTAACGTAGGTTACGGTTACTGGAGTCATGATATTGGTGGCCATATCGTCGATGATAAGGCGGTGGCCAGTGACGGCGAGCTGTATTTACGCTGGATCCAGTTTGGTGCGCTGAGTCCGATATTTCGTACCCATTCATCAAAAACCGATGTTGCCGAGCGGCGTATCTGGATGTATCCGCAGTATTTTCCGGCGATGCGCGATGCGATCAAATTACGCTATAGTCTGGCGCCCTATTTATACAATGCGGGTTATCAGGCGTGGCAAACCGGTGTCTCTATGATACGTCCCATGTACTATGACTATCCCGAGCAATCGCAGGCTTATCAATCACCCGCCCAGTATATGCTGGGTGACGATATGATTGTGGCCCCGGTGACCCAAAAAGCCGATCCGGACAGCATGTTGGCCAGCCAGTCAGTCTGGTTACCGTCAGGGCAGTGGTTTGATATCAGCAACGGAGCGTTGCTTGAGGGCAACCGGGAGATCAACGGCTTGTTCAGTATCAAACAAATTCCCATCTATGCCAGGGCGGGCGCTATTATCGCCCAGTATCCCGAGCTGGATAATTTAAAATCGGTGCCAGATAAACTGCTACTAACGGTGTTTCCAGGGGCTGACGGACAGATGACATTGTTTGAAGATGACGGTATGTCCAATGCCTATCAACAGGGCGGGGGCGCGATCACCAGGATGGAATCCAAACGCAACAAGGAAGGATTATCTCTGCATATTTTTCCGGTAGAAGGCGATTACCAGGGCATGCCGCAGCAACGGTCTTATCGGATCCGTCTGCCGATGTCGCTGGTGGCCACCCAGGTTAAAGTGAATGGCAAGCTCTTGCCAAAAGCGCAGCAAAGTTATGATGGCAAGCAACTTACCCAGATTATTGATATTCCTGTTGAGGATAGTCGTCAGGACATTCATATCGATATCGACTATCCCGCAGACTGGCAAGCGGCGGTGTCTGCACTCAGTGGCAAAGCAGGCTATTTCGACAGGTTAAATATGTTGGGTGATAAACTGAAATTAATGTCGGCACGGCAGGATTGGGGCGCCACTATTCCGGATAGCATTTTGCAGGTACTCGACACCGCGACAAAAATTAACTATCACCCGAACAACTTGCTGGATGATATAAAAACCTTTGACCAGGGGGTAGCAGGGTTGCAGGACAACATAGACGGGATGCCACAAATATCCGCCAATGAAGCCAAACAACTCACTGCATTCCTGCAACAATTCCAACTAACAGGAGAGACTAATGATTAAGCTTTTTTCACTATTCCGGGCCAGCAGGCAATGGCTGCTGTTTATCGGTTTATTGACCTGCACAGCCGCCAACGCGGCGCCCCCCAAGAATGTCATTTTTATTCTCAGTGACGACCATCGCTATGATTTTATGAGTTTTATGCCACAGGCGCCGAAGTTTCTTAAAACGCCATCACTGGATAAACTCGCTGCTGAAGGGATGCATATCAAAAATGCCTTCGTGACAACCTCGCTGTGTTCGCCTAGCAGGGCTTCTATTTTAACCGGCCGTTACGCGCACCATCATGGCATTGTTGATAACAGCAGCCCGATCCCGCAGGGGACGACTTTCTTCCCGGCCGACTTGCAGCAGGCCGGCTATCAAACCGCTTTTATTGGTAAATGGCATATGGGAGAGGTTGATGATCAACCTCAGCAGGGATTTAATCGCTGGGTGAGCTTTCGGGGACAAGGGCAATATGTCGATCCACTATTGAATATTGATGGCAAGCAAACCCAATTGCAGGGTTATACCACGGATATTCTGACCGATTATGCTATCGACTTTATGGATCAACGCAAAAAGGATAAACCGTTCTTTTTATATTTATCACATAAGGCAGTACATGCGGAATTTATCCCACCCGAGCGCCATGCTGGTGAGTATGCTGACGTAAACATCCCGTACCCCAAAACCATGGCCAATACTGAAAGCAATTACGCCGGTAAACCGCATTGGGTAAGGGCGCAGCGTGATAGCTGGCATGGCGTGGATTATGCCTATCATGGTGACTTGAAATTTGATGACTTCTATAAAAGTTATGCTGAAACTTTACTGGGTGTTGACGATAGCGTGGGCAGGGTGATGCGTTATTTGAAGGAGCACAATCTGGACAAGGATACCTTGGTTGTTTACATGGGCGATAACGGATTTTTATTGGGCGAACACGGTTTGATTGATAAACGTAATGCCTATGAAGAATCTATTCGTGTTCCTATGCTGGCCTGGGCACCGGGTATGATTAAAGCGGGACAGAGTACCGATACACTGGTGCGTAATATTGATGTTGCTCCGACTATTCTGGAATTGGCGCACGCCAAAACAGATATCAATATGGATGGTGAATCATTTTTACCCATATTAGCAGGACAGCAAAAACGTAAAGATGATCGTGAGTTTATGTATGAATATTACTGGGAGCACGCATTTCCACATACGCCGACAACCTTTGCATTACGTGGCGAGCAATACAAATTTATCTATTATCACGGATTGTGGGATAAAAATGAGTTGTACGATTTACAAAACGATCCACAGGAAAAAATTAACCTGATTGATGTGCCAGCCTATCAGGATGTCAGAAAGCAAATGCGAGGAAGACTGTTTGATCGTCTGGAGCAGGATAAAGCAATGAAAGTTCCCATGCGGCGCGGGAGCTGGCAAGCGGCAGAACGGTTGCTGGACTAAAACGACTTGGCGGAACGGCCCGTCTTTGGGCCGTTGATTACCTCTATTATGCTTGGTCTTTGGACTGTCAGGTTAAAAAATGCTCAGTAAAAGGTTAATGATTTGTTATTGACAGGTCACCATTTTGCAGCTAATTTTTGCAATATAATTTCCTTAGCGGGAAATTTTTTTAAGCAGAAAATGAAACCGATATCATTAAATTGCTTTTTTTAGCGAGTTAAAAGAAACCGATTTCATTTTGGCGCATTCAAGAATAACAAGGATATGCAGTAAATCAGGGATCAATAAAGGCGCCATCAACGCTGAGTAATTGGCGGCTATTTTTAATACGGAGACAATGATGAGACATTCAACTTGGTTTAAACAAAGTGCCCTGTCACTGGCAATAATGACAGCCGGTCTTGGCACAATTTCGACACCTGTTATGGCGCAAATTGAAAGCGCTACTTTAGGCGGCAAGATCACCACCCAAAACGAAATGCCTAAAGCCGGCATAGAAGTCACAGCTGTTGATACAAAACGGGGTTATAGCAAAACCACCACGACGCGTGCTGACGGCTCCTATCTGTTTATTGGCCTGAAACCCGGTAATTATAACGTTACTGTGGGTGATGAAGCGGGGGAGCAAATTCAATTACTGGTTGGTCAATCCGCCAGACTGAATTTTTCTGTTGAAGACCAATCTACCGGTGGGGTGGAACATATTGCAGTGACCGGAGTGAGGGTTGAAGCATTCTCGGGTGGCGAAGTCGGCACCAATATTACCCCTGAAATGATGGCGCATCTGCCGCAAGGTAACCGTAACTTTTTAGCTTTTGCTGATTTGGCACCCGGGGTGCAACTTGAAACGGCCAATAACGGTAATATCAGCTTGCGTGGTGGTGCTCAGCACCAACGTGCGATTAACGTATTTCTAGATGGCGTCAGTCAAAAAGACTATGTACTTAAGGGCGGTATTACCGGCCAGGATTCCAGTAACGGCAACCCTTTCCCGCAAGGCGCTATTGGTGAATACAAGGTTATCACCCAAAACTACAAGGCCGAATATGATCAGGTTTCCAGTGCCGCTATTTCTGCCGTGACGCGCAGCGGTACCAATGAATTTGAAGGTGATCTGTTTGTTGATTACACCAATCAGGATTTTCGTGAAGCAGAGCCTAACGAGGAAGAGGGTAAAACTGTTTCACTGACTCGTCACTATGGTGGAACCTTGTCCGGCCCAATTATCAAGGACAAGTTACACTTTCTGGTGACCTACGAACGCAAAGATATTAAAACCCCTCAAGATGTCATCGGCGGCGCTAATATTGAAGATTTTACCCTGCCGGCTGAATATCAGGCGATGCTGGGCAGTCATGCATCGGATTTTAGTGAAGACTTGTTTTTCGGCAAGATCGACTGGTCAATTAGTGATGATCAGACACTGGAAGCCTCAGTCAAAGTCCGTGATGAATCGGATATTGTCGGTTTTGGTGGTGCCAATACCCAGTCTTACGGTACGGATCGCACAGTTAAAGATAACCGCGCCAATATCAAGCACACCTTTTATGCCGACGAATGGCAAAACGAAATCCGCTTTACCTATGAGGACGTAAGCTGGGCACCGACTCCTTATACCAATGCGCCGGGAATGGTATTACAGAATGCCGAACGCCAAACACTGCTTAACGTAGGCGGTGGCCGGAACTTTCAGGATAAAGGCCAGAAAGGCTGGTCAATTCAGGACGACTTTACCTGGCTGGATTTGGAGTGGAACGGCTATCACGTGATCAAGGCGGGTATCAAGTACAAGTCGGTCAAACTGAATACTATCCAGCAACAGCCCTATAATCCGCAGTACTACTACAACGTAGAGTTCAATAGCGAAGGCATGTTTGATTTAGTTCAACCTTACCGGGTTGAGTGGGGCTTACCTGTGGCAGGGACTGATGCTCAAGGCCGGGTGGAATCGGATAATTCCCAGTTGGGTCTTTATATCCAGGATGATTGGGAAGTGACCGACAGGTTGATTTTGAACCTGGGGGTACGTTGGGACTACGAAAAATCGCCCAGCTTTACTGACTTCAAAACGCCTACCGAGCTGGTTACCGCGTTGCACAACTGGAGCAATATCCAGAACACCGACTACGACATTGATGACTTTATCAGTACCGGTAAGGAACGTGATAATTATACCGGTGCTTGGCAGCCTCGTTTAGGTTTCTCCTATGCGCTGGGTGAAGAGCGGAACCATACCTTATACGGTGGCTGGGGGCGCAGCTATGACCGTAACCAGTTTGACTACATACAACTGGAAACCAGTAAAAACACCTTTGCCTCTGTCTCCTATCTATTCCAGGGTGACGCGAGCAATCCTTGTGATGCCAGCAGCCCGAGCTGTGTGGCCTGGGATCCTAAATACCTGACTCAGTCAGGATTAAACGAGTTGATTTCTGAGGTTGAAGTCCGCGGCGAAAATAACCTGATCAGTAATGATTTGAAAATGCCCTATTCTGACCAGAGTAGTTTGGGGATCCGCAGCAGCTGGGGAGACTGGAATACCGACGTGAGTGTGACCCGAATCGAAAGCCATGACGGCTTTAACTGGTTATTGGGTAATCGTCGTGAAAACGGTGAGTTTTTTGCCGAAGGGGCTAGCTGGGGTTCTCCCTGGGGCTTCCCGACTCCAGGATACGGTAACCTGATTCTGGGTGTTAATGGCGGTGAAACTCGCAGTACCAACCTGTATGTAAAACTGGACCATCCACATATTGATAACTGGGATGTGCAAGTGGCGTACACCTTCAGTGATTCGGAAGAAAACCGCGTATATAGCGAAGTATATGCACTGGATTATCCTTCGGTAGAAGATTATGGCTGGAACAAGTCTGTTGGTGTTCCCGAGCATCGTTTAGTACTAACAGGTGGTTACGACATGCCTTGGGATATGTATTTGTCGGCTAAGTATACCTGGGCTTCCGAGACGACTTTCCAGTATCTGGATTGCCATATCGATAACCAGCATTGTTACTTTGACCGGGTTGAGCCTTCTGAAAGTGACTACAGTCAGCTGGATATCTCGTTATCAAAAGAGTTTGGCAGCGAGTTTATGGTTGAAGGGTCGTCATTTCATGTTCGTTTTGACGTGTTAAACCTGTTTAACACCAAAAATTATCGGACATTTATTACCGGATGGGATAGCGATGATTTCGGAGAGCCCAATCCAACTGCACAAACTCGTGGTTTGAGACAAGTTAAACTGTCTGCGGGATGGAAATTCTAACCAAACCGTGTCGAGTTAACCAGGGAGCCATTTGGGGCTCCCTTATCATTTTTTGTCGTAGGGTGGTAAGCAGCTAAGTTGTTGTTTTACTGTCAATAATTAATGTGTAGAAATGCATGGGAGAATATCAATGAGGTATAAATGGTTTGGATATCTGGCTGCCGGGTTATTGGCGTTAACCAGCCAGTTAGCTATCGCGGCAGGTTTGACCGCACAAGGCTATGACCGCCATGTGGAACTGTTCTGGCAGGATCTGGCTAAGTCTAATCATGAGTACCAGTTGTGGGTAAAAATCGATGGCGGTGATTGGCAACAACGCCAATCTGTTAGCAGTGATTCTGTAATCGATTTTACCGGTGATTTGGGACGTAATCTGGCGTTAACTTATAAGTTAGTCGATGCCGCTACCAGCAAAGAATTAGGTCAGGTTAAAGTGTCTACCCGTGATTTTTCTGACGATGAATTACTGGACATGGTGCAGCGTTATACCTTCCGCTATTTTTGGGATGATGCTGATCCGAAAACCGGTTGGGCGCATGAGCGTCAGCCGAATATGAAGGACGGCAATATTATTACCTCCGGTGGTACAGGTTTTGGTATTGCATCGGTGATTACCGGTGCTGAACGCGGCTGGATCAGCCGTGAACAGGCGGTTGACAGGATGTTAAAACTGACCAAATCGCTGGCAACCATGGAACGTTTTCACGGTATGTGGGGCCATTGGTATAACGCCGACACGGGCAAGATTTTTCATTTCAGTAAATATGACGATGGTGGTGATACTGTCGAATCTGCCTTTATGGCGCAGGGACTGCTGACAGCGCGTCAATATTTCAATGCAGGTAGTAAAAAAGAGCAGCAATTGCGGCAGGAAATTACTGCGTTGTGGGAAGCTATGGACTGGCAATGGTATACCCAGGGGCAGGATGTGATGTACTGGCATTGGTCAAAAAACTACGGCTTCAAAATGAACCATGCTATTAAAGGCTATAACGAAGCCTTGATTGTGTATGTATTGGCAGCCTCGTCTCCTACCCATGCGACCTCTGATCAACCTTATCATAAAGGTTGGGCTGGCTGGGATGTCCCCACCTTCCGTAATTATCAGGATTATTACGGCATGGCACTGCCCCTGGGCAACAAAGAACACAAGGGAGGGCCGCTGTTCTTCGCCCACTATTCCTTTATGGGACTGGACCCTCGCGGATTACGTGACCGTTACGCCAATTACTGGCAGCAGAATGTACGCCACACCCTGATTAATCGTGCCTATGTTATGGATAACCCTTATGCCTGGAAGGGCTATGGGGAAGACTTTTGGGGCTTGACGGCAGGTGACAATGTGCCGGACGGTTACACTGCGCACGCCCCGGGTTTCCAGCGTGATCACGGCACTATAACGCCGACGGCGGCATTGTCTTCCATGCCCTACACACCAAAGGAATCCATGCAAGTATTGAAAAATTTGTATTTCAATCATGGTAAGGAACTGTTTGGCAAAATGGGTTTTTACGACGGGATTAACCTGTCGGTGAGTGACGATCCGCAACAGCAAGTGCGTAAAACTTATCTGGCCATCGATCAGGGGCCGATTGTCGGCATGATTGAAAATTATCGTAGCGGATTGCTCTGGAATGCCTTTATGCGCGACCCCGATATCCGCAAAGGCCTGAATAAATTGGGTTTTAGCATCAAGGGTCAAGCGATCAAACCAAAGCAGTAAAAAAATTTAGCCGGCGGCCTATTGCTTAATGCGTCGCCGACAAGGTGAGAAATGAAATGATGAAAAAATTTAACAAGTCTCTGTTATGCCTGAGTATTGGTGTTTCAATTACGTTGGCGGGATGCGGTTCCGTTAATAATAAAGTGATGCCAGAGCCGGTAAACAGTGCAGTAGTATCCCAAATTATCTGGCATGACAACAAAGCCGAAATGGACCAGTTTATTAATGAACTGATGGCCAAGATGACCTTGCAAGAAAAGATTGGCCAGTTAAACCTGCTGACCAGTGGCTGGGATAAAACCGGCCCCACCATGAGTGATGATTATCAGGAGCAGATAAAATTAGGTAAAGTCGGCTCGATTTTTAATGCCTTTACGGCGGACTATACTCGCGGGCTGCAAAAATTGGCGGTCGAAGAAACCCGTTTAGGAATTCCGTTGTTATTTGGTTATGACGTGATCCACGGTCATCGTACTATTTTCCCGATTTCCCTGGGCGAGGCCGCTTCCTGGGATATGCAGGCGATTCAGGACGGCTCCAGAGTCGCTGCAACTGAAGCGGCTGCTGAAGGCATTCACTGGACTTTCGCTCCTATGGTGGATATCTCTCGCGATCCGCGTTGGGGGCGTATGTCGGAAGGTTCCGGTGAAGATGTCTTTTTGGGTACCGCCATCGCTCGCGCCCGTGTTAAAGGCTTCCAGGGGGATGATCTGGCCGCTACCGATACGGTATTGGCCTGCGCCAAACACTATGCGGCATACGGCGCCGCTCAGGCGGGGCGTGATTATCACACCACCAATATGTCTACTCGCGAATTATGGGATACCTATTTACCGCCGTTTGAAGCCGCTGTCCAAGAAGGTGTAGCCACCTTTATGACGTCCTTTAATGAGTTAAACGGAGTGCCGGCATCAGGCAGCGAATATCTGCTTGATGATATTCTTAAACAGCGCTGGGGCTTTGAGGGTTTTGTGGTAACAGATTACACCTCAATCAACGAAATGGTGCCCCATGGTTACGCCAAGGACCTCAAACACGCTGCACAGTTGGCGATTAATGCCGGTGTTGATATGGATATGCAGGGTTCGGCCTACTCCGATAATCTGCAACAATTGCTGAATGAAGGCAAAGTCAGTCAGGCGAAAATTGATCAGGCGGTGCGCCGGATTCTGGAAATGAAGTATCGTCTCGGCTTGTTTGATGATCCTTATCGTTATTCTGACAACGATCGTCAAAAAGCGGAAATTTATAAGCAGGATCATCTGGATGCCGCCCGTGATATGGCCAGAAAATCCTTTGTATTACTGAAAAATGATAACAAGGTGTTGCCATTATCGGATAAAAAGTCAATCGCGTTGATTGGTCCACTGGCTGATTCCAAGCAAGATATGATTGGTTCCTGGTCCGCCGCTGGTGAGCGCTGGAAACGTCCGGTTACGGTACTGGAGGGGCTGAAAGCCCGTTTCGGCGACAAGCTGAAAATCAACTATGCCAAGGGTGCAGGCTATGAGTTTGATCATACCGATACAACCGGATTCAAAGACGCTATCGCTGCAGCCAAAAAGTCGGATGTGGTCGTTCTGGCCATGGGCGAAAAATGGAATATGACAGGTGAAGCGGCCAGTCGGGTCGATTTAGGTTTTCCAGGTACCCAGCTGGCCTTGATGAAAGAGCTGAAAAAACTCGGTAAACCTATGGTATTGGTGCTGATGAGTGGCCGGGCAATGAACTTGAGTTGGGCGGATGATAATGTCGATGCCATACTGGATGTCTGGTATCCGGGCACGGAAGGCGGTCATGCGGTCGCCGATGTGCTGTATGGCGACTATAATCCGTCGGGTAAGTTGCCGGTGACTTTCCCTCGCAGCGTAGGGCAGGTGCCTATTTATTACAATATGAAAAATACCGGACGTCCTTATGATCCGCAAGGCGCGGAACAGAAATACCGTTCCCGCTACCTGGACTCGCCTAATTCACCTTTGTATCCCTTTGGTTACGGGTTGAGTTATACCCATTTTGATTTTTCCGAAGTCAGTCTGAGCAATAGCAAGCTTGATCCGCAAGGCAGTATCAAAGCGTCGGTGGTGGTAACCAACAGTGGTGATACCGACGGCGAAGAGGTAGTGCAGCTCTATGTACAGGATCTTGTCGGCTCTGTGACCCGTCCGGTAAAAGAGCTTAAAGGTTTTAAAAAAATCCATCTGCGCAGAGGGGAAAGTAAAGAAGTCATTTTCACCCTGACCCCGCAAGATTTGGCGTTTCATCGTATTGATATGAGTTATGGCGCCGAAGCTGGCGATTTTAACCTGTATATCGGCAATAGCTCTGACACCACTAACAAGGTGAGTTTCAGCTTGTCTGCTGATGTGGACTTACTCGCGGCTAACCCGGCAGATTAATTTCCACTGCATTCACAAAACAGAGTAATCAGGCCTGCCTATCCCGGCAGGCCCTATACATTCGGAAATAATGATGAAAACTATTAAACTCGCCACGGCATTGACGTCGCTGATGGTATTGAGTGCCTGCAATGCTCAAGAAGCTCAATCTAATCAACAAAGTAAAACCTTACCCAATGTTATTTTCTTTTTAGCTGATGATGTGGGATACGGCGACATTGGTGTTTATGGTGGCAAAGTGCCTACGCCTAACATTGATCAGTTGGCTGCGCAGGGCATGCGTTTTACTGATGCGCATGCGCCAGCCGCATTATGTGCCCCTTCACGTTTTAGTTTGATGACAGGAAGTTACCCTTACCGTAATGGTCGCCCGGGAGGAAGCTGGGATGTGAATTTCAGCTCCGGCTTTAGTGTTAATGGTGAGCGTACCCAGGCCGGCAAGCATCTGACGGTGGGCGACATTATGCAACAGGCCGGCTACCAAACCGCTTTTTTCGGCAAAATGCATTTTGGCGGCGATGTCAGGGATGAGCAGGGCAACCTGATCAGACTAAAGAACAAACTCAATACCATGGATTTTGCCAAAGGTGTAGGAGACAGTATCAATCAACATGGCTTCGATTATTCCTACGGCATGCAAAGCGGCATCCAGCACGAGCCCTATGCTTTTTTCGAGAACGGTAAGTTTGTACCGATCAACCCCGATAACCCTGCAGACAATAGCTCTACGCATATTTTGACTAACGGCTTTTTCCGGGTCAGCGATAATGGCTTATCGGAGATTGTTGAAGCGCCGAAAAATAATCCGGCCCGTGCCGATGTGGATTATGATTCCAGTCAGGTTGGTATTGCCTTAACTAACAAGGCATTAGACTTTATGCAGCGTCACCAGGATGCCAATCAGGCCAACAACGAGAACCGGCCGTTTATGCTGTACTTTGCATCCCAGGCGATTCATGTTCCCCATACCGCCCCTTTTGATTATGACGGTGATCCATCAACTATCGATGAACAGATTATGGGTAAAACCGGTGCGGTAACATCCGATGTGCTTTATGAAGTAGATGTACAGCTCGGCAAATTGGTCAACAAATTGAAGGAATTGGGCATTGCCGATAATACCCTGATTATTTTCACCAGTGATAACGGCGCATTGTGGCCTTCAATCACCCATTATGGTGATCCTGAGCATGACAACAATGGTCCGTACCGCGGTTATAAAGCGGATATATACGAAGGTGGACATCGGGTACCCTTTATTATTAAATGGGGAGATGGCAGCGATGCAGGTTCGATAATCAAACCGGGCAGCGAATCGGATCAATTGGTGATTAATCATGACTGGGTCGCCACCATGTATGAGTTGACTGGCCAGAACATGCAGGAAGATCAGGCCATGGATTCCACCTCGCTGATGCCGATCCTTAAAGGCACTCAACCCAATGATCAGCCGTTACATCCTTTCGTTATTTATCAGGCCGGGTTTTCCTACGACGGAGCGATTCGCGAAGGAAGCTGGATATTAATGGTCGATAAAGATAATAAAGCCACCGAACTTTATGATTTGTCCACCGACCTTGCTCAGCAGCATAATTTGATTGATGTCTCCGAGCATGCCGAGCGTGTTGCCAGGCTGCGTGACAAGTTCCTGACTTATAACGATCATAATAACGATACCAATGAACCGCGCACAACCCGGGCCTATCAGGTTAATTAACCTGCACTCTGGTTAATAATGCGGTTGGGGCGGACAGGGTTCGCCCCTTAATTTTATGTTTGATTGGAGTGCTATCAATATGATAACCAACCTATTGATGACTGGATGGCGGTATTACAGGTATGCCACGCTATTGCTGCTGATTGCGGTGTTGGGCAGTGCCAATGCGTACGCTAAAGAGGGCGCAATACCCCTTTCGTCAATGCAATCGCTCAATGACCAATGGCAGTTTGTGTTGCAGGATACCGCTGATGAAGGGGATTGGCAGGATGTGGACTTGCCGCATAGCTGGAATGCGCTGGATGCCTTTGATGAGGTGCCGGGTTATTACCGGGGAATTGGCTGGTATCAAAAAAAACTGGCGCTGCTCCCGCAGCCAAATCAGCGCTATTATTTAAAGTTCGAAGGCGTCAATCAGGTTGCCGAGGTGTATCTTAACAACCAACGGGTAGGGCAACATCAGGGAGGTTATACCGCCTTTGTTATTGATATCACCGAGCAGTTAAGGTCATCGGGTGATAACCTGCTGCGGGTCAAAGTGGATAACAGCCACAATGATGATCTGGTGCCACTGAAAGGCGATTTTAACTTCTATGGTGGCATTTATCGGGATGTTTGGTTAATCAGTAAAAACCGGGTGCATTTCGATTTTGGTGATTATGCCAGCAGCGGCATTTTTGTGCGTTATCCGCAGGTCACTGAGCAGTCGGCCAGCATCAAGGTTGAAAGTCATATTAGTGGTGTTGACCAACAGAATTTAACCTTGCACCATCGCCTATATTCTGCTGATAACCAACTGGTTGCCGAATCCTCTGCGACAGCGAAATCCAGTCAGGTTATCAGCCTTCCCAAGGTTAAAAAACCTGCCTTGTGGAGTCCTGACTCACCTGTGTTGTACCGGCTACAAAGCGATATTCTGGATAGTGACGGGCGTCTTCTCGATCAGCAAACTACCACTGTGGGGCTGCGTTATTTTTCGTTTGATGCCAAACAGGGGCTGATACTTAATGGCCAGCCAGTCAAATTGATGGGGGTGAATCGCCATCAGGATTTTGCCGGACAGGCGAATGCTGTATCCGATCAACGAGCCGTCGCCGATATCGGATTGATAAAAGCCAGTGGCAGCAATTTTTTGAGGACGGCCCATTATCCGCAAGATCAGTCGGTACTGGATGCGGCCGATAAAATGGGTCTGGTGGTCACCATGGAAATCCCGCTGGATCATGATATTACTGACTCACAAGCGTTTTATGCCAACGCGCTGCATATGCAAAAAGAGATGATCTATCAGTATTTCAATCATCCGAGTATTTTTGTTTGGGCGTATATGAATGAAATGTTGCTAGGCCGCAACTGGGAAAGAGACAGGCAAAAAATTGATAAAATTACCGCCTTTGCCAAAGTGATGGAAAAAGTGACCCGGGAGACCGATCCGAGTCGCTATACCATGATCCCCAACCATGGCCAGTTCGAGTTGTATCAACAAGCCGGGTTACTGGATATCCCCATGCTGGTCGGCTGGAACCTGTATTTTGGCTGGTATGAGGAAGATATACAGGGGCTGGGTAAGTTTCTCGACCACTATCACAGTGAATATCCTGACAAGCCGGTATTGATAACCGAATATGGCGCCGGGTCCGATCCCAGAATGCGGTCGTTCAAACCGCGGCGTTTCGATTTTACTGTCGACTGGCAGAACCAGTTTATGCAAGCCAATATCAGTCAAATTATGCAACGGGATTTTGTCGCCGGGGCGGCAGTATGGAATATGTTTGATTTTGGCTCGGCTAATCGTCGCGATGCGGTACCCACCATCAATTCCAAAGGCTTGATGACAATAGACAGGCAAGCCAAGGACAGTTACTGGCTGCTGCAAAGTTGGTTGTCCAAACAGCCGATGATCCATATTGCCGACAGCGCTGTAAACCATAGGGCCGGTAAAGATAATGGCGAAGGCGTCTCCAATCAACGAGTGGAAGTCTACGGCAACACCGCGTCGGCCCAGCTATTTATCAATGGTACTGCACTGCCCGAACAGACATTGACCGGGCATATTGCGCAGTGGCAGGTACCCTTTAAACAGGGCGTTAATCAACTCAGAGTGGTGGGGATCAATGACCAGATTGTCAGTGAAGATAATCATAGAGTGACTTTTACCTTATACCCTGAACGTCCTGACGGAAGCCGTTTTACTGATATCTATATTAACGTCGGCGGCGAATTTTATTTCGATGATCTGGTTAATGGCATTTTATGGTTACCGGATGAGGCTTATCAGGATGGTTTTTATGGCGTAACAGGCGGCGAGCCTTACTTCAGCCGTAATCTGGGAGTGGGAACCGACGCGGATATTATCGGTACAAACAACGACCCACTGTTTCAGACCCAGCGCCGGGGTCAGTATCAATACTATTTTGACGCACCGCCAGGTCAATATGAATTAATCATTTTGTACAGCAACCTTAATAAGCAGCAACAAGTTTCCAGCAAATTGCAACTGGCTATTAATGGACGCACTGTGTCGTTACAGACGCCTGAGCAGGCCTTTACCGCGCTACAGAAAAAATGGCGCTTCACCAACGTGCAAAATCAAATTAGGCTAGATGTGCAGGGCGATAATAATAACGGTATCAATGGTATCGGATTACGGAGAATTGATTGATGTTAAAACAACGCTATCGAAATATATTGCTGTTAAGTATACTGCTTTGCATTGGACATTTTAGTTGGGCTGAGCCGTCTCCCCGCTTTGAGGAAGGACAGTTTAAACAATTAGATTACCGCATTTTATATCCGGCTGATTTTGATCCGGCCAAACAGTATCCGTTGGTACTGGTTTTGCACGGCGCCGGTGAGCGTGGAGATGATAATAAGGCACAGTTGGTACACGGCAGTCAGTTATTTTTGCAGCCACAGGTTCGCGAAAAATTTCCGGCCATTGTCATTTTCCCGCAAGCACCGAAAAGTGATTATTGGGCTAATGTGGATGTGGATCGCAGTGGTCCCAGACCCAAGTTTTCATTTAAAGACGGCGGGAAACCGACCACCTCAATGGCGCTAGTGATGGAATTGATGGATAACTTCAGTAGTCAATCTTACGTAGATAACTCGCGTATTTATGTTGGAGGATTATCGATGGGCGGCATGGGCACCTTCGAGATTTTGTCACGCAAGCCGGATATCTTTGCTGCCGCGTTTGCCATTTGTGGTGGTGGCGATCCCGCAATTGTCAGCCGATATCGTAATGGCCTGCCGATCTGGATTTTTCATGGTGAAAAAGACGATATTGTGTCTCCCCGTTATTCCAGACAGATGGCTGATGCGATTAGCAAACAAGGAGGGAAGGTCAAGCTGACCTTGTATCCCGAAGCGAATCATAACAGTTGGGACTCGGCTTTTGCCGAGCCGCAATTACTGCCCTGGTTATTTGCGCAACGCCTAACCCGCTAGAGGCCGGAGCTTGAAATCAGGATCGTACTGGCTAAAGGCTGATTCCTTTAGCCAAACTCAGTGATAGCTGATACTTTTCGGCAAGGTTTACTGGTTTATCGATATTTAAGACGATAGAGCAGTAATGCCGCGCGCTTGGTTTGGGCGGACAGGGCGTTTAAATCAGCTCTTTCTTCAACGGTATGTCCACCCGAACCGCTAAGTCCCAAACCGTCAATTGCCATATCGACAAATTCGGCAGTAAATGACACATCGGCCGCGCCGGCATCAAGCGGATTGACTGCAACTACTTCACCTTGTCCCAAATCCTGACTTATCCGGCTATACAGACTCAGCAGCTTTTTATTCCCCTCACTGGGTGCCATTGGCGGATAGCCTTCACCAAAGCTAATGTCCGCTTCGGTTTGAGGTAAGTGTTCGGCTACAATACTACGCATTTTATTTTCTACCCGGGTTAACTGCTGCAGCGACAAAGAGCGGATATCACCGGTCACAATAGCAGACTGCGCCACCACATTATTTTTGCCAAAAACACTACCACTGTTATTGGCTTTGTCATGCTCCACAGTGGTACCGCCCATTATCCTGCCGGGGTTAAAAGTGAGAAGTGATTCACTGCGTAACTCCTGATAAAAACGGTGCAAAATGCGTGAAACTTCATATATAGCACCTGCACCTACTTCGTCGCTAAACACCTGTGAAGAATGGGCCGCGTTACCTTTAACCGTTAAAGTCCAGTCGACAGTTCCACGCCGGGAGATATTGGCGGTAACCGCTTTGCCGTCACCGCCTTCAAAGCCGATAGCGATATCGGCCCATTCAGCGGCGTCGATCAGGGCTTTTTTTGATAATGCTAATGGGCGGCCGCTGAGTTCTTCATCGCCGGTCATCACGACTTTAATATTCATATCAGCCAGTTCACCGGCGTCTTTAAGCGCTTTAAGTGATTGCAGGATAATAATATCACCGCCTTTCATATCAGAAATACCGGGTCCTTTGGCTTGATTGTTGTCCAGTAATTCAAATTGTTGAAATGGACTATCTGCTTCAAATACGGTATCCAGATGGCCAATCAACAATATTTTCGGTCCTTTACCACTCTGTAATTCGGCAATTAAATGCCCGGCACGATTAAATGTCGTTCCCTCTTCAAAATGCGCTTTAAAACCCAACTTTTTGAATTCCGGAATCAATACATTGGCGACATTGCGGACGCCGGCAAAATTCATTGTACCGCTATTAATATTGACAATATGTTCCAGCAATTCGACCGCTTGTGGGTTGGTGTTATCGATATGATTAACTATTCGGGTTTCGGTAGAAGAAAGAGCGGCCATGGCCGAACTGGTCAGTAGGGAACACAATGTAAAGAATAAAAATTTTTTCATATATAAGGCTTTTTGTAATAGTTTAATAACGACGTCGCTACTATTACAAATTAATACCACTGACGCGACTATTTTCAAAAAACCGGACCCTAACCATAGGCTAGTTCAACATGTTGAGGTGAGTCAGCGTGATAGATTAGCAAACTGGTTAAATATTTAGCCGCTTTTACATAGTGTATTTTATTAATGCACACTGCCAGCTCCAGCACCTGGCCGTGTGTATCCATCAAAACCCAGCAAATACGCTTACCATCCAGTTGGGGTAACCGGAACTGGTGTAACACAGTAGGGCGCTGCTGGCATTCAGTTGTCAGCTTTAGCCAAATGGAGGGAGGAAAGCGATGCAGACCAAAGGGTAAAATGGCCGCACGGGTAGACATAACTGATTCACAAGGGGGTAAATACAAAGTCCGCTGAAAAGCGTTATCGGCATCACCGTAATGCACACCATGTTTTTTAATAAGTTGATCAATGGCTTTAATACCGCTGTTAGGAAACATAATTAACACCCTTAAGTACTGTTTGTACATACAGTATAATTAATGATGATAAAATAAACAATATTTTTATGGCGGCATGGATATATAGCCTATAAGGCTTTGCACAACGCTGTCATTGTGATTTTCGGATCGGTAAGAAAAGTTTGTAGTGAATTTCTACAGCGTTATCGCTCATTCATGTAGAGTAACGACACCACACTCGCTCTGCCTTGTATAAATACGCTACAAACTGCTGCAAAAACACACACCAAAGATCAACAGGCCCTAGCTTGCTGATATCTGTAATGGCAGACAAATAGTAAAAGTTGTACCTTGGTCCGGTTGTGAAGTGACGCTGATTTGACCCTGTAGAATTTGGGTTACCCATTGGTGAACGAAATACAAACCCAGACCGGTGTTGCCCGTTCCTCTGCCGGTCGTCACGAAGGGTTCAAACATGGTTTCCCTTATATCCGGGCTGATACCTTTACCGTTGTCGGCAACAACAATGCGGATTTCATCATCCTTATCAACAACAGCTGTAATGGTAATCTTGCCTTTTTGTTGTGCTGAAAAAGCGTGACTCATGCCGTTAACAATCAAGTTCTGTAATACCTGCGAGATTATGCCTGGTCTGCTGGTCATTAACGTATTGTCTTTAACATCTAGCTCAACTTCTATGCCGGTTGTTCTAATTTTGGGTTTTAAACTTGTCAGCAGATCGACTATTACGTCTTTTAAATCAAATTCAATGTGTTCCTCATTGACCCTGTCAATGGCAATGCGTTTGAAACTTTTTACCTGATTGGCTGCTCTGCCCAAGTTACTGGATGCCAGGTTTAAAGACTCGTCAAGGTTTTGCAAACTTTCGGCTAGTTTGCTCTTGGTCAGACCTTCTTTAACGGCTTCTTTTAATGAGGCCAATTCAACTTCAGCGCTTGATACCGACATCAATGCCCCTCCAATGGGCGTGTTGAGCTCGTGAGCAACACCCGCTACCATCATTCCGAGTGAAGACAGTTTTTGTGCTTCTACCAGATCATCTTGTAATTGTTGCTGTTGCGCCAAATGATCTTCCAGTTTTTGATTTAACGTCTCTAATGCCTGTTTTTCCTGATGTAGTTCATCTGATATTTTCAACAGCCGCATCTGCAATTTTGCATCTCTGATAAAAATAAATAGCCCAACGCAAAACAGCGCAGCTCCGCCAACAAATATCTTCCAGAATTGATTGTGGTTAACGGCGCTAATACTATTTTTCTGGCTTTTGGCCAGAATAAAAATGTGGTTGTTGTCTGTAGCAGAATTATCGATGGCAAATAAACTTTGCTGGCGAAAACTGACAACCTGACCATCTATTACGCTGTTACTTGTTCTCACTTTATCAACCAGTAATTGCCACAGAACAGGAGAACGGTTAGCCAATGACTGTTCTGGGGCATTAAGCATAAACCCCCATTCCATGTCCGGTTCGGCGTTTAATAGCCAATACCCATCCTGATTCACTATGCTTAATTCTGACTCCGGGGAGTTGAGCTTGCGAATGTTATCCAGCAATTGCGACAGGTTGTAGTTTATAACCAGTATACCTTGTATCAGAAAATCGGATTTATCGGTGCTAATGCTGGCTCTTACGGTGGCTTCAAAGGGTTTGACAATTTTGCCATGCTCTACGTTAAGGTCTATTGGCGAAACATATATTTGCGGGGCCGCAACAAGCAAACCTTGTTGTACGTAGTAGCGCGACTTTTTATTTTGTAGTTGTTCATCGTTGAAAACCCGGTATTCACCGCCCCGAAAGTCCAGCCTGACGATCTCCTGGCCAGATATATCAATCCACCTGACTTGGGAAATATAGCGTGATGCCAGACCGACATTGGCAAAGTGAGTCTGGACATCTTTAAGTGTATCTTCAAATTCAATATCAGGATTTTTTTTAAGGGACTGGCTGCGATACAGCAAGTTAAGCAGATCTCGCAGACTGCCCAATTCCCTGTCAAACATTGATTTGGCAACAAACAGTTTGTCGTCTTGCTGTTGCTTTATCTCATTGACCTTTCGCAAATACTGGACGTTAAAGACTGCATAGCCGGCAGTTATACAAAGCAGCAGTAGCAACAAAATCTTAATCAAACTATTGCGAACTATGTGCTGTCGGTGTGTTGCTATAAATTTTTTCAGGTTCGTGTCCGTTTAATGTTTTTAAATTAAATTGCTTAATCTGTCTGTTGTTTAAGCCAGGGGATCAGCTCGCTAACAGGCATGGGTTTGGCAAACAGGCATCCCTGACCAATTTCACATCCCATCTCCTTGAGTATTGTCTGTTGCTGGCTATTTTCAATACCTTCGGCGATGATGTTAAAGCCAAACTGGTGCCCTAAATCGAGGATCATTTGAACGATGTGTTTATTGCCTTCATCATTTTCGATGTCATTAACGAAGCTGCGATCAATCTTCAAATAATTAGCAGTTAAATGGCTAATGTGAGACAAAGAGGAATGTCCGGTACCAAAATCGTCAATACTGATTTTAAGTCCTAAATCAACAAAGCGCTGCAGTCGTGTTTTTATATTTTGATAATCCTCCATTGCCTGAGATTCGGTCACTTCCAGCTCAAACAAGTTACTTGATAAACCGCTGTTAGCCAGGTTGGAACGGATAAATTCATAATAATGTGGATGTTGAATATCAAAGGACGAGGCATTGAAGGCGACCGGCAAGTTAATGTTTTCTTCTCGTAGTTGTTGAACGGCTTCCAGCGTCTTTTCAAAGATCAAGCAATCAAGGTTGTAAATAAGGCCCGCGGTTTCTGCAATGGGAATAAATTCGTCAGGCCTGACATAGTTGCGGTCTTCCAGTTGCCATCTGGCCAAGGCTTCAAAACCAACCACCTTGCCGTCGTTTAAACGAACTTTGGGCTGTAACATAACCGACAAGGTCTTGTCTTTGATGGCATTTCGTAGCGCCCCCATTAAGTCATAGCGCCGGGTAATTTCTTGTGAGTCTTGCTGGGTATGGATAACATACGAACGCGGTTTTTGAAGCGCTTCTTTCAACGATGATTCAGCCAGATTGAGAATCTTTGAGGCCGAATAATAAAAACTGTTATCCAGGGTCATTTCGATGACCGCTAAATCAACGTTATGCACAACATCGTTGAACTTGAATTGTTGGTGGGTTAGCTGCTCTTGCAAACTTTCATCAATAATAGAATCACAAGGTAAAAGCGCGGCAAATTGCTGCGCATTAGACAAGGCGATAGGTGCTGGCTGTGGTATCAGCTGGCGGATATTTTGATAAACATTACGCAATACGTTCAAACAAAAATCGCTACCGAAAGCAAAGGATATTTCCTCAAACTGTTTGATATCAAACAGTAATAACTTGCTTTGTATCCGTTCCTTGTGATTCATATTGTGGATTTCTCTCAATAACCAATTCCTGTTTGGGATATCGAGATCCTGGTCGGTATAAGCGATGGCGGTTAACCTGTTCAGCAAGGCAATATTGGTAAAACCACTGCTGATATTTTCACTAAATACCTGTAGCAAGTTAATGTTTGCATCGTTGATCGGGGTATTGGATTTCACCACCATTAAATAACAGTTGTTATCTATATCACTGGTTTCAAAGTAAAAAATTGACAGGGTGGAGCGAAGAACCGGCGTTTTATATTTAACGACGTTGGCGATATTAACGTTAACGGCATACAGCTCTTCGGCGGTTAACTCCGCCCCGGAAAAACTTTGGTAACAACCAATCGCTTCAACAATATCGAATACATCATTGGCTACTCCTTCATCTATACGGACACACATAATGCCACCTTCCTCGATGCCTACTATTTTACCTATTTCGGTAAGGACGGTGTTAGTAAACGAAGCGATATCACTTTTACTGCTGATGGTTCGTGCGGCATCGATAACCATTTGCAGGCCCTGCTGAGCCTGAATGAGTTGGACTATATAGTGCCAGGTTCTTAAATTACTGGTGACAATGGAATGCAATTTATCTGTGGTCAGATCGGACTTATTCCAATACTCGTCAATGTCTAATTCCTGCATTGTCTGCTTTTCGGGCGCGAAACCGGGTTGTCCCGTTAACAAAACAATGCGGATACTGGCGTTTCCCAATACTTCCCGGATGGTTTTCACCAAACGTAAACCGGCATCATCATCTTCCATAACCACATCGAGTAAAACCAGCGCGATATCGGTTTTTTGGCTGAGTATCGAAGCCGCGTCAAATGCTGAGCTGGCGGTTAATATCTGGATGGGGTGTCCCTGAACCGTCTTTAATTTTTTGAGACTACTGACTAGCGTTTCCTGGTATTCCTGATTGTCTTCCACACTCAGAACGTACCAAGGGGTAATTTGACTGGTTTCTATCTCTTTTCTTTCATCGGCAAAAACAAATCCGTCATCTATATCAGACATTGATACTACCTTTTCCCTTATTAATTACTTGTAGTAACTAATCTATTAAGAATATGTTTGAAGGAGGCTGTGAACCAACTCAAATATCCTATATCCCACAGTCTTTGGATAATCTAATAAGTAAATTTGGGGGGATACTAGGGCGTGTTGATCTTTGGTGTATGAATTTTGTTCAAGTCCAACGCCTTCTGATCGCGACGCCGGGTTGCAGGCCTAGTGGTTCTAAGTCAAAATCCGGCAACAAAGAGCAGAAGGTGTTGGGTTGAACCCCTTTCTTTAAAACCGTGGGGGCAGTGTTTGTAGCGCATTTCTACAGCGTTATCGCTCATTCATGTAGAATAACTACACCACACTCGCTCTGCCTTGTATAAATACCTACAAACTGCTGCAAAAACACACACCAAAGATCAACACGCCCTAAAGAACTCAAATATCCGCTCATCAATCTTATGTGGGACTGGCGGAAAGTCAAATTATGGCTTTGACTTACAACTAGATAGTTGAATTTATTAAGTATTTTACTTCCATGTAAGTTACAAAACATTTATCACTGGACAATTAAAAAATAAAACTTTGACAACCACCATACTAATTAGTATGTTTTAACCATACCAGTTGGTATGGTTTGTTCAAAACTGGCTAAACTGTTGGGTAATTAATGAGTGTAGGAGATTGATATGAGCTATGTAGACGGATTTGTGCTGGCGGTGTCTGCCGACAGAATCGACGAATATAAAGCAATGGCCGGCAAGGCTGCCAAAGTTTGGAAAAAGCATGGGGCGCTGGAATATAAAGAGTGCGTTCAGGATGATATGCAAGACAAAGGTTTTTGCATGACATTCCCCCAGCAGTTCAAACCGAAGGAAGGAGAACTGATGGTATTTGCCTACGTTGTGTATAAATCTCGCGAGCATCGGGATGAGGTTAATGCCAAAGTCTATGCGGATCCGGAGATAAGCGAAGGTTGTGATCCGGAAAATATGCCGTTTGACTGCAAACGTATGACCTACGGCGGTTTTAGCACAATAGTAGAGGTCTAGTACTATGCCAAAACAGGTAAGCATTATGGGGCACAAGGAATTTATCGCACTCATGGCCATATTGATGTCGGTGGTGGCGATTTCTATTGATGCCTTGTTACCTGCTCTGGGTATTATTGGTCGGGATTTGCAGGTTTCACACCCCAATCAGGCGCAGTATGTTATCAGTGCTATTTTTATCGGGCTAGCCTTGGGGCAACTGATCAGTGGGCCGTTATCAGATGCGCTGGGCCGCAAAAAAGTCCTGTTTATCGGGCTGAGCTTGTACCTGTTGGGCAGTGTGATTTGCATCAGCGCTGATGGTATCGAAACCATGCTGGTTGGCCGCTTTATACAAGGCCTGGGCGTTGCCGGACCTTATCTGTCGGTGATGTCGATTGTACGAGATAAATACAGTGGTACAGCGATGGCACGGATTATGTCACTGGTAATGATGGTGTTTATGATGGTGCCCATTTTAGCGCCCGCATTGGGGCAGCTGATTTTGTTTGTGGCTAACTGGAAAGGTATTTTTGCGGTATATATTTTCTATGCCATCTGTGTTGCAACCTGGGCATTCTGGCGACTTGAAGAAACCTTGCGCCCTGAAAACACCGTACCCTTTAAAATAAGTAACATTGTTAAAGGAACGATGACGGTATTAACCAATAAAACCACCTTGTGTTACACCCTGGCTATCGGCTTTATCTTTGGTGCATTGATCGGCGATCTCAATTCTATCCAACAAATTTTTCAGGGCAAATATGCTGTAGGTGATTTATTTGCTGTGTATTTTGGTTTGCAGGCGTTAGCCTTCGGAGTGGCGTCTTTTACCAATTCTCACCTGGTAGAGCGTTTGGGGATGCGTCGTTTGTGTTTAACCGGTGCTGCAACCATCGTTACCGCCTCTATCGCACTATTTATTTACAGCTGTTTTATGAGTCCGCCTTTTGCTTTGTTCTTTGTGTATGGTGTGGTGATCCTGTTTTGTTTCGGCATCATGTTTGGCAATCTCAACGCGATTGCGCTGGAACCTATGGGGCATATCGCCGGTTTGGCATCGGCTATTGTTGGCGCGACATCGTCCATTATTGGTATTGTATTAGGTACCATTATTGGTCAATTGTATGACGGCACGTTAAACCCGCTTATTCTGGGTTTTCTGATTCTGGGCTCGTTGGCTTTTATAATGATGTATGTCGAAAAATCAGCTCATACACGGCAGCAATCGGCCGAGCTGGCTGAAGAGCAGGCGAGCTGAATATGGCTAACCCGATGCACGTTCCCCGCCAGTCTTCCAAAATGACTTTGCTGGAAGTGGCTTTGCAACTTTTTCGTGAAAAAGGCCATGCTGCGACAACGGTGGATGAAATTTGTGCCCGTGCTGGTGTGACCAAAGGCAGTTTTTTTCATCATTTTAAAAACAAGGAAGTTCTGGTGCTCAGTGCGGTGGAATACTGGAACGATTCAACCGACGAGTTGTTTGCCAATGCGGATTACCATCGTGCTACCGATCCGGTCGAGCGTTTGTTGGGCTATGTGGATTTGCGTATAGAGATGATAAAGGGCGACATCCCTGAATTTACCTGTTTGCTCGGCACGCTAGTACAGGAAACCTACCATACTCATCCGGCAATTCGCGAAGCTTGTGATAAGGCCTTAACCGCTCATATTGCCACGTTAATTCCTGATCTGGAACAAGCCAAAACGTTGTATGCCCCAGCCGCAGCATGGAGTGCTGAAGGTGTTGGTTATTTTATTCAGTCGCTCATACAAGGCACCTTTATTTTTGCCAAGGCCAAACAAGACTCGCACGTCGTTCTTGAATCCCTGCAGCATCTGAGACGATATTTACAAACCCTGTTCACAAAAAATTGAGGACAAAATAATGACAACCCCAAATACTGTTACATTACACCGAGTGCTAAAAGCCAAGCCGGAAAAAGTATTTCGCGCCTTTGTCGAGCCCGATGCGCTGACACGCTGGTTACCTCCCCATGGTTTCACTTGTACTATCGAACATCTGGATGCCAAAGTAGGTGGCACTTTTAAAATGTCATTTCGCAATTTTACCACCGGCCATAGCCACAGTTTTGGGGGTGAGTACTTTGAAATTGAACCAGGCAAAAAGTTGCGCTACAACGATGTGTTTGATGATCCTAATTTGCCAGGAGAAATGATGGTTACCATCGAGTTTAAAGAAGTGCTGTGCGGTACCGAGTTGATGGTTGAACAATCCGGTATTCCCGACATGATCCCGGTGGAAATGTGTTATCTGGGTTGGCAGGAGTCACTGTTGTATCTGGCTAATCTGGTAGAACCAGAAATTAGTCAGGAATAACAGGAGCTAAATTATGGCTGGCTAAGGACATGTCAGGCGGAATAAAACTCCGCCTGTGTTGATCATCTAATCCTGTAAATCGCGGTTATAAACTGCTGTAGCAACGGTAGGGTGTCGTCGCTTTCTCGGGCGTGACAATCTGAATATTGTCATGTTCGACGCCTTCAGTGAGCGACTTGATTTGTTGTTCAAACTCATCTGCGACGGCGGAAATTTTATCGCCCTGTTGTTGCAGTGCATCAAAATCAGCCCGATGTTGTGCCACCAGTTGTTCAATCTGCTGAGCTAATGCTTGCTGTTGTTTGAGATATTTTTTGTTGATTTGCAGGCTGTCGTCGGTTTCCTGAATAGCCTGCTTAGAAACATGCTGGATCTGATCAGTCAATTTATCCATTTGTGGTTCAATCGCCTTGATCGGCTGTTCAATTTTATGCATTGCCTGTTCATGCTGCATCAGACGCTGGTAAACTTCGATTTGTGGTTCCGTCATCTTGTGCTCGCTGACCAGTTGGCAATGGTTAAATATTCTGACTTTGTATTCGCCATATTGGGTCTTGGCGGGCGCGGTGGCCGCCTTTGCAACAGTAGCGGATAACAAGACAAGGGCGGCTATTTTAATCAGTTGGTGCATGTTTATTTTCCTATATTTGCTATGGTTCTCTATTCAGTCGAGCCAGGAAGATAAAAAGTTTAATCACACCACCTATTTTTAATGTTTTAACCAAAGCCAAATATCAGCGGGAAAACCACCACTACAATCGCAGCCCAGACCACATAACAGGGAATATAACCGGTTTGCCAGCGCTCCAGCGCGGCAAAGCCGGTTTGGCGTTTAACAAAACGAATATAATGCCAGGCATAGCCACATAAACTGACCAGTAACAGCAGATTTTCGCCCAGTGCTGCGACGCGATTGGGGGTAATCCCCATGTCGAAAATTCGTCCGGCAATGGCCTGCAATGCGAATAAATCCACCAATAATGCTGTGCCAACCAGCAATAATTGCAGCCAGTCGAATAGGCCGACGGGCGTCATGGCATCACGTGAAGAAACGGCATACAGCACCAACCCCAGCACCAGTACCAGCATCAAATCCAGACCAATGAGTACGTCTCTTTGCATATCAAAGGCGTTGCCGCTGACCAGTATAGTGATCAGGAATACCACCAGCGTTACCGTAAATAATGGGGTAAATACCCGGGTCAACACAGGTGCCATATTCTCGATAGCAGCCTGTTTGGCTTCAACCAGCCAGGCCACGATGACGGTAGCACCGATTGCACCACAAGGCACAATCCATTGTTGGACCAGCCACTCGATATCAAAACCGATAAAGTGGAACATACCCAGCGTAAACGCAGTCAGCAAACCGCCGCCAAAAGCTATCAAGACAAAATAAATGGCGTACTCACCGCTAAAGCGGACAAAATCCATTCTGCGTGCATCAGAACTCCACCCGTCACCCGTATAGAGCACGCCCACTACAAACCAGATAATCAGAGGTAAATGCACTATCGCCAGTATGTTGGTGGAGCCTTGTGGATCAAAAGGATAGAGATTCATGATCAGCGTGCAGAGGACAATCACCGCCAACAATAATTTATAGCCTCCCATGCCTAGCTGACGTTTGTCGATAAAATAACTTCCGATGAACGGCAAAAAGAACAGGCTGATATTGTGCAGAAAAAACCAGGCAGTAGCATCTTCATCAAAGCCAAACCCGAATAAAACCGGTACTTTGACACTGATTGCGGCACCTATCGCCAGTAATATTACTTTAACGAAATCGTAGCGGCTTGAAGGCTGACTGGACGAGACTGGTTTGATTAGGTTACTCCATAATCTGCCGGAATGAACCTCGGCATACTCGCGGGAAATCGCGTTCAGATTGCCAATGCGTTTGGTCGCGACGAGAAAGGCTTCATCCTCACTGAGTTTTGCAGCTTTAAGGTCGTCGATCTGTCCACGTAAATGGTCTTCCAGCTCAAATAAATCGTCTTCGACAATGGCAGAATGCTGAGTCAGATAATGCTTCCATTGTTGAATTTGCAACTCGAGATCGAACACTGGATTGTCGCTATCAGGCAGGCTGGAATCCATCATTGTTACTCCACTGGTTAAAATCTTTCATTTCGTCCCAAACACGATTTAGTGTCTGGTTAATGACTTGCCATTGTTGCTGTTGCACGGTTAGAAACTGCCGACCAGACGGGGTGATTGCATAGTATTTGCGTTTACGACCCGTCTCGGCAATATGCCAGTTGGCTTGTAAGTAACCTTGCTTTTCTAGCCGGTGGAGCAGGGGATACATCATGCCATCCGTCCAGCTCAATACACCACCGGAGAGCTCTTCAACCCGCTTTACAATTTCATAACCGTACGTTTCGCCTTCGGCAATAATCCCCAATACCAAAGGGGTTGAGGATGCTGCCATCAGATCTTTTGAAAGGTTCATATTAGATCCAAATTTATACCTAGAAGTATTATGTATAAATACAATACACCTAATAGTTCTAGGTATGCAAGACCTGGCAATATATTATTTAACCTGAGTTCGGGATAACGATGTTGCCGGTTGTATTAGCAGCCTGGATTGCGGCGTCGTGAGTGAAGTTGTCGCTGGTTGAGTATCATTCCTGACTACACACTACCCTGTTTCGACCTTGGTTTTTAGCCGCATATAATGCTCTATCCGCTTTGGTCATAAGTGCTTCAAGGGTATCGCCGGGTAGAGCGTAAGCCATCCCAATCGAGGTGGTGATCGGACCATGGATATCGGTATAACCCTTTATCTCCGCCCATTGAATACTATGTCTAATGGCCTCGGATACCCTGCTGGCACCGTTGCTATCAGTATCTGTCAGTAAAATTGCAAACTCTTCACCGCCGAGACGACACAGTCGATCAGTTATCCTAATGCTATTCTCAAGAATATTGGCGACAGCAACCAGTACTCTATCTCCTGCCTGGTGACCGCCCAAGTCATTAATTCGCTTAAAATGATCCAGGTCAATCATCAATAGCCATGTTTCCAGGCTGCTTCTGGCGGCGCGCAGTAAATCATGTTCGCTGGCTTCGGTGAATTTGCGCCGATTAGGCAGCCCGGTCAATGCGTCATGCGCCGCAGCATAACTTTGCTCTCGCTCGATTTTGCGTCGTACTCTATCGGTTTTTTCCTGCATGATGGCACTGAAAGTGACAAGCAGGATAATGAACCAGCAAATGGCAACCACAAAAATACCGAAAATATCCAAACTCTGTTTATTTATCAGCGTCTGAACAAAGACATAGCCGAGTAGAAAGGGAACGATATAGCCTAACACAATCTGAATACGGGCAATTTCTCCGCCGATATAGGGCGACAGCAACGCTCTTACCCCACCAACATTGGCGTTCAGGGATAGAGCCCCGATTGAAAGAAATAGTCCGTAGCCGGTCGTAAACAATGACATTTGACCGTAAAATGTTTCTATTCCGTAGACATAGCCGGTAATCGAAATTGTTGGAAAAGCGAGTGCTGCAAAGGCAACGACTTGTGATGCGTAAATCCGTTTGCGACTACCTAGCAAAATTGATAATGATAAAGTCAGTAACATACAGGCAGTATTCAGCCCCATAATGTTATCCTGACCGGATTGGATTTCCGCTAAAACCGTTGAGTGAAAGGGCGTAATGTAGGCTGTTATATCTAGCCCTGTCAGTGTATCGAATATATTTGTCAGGCTGATAACCGCGCAGGTAACAGGCAGTAAATAAAATAAAGGACGTTGTGGATGCCTTGCGTAAAGGCCAATACTCATGCCAAGCAATATGCTGACTAAGGCTGTTAATGGATGGGTAGCAGGGCCATCTGTTAGTGGACGATAAAGACAGTCAAAGCCTGTCGCATATCCCAACAGCGTTAACATACCGAGAGTTGCACAGACGAACCCCAAGTACTTACCCATTATCAGAAAGTAACGGATCCTTAGCCATTGTTTTTCCACGCTGTTTCCTTACCTGTCTGGTCGATGGAACATCGATTACATCTTCTATAATAGCACTGGCTTTATAATTGGAGCTCCACAGAGGGGAAGTGCTTAATCAGCTATGTCTTAGCCGCGATATCCTGCAAGGCTTGTTTAAAGGATGCTGGTGGTTGTCCACCGCTGAGCAGGTATTTGTTATTGATAATAAAGGCCGGTACCGAGGATATGCCCATTTGTTGATATTGCTGTTGCTGCTGACGAACCTGCTGTGTGTAATCGTCAGAACCGAGAATCGCTTTTGCTTCATCAACGGGTAGGCCAACGCTTTCAACCGTTTCCAGCAACTGGGCATGGTCGCTGGGATTACCACCTTGTTTAAAATACAAGTCGAACAACGCCAGTTTGAGCTCGGTTTGTTTGCTGTGCTGTTTGGCCCAGTCTAATAGCCGGTGCGCATCAAAGGTATTGTAGATTCTGCCGCCGCCACGATGTCCAAATTCGTAACCAACGGTTAAGCCCCGTTGTTTAATCGCTTCGCGGTTTTGTTCGCTTTGCTCGACACTAATGCCGTATTTCTCGGTAATATGCTCAACTATATCCTGTCCTTCGGCGGGCATAGTCGGATTAAGTTCAAAGGGATGCCATTCAATCTCGGCCTGGATACTGTCTTGTAATTCTTCCAGTGCTAACTGCAAGCCCTGATAACCGATAATGCACCAGGGGCAAGATACATCAGAGACAATATCAATTTTAAGTTGTTGCATGGTTGAAGCTCCGGTTTACCATAATTAAAGGCATGATTATCTGATCTTGGGTTAAAACTGCAGATAGCAAGTGTATCTGTTAAATACGCTAAGGTAATCCAATGGAACTCAAAGTATGATTATACGTCTGATAGGACTCAATCAGGGAGCTGCCATGCTAATTAACAACACGTTTTATTATTTTTTGGGGATCCTTTTATTGGCCGGTTGCGCCGGTAATCCGCTGGAAAAATCTACTAATAAAGAGGCATTTGTCACCCATATCAAGGACGATGGCAGCAAAATGTTTACCTATGGTGTGTCATTTGAATTACAACAAGGCCAGCGCGACAGAACCAATCGGGACGTTGGCGGTATGATGCGTGAAAACAGCGCACCGGGCGGGCAAAACCGGGGCCGAAATCGTGGTGGCGATACGAATATGGGGATGCCTGGTGGTATGCGTGGTTCACGCGGCAACAATTTGCGTGACAATATGCTGGAAGTAATGACCGAGAAATTGCTACTGAAACTGGCCAGCAGCGGCTACTGCCGCGAAGGTTATATGCAACTGGATGAATATGTGGATCGCACCAGTGCACAAATAAAAGGTGAATGTAATGAAAGCGCTACTGAAAAGGATCGAGAAAAGTTTGCCAATTAGCATTTGAAAAGCACCGCTAAATCGACAGGCTAATTCTTGAACCGGCGCGAGGTAACTTTGGTTTTCTCGCATCCTGCTCCAAACCAAAGACCACAGAAATCATCCTTGATTTCCGGCTCAATCTGCAAAGCAGTGCTTTGCTATTCCGATTTCGCCCATTCAAGGCACGCATCTCTACAAAATATCCCTGTTTTGCCATTCGAGACTGATGATTTAGCGGCTAAAAGTTAATGTCGCGGGTTAAAACCAAAACGCTGGTACGTCATTCCCGCTTGTTTTTAGCGGGTGATCATGATTACAAATTACGCTGTCATTAATGAAGGGGCGGCTTCCAACTTAACGGTTGTGTATAGATCATATTGAGTTTGGTAATGCAGCCAGGCACCCGCGCTGATATTGGTACAGGCCTCTAATTTACGTGCTAGCTCAACACCGACATGGACATGACCATTGATAAAGCGTGATAAGTGTTTAGTCGAAATACCAACACGCTTAGCCACTTCGTCTTGTTTAAGGGATGTTTTGCTTAAACAACGTCGAGTAAATACTTCGCCAGGATGTGGCCGGTCAAGAGAATCAGAACGCATTGTTGTTTCTGATTGGGTAACAAACGCTGCAATAGTCATGGGTTATACTCCCTTAGCTCAACATTATAACAATCGCCTTGCCAGAAATCGCAAAGCACAGCACCACAAGGCTCTATATTATTAACGGTAATAGTCACTGACCAGCAATCTTGATGATCAGGATTGAACTGGATAGCGCCTATATCAGAAAAGGCATTGATTGCCGTTGCGGCATCTAAATCAAATAACACATCTCGCACCTGAAAATTGTAGGTTGATGGGAGAACAGAGATATCATCCCGCTCCCATATCACTCAGATACTTTCAGTCTTGATGGTTTTTATTGTTATGCTTAATGAATTTATTACCTTTTAGGTAATACTGCATCAAGTCGCAATGCTGGGTGGAAATTGGGTGCATAAAGGGTTGTCACATGTTGATTAAAAATGAATGAAAAGGTTGCTTTGAGCGAATAGCAGTCATTGGCATAGTCATAAAATAAATAAACTTTCTGTTGCTGTAGGTTATCTTCTTGATAATCTATTACCGTGTGCCATTGACCAGATTATAAGCATCTGGGAGGATTTAAATATCTACCGAATATAATTTGAGTATCATGGCAAAAGATAGTCGCCGGTCTAATAATAAACTTATCAATATTCTTACCGTCATTTGTTTGGTGGTATTTGGCGTGTATGCTGGTCTGTTTCTGTACAAGTTTCATGATTTTACTCTGAGCAGTGCACAAAAGGACTGGGCAGATTTTGCTACTGCATTTAGTGCCCCACTTGCACTGCTAAGTGTCCTACTAATCATAAGAAGTATATACGAATCTAAGCAACAATCGTTAAGAGCGTCTGAGCAGCAGTGGCACGAAGCCTTGACGCCTCTATTGCTGGGGACACTGGATAGGTTGCACTCTAGATATCGCCGAATCCTAGAGACTCGGATATTGCTAGGGTCAGGGGAGGAATGTACTTTTGAGCAACTATTTTACCATCACGATAAAGATGCATTTGCTAAGAAACTTCTACTGGAGAGCAGCAAAGAGAAGGACTTTAAAATCCAACCCTGCAAGAAAGAACTTAATGATTTTATTTTAAACCTGAAAAGTACACTTGAGCTTTTCGATAAGCATCATATTACAGCAAGCTTATACTGGCTTGATTTACAGCCTATGTTGAAGTTTTTAGATACCGTTTATGAAAAAAGCCCATCAACAATAAATTGGCTTGCCTTACATTCTCTTTCCGATGTTAGAGTTGCAACCTCGGTGAGATTTTTGAAAGAGCTTAATGATACTCAAACCAATCTAAATTGAAAATCCGCTTTTGGCACCGAGCTGCCTGTCATATTGAGTGGTGGATATTCCAGTTACTTATTAGTGTCTTCAAAACTATCTGCGCTTGCGCTGTTTGGATTTAGCGCTGCCATTTTTTAATCCAAGTTGCTTTTTCATGCGGTTTTTCAGGGCGGCTTTGCTGTCGGGTCG
Source organism: Neptunicella plasticusilytica (assembly GCF_047922965.1). GTDB lineage: Bacteria > Pseudomonadota > Gammaproteobacteria > Enterobacterales > Alteromonadaceae > Neptunicella > Neptunicella plasticusilytica. Next base: position 1,396,851 of record NZ_CP150481.1, read on the forward strand.
TTTGCCTTTAGTTGTTTTGCTTGCGTCGGGTTCGTAACCAGCCAGCCATTGTTGTGGCAGGCGTGTATTTAGCAGGGTTTCAATTTCTTCCAACAGCCATTCTTCACCCACACTTAACAATGAAATAGCGGTGCCACTGCTGCCTGCGCGGCCGGTGCGGCCAATTCGGTGGATATAGTCTTCGGCAATATAGGGCAGTTCATAGTTGATCACGTATTTCAGTTCGCTAATATCCAGCCCTCGTGCGGCTACATCGGTGGCCGTCAGGGCGCGAACTTTCCCCGATTTGAAATCGGCTAAGGCTTTTTCACGGGCACCCTGGGATTTATCACCATGAATGGACTGGGTTTTGACTCCGTCTTTGCACATTTCTTTGGCCAGCGCATCGGCGGCGATTTTAGTACGGGTAAAAATCAGTACCTGTTGCCAGTTTTTTGAACCAATCAGGTAAGAAATTAACTCGCGTTTGCGATCAGCATCCACATTGTAGATGATCTGCTCCACCTGGCTGGCGGCGGTGTTTTGCGCATCGATCTCAATACGTTTAGGATCATTAAGCAGCTTGTTGCTTAGCGCCAATAAATTGTTATCAAAGGTGGCAGAAAATAGCAGGGTTTGGCGCTGGGCGGGCACCTTGCGCATAATGCGATTAATATCGTTGATAAAGCCCATATCCAGCATACGGTCGGCTTCATCCAGAACCAGAAAAGCCAATTTATCCAGTTGGACCACGCCTTTTTCCATTAGGTCCAACAGTCGCCCCGGGGTGGCAACCAGAATATCGGCACCTGCCTTGAGTGCTTCTATTTGTGGATTCAGGCTAACACCGCCATAAGCAATGGCACTTTTTACGCTGCTGTGCCGGGCGTAAGCCACAAAACTTTGCTGCACTTGCTGGGCGAGTTCGCGAGTGGGGGTTAGCACCAATGCGCGCAACTCGGTTGATTGGACTGGCGAATTGAGCAGCCTGTCCAGAATGGGTAAGGCAAAAGCGGCGGTTTTGCCGGTGCCGGTTTGCGCCCGTGCCATCACATCCTGTTGTTGCAAAATGAGCGGAATGGCTTGCCGCTGAACGGGAGTGGGTTGCTGATAGCCTTTATCAGACAAAGCTTGCAGTAATGCCGAGTGTAAATTAAAAGATGTAAATGACATAAACCACCTGAATGCATGTAACGGGTTAACCGCACGGCACCCTTTTTCCGCTATTCTACAGGATTGAAGACAGTTTTGAGTTGAGTAATTGAATGGGGCGAAAAACAGTCTGGATTATCAACTTATTTGGTGTGCTATTGGCTCTTTATTGTTAATGTTTGTCGGCAAAATAAAAAGGAATTCGAGCATGGGCAAAGTAATCAGATTGTTTGGTTTAACCATTAGTTGCTATCTGTTTAGTGGTTGGGCAATAGCTGAACACATATACGAAAAACAGGATCCGCCACGGGAGCTGACTGCTGAACAAGCTGCCAATGCAGCGGCCAATTATCAAAAATATTGCACCTTGTGCCACGGAGAAGATCGTCAGGGGCATGTGAATGATCACGCGCCGTCGTTGCGCAGCAAGAGCTTATTTGAATCTGGTGTGCCTCATTCTATTTTGCGTCCGCTTTCTTACGGTCGGCAGGGCACGGCAATGGGCGGCTACCTAGACGAAGTAGGTGGCCCGATGACACTGGATGAAGTGTGGGATCTCACTTACTGGTTATTCTGGCAATCGGGTGCCGAGCGGGTAAAACTGACTGAAAATCCGGTGCAAGGCGATATTCAGCGGGGCGAAGTGGTCTATCAGCAAAACTGTGCCAGTTGTCATGGTAAAAACGGTGAAGGTGTGACGGCTCCGGCTTTGGGAAACCAGTCTGCTTTAGCGCACAACAAAGATGAGTTTATCCGTTATGCAATTGAGAAGGGCCGGCAAGGTACTCCCATGGTGGCGTTTGAGGGCAAGCTGTCCGAGGCGGATATTGATAATGTGACTGCCTTTATTCGCAGTAAGGCCAGTGGCTGGACGATGGAAAAGCCGGTATTGCATGCGTTGCCCACGCCTGATGAGTATGTAATCAACCCGAAAAATACCGATCCGGATTTTAATTTAAGCGAAGGTAAATACGTCTCGTCTGAAGATTTATTTGCCGCACTTGAGGCGCACAAAAAAATGATATTGCTGGACACGCGGGTCACTTCGGTATGGCAGCGCGCACATATTGAAGGTTCTATCCCGTTTCCTTATTACAGTGAGCTGGAGGATAAAGTTACCGACTTGCCCAAAGACGTGCAAATTGTGGCTTATTGTTCCTGCCCCAGAGCGGCAGCTGAATACGTAGTCGAGCAATTAAATGACTTGGGCTACGACAAAACTGCCGTGCTATATGAAGGAATATTTGGCTGGATGAATATGGGGTACCCGGTAATGCGTGCCGAAGGTGCGATTGATGATGGTCAGACAGAACCGGAACATTAGAGGCCGCTATAGTGAACGGTAAAGCGTTTTGACGACCTTGAGGTGCTTTGGATATTAGTGATGGGTTAACAGTGGTTGTCTAAAAAATAGTCTATTCTGTAAGTTGACAATTCAACAAATAATACAATGAACAACAATTCAGTTAGCCAACCCGATCCGTCGCCGGTCAGAAATTATATTGAACAGGTCGTTCCCTTTACTGCCGGGGATGGGCTTGAACTCAATTTAATCCATATACGCGGTGATAAAGCACCCAGTAAAGGTCCGGTGATCTTGGTGCACGGCGCCGGAGTGCGTGCCAATATTTTTCGTGCCCCGGTGCAAGAAACCATTGTCGAAGCACTTATCGCCCATGGTTATGATGTCTGGTTGGAAAACTGGCGCGCCAGCATTGATTTTCCCCCGCATCTTTGGACGCTTGATCAGGCAGCGCTTTATGATCATCCTCAAGCGGTAAAAAAAGTTGTAGAGCAAACCGGTGAGCAGAATATCAAGGCGATTATTCATTGTCAGGGCTCCACCAGTTTTACCATGTCGGCCATTGCAGGACTGGTGCCACAAGTGAAAACCATTGTGACCAATGCGGTGTCTTTGCATCCGCGGGTACCGACCATTTCCCGGCTTAAATTGAAAATTGCCATACCGCCGGTCAAGCTCATTACTCAATACCTTAATCCGCAGTGGGGGCTTAATGCACCTACATGGCAGGCCAAATTAATTAATTTTCTGGTTAAGTTAACTCATTGGGAGCGGGGTAATCTGGTGTCCAAGCACGTCAGTTTTACTTATGGTACCGGCCACCCGACCTTGTGGAATTATGACAACCTTAATCAGCAAACTCAGGACTGGTTACAATATGAATTTGCGGCGGTGCCGCTACGTTTTTTTAGCCAGATTATCCGCAGCATCAGCAAGGGAAATATGCTGGCCGTGGAAGGCAAGCCGGAACTGCCGGAAGATTTTGCCGCTCAGCCACCCAAAACGGAAGCCCGCTGGGCGTTTTTTGCCGGTAAAGACAATATTTGTTTTCTGCCTTCCAGCCAGATAGACAGCTACCATTATTTTAATGACATTCGTCAAGACTACCACTCACTGAGGTTGATAGAAGGCTACGGTCATCTGGATATTTTTATGGGTAAAGACGCCGCGCGCGATGTGTTTCCGCAGATTATAGAAGAACTGGATAAGCCGTATTAGATCCAAACCATAAGCGAAACTTGCGCTTTATCGGTTATCTAAAGAGGATAAGACAATGGCAATTCCGAAACGGATCAAGCAACTTGAAGGACGCCACGCATTGGTCGATGGTATTCCTTTTCAACTGCCAGTTGCTTGCCAGAATTCACCGGCGATTATGGCTGTATTCCCGATCAATGCCGACAAGGCCAAGGCGTTGATGCCATTCGAAGTGCATCCATTTCGCCTGTGGAACAAGGCATTATTGGTGATCACCGTCATTGATTATCGCGAAACCAATATTGGCAAATATATTGAGTACAGCATCGCTATTGCCTGTACTCACGGCCTTAAATCTGCCCCGCGATTATTGCCTGCACTGCTAATGCAACATTATGGTACCGGCCAGTATGTGATTGACTTACCGGTTTCCAGCGATATTTCGGTCAAAGGTGGTAAGGGGATTTGGGGCATGCCCAAACACAAGGCCAATCTGGATTTTAATATTGGCGAGGACAAGATCAGCAGCCAGTATGATCTGGATGGCAAGCTGGTCACCTATTTTGAAATCAACAAACCGAGCCATACCAAATGGTCAATGCAATTGAGCGCGCCCAATTACTGCGCCTTTCGAGGTATGTTGATGAAATCCTATATTCATTTTAAAGGCAAGGTGGGTTTGTCATTATTTGGCGCCGCCAAGGCCAGGTTTGTGATTGGTGACCATCCCCGAGCACAAGTTTTACACACTCTGGAGATAGGCGACAAAGCGATTGCAACGGTGTATTTGCCCTCAATTGGTGGCACTCTGGATGATCATTTTGAAAGCTGGTTTTTATCTTATGCGCAAAAGCCGCAGCAGGTACCCCAAGGGTTGGAATCGGTAGTGGACTTAGGCTTGGATGAAACCTGGCTGGAGCCACCACGGGCACCTGTACCGGAGGATAGATAATATGAAAAAGATATTGCTCGTCGTTAATCACGGCTATTTGATGTTTGGCGTGACAGTTTATGTGGGGGTGCTATGGGCGCTGCATTTTTTCTGGTATCCCAGTTGGGCAGTGATGACGATAGATTCGGTGCAAGATCATTTTATTAATCCTACTAGCGCGGCCACCGATTTTTTCTGGATTGTGGTCCCGCTGATGTTTTTGACCAATGGGATTTTAATTTGGCGTGAATGGCACAGTAAACAGCGCTGGACCGCCATTTTTGCCCTGCTATGCCTGATTGCCGCCAGTTATGTAGGGCAACAGCTGATTATTCCAATTAACAAGGAGATCGCTACCGGCACTGTGGGGGCCGAGCAATTAGCTGCAATGTTAAAGAACTGGATGTTTTATAACGACATACGCTGGGTGTTGATGAGCCTGATGTGGTTGACCATGATGCGCTACTTTTTTAGCAAGGGCGCGTTGCTGGATGTCATTGACAAGTAGGGCATTTTAACAAGTAGGGATAATTCAATGGACAACACAAAAAATAAAAACGGGTTGTATTGGTTATTGGCCTTAATTGCGGTGGCAACTGTCATCAGTGGGTTGGTGCAGATGCTAAAACCTGCTTTTATTCTGGATATTATCAGCGGTGAGCAGAGCGCCGCCAATTTACATTCTTTCGCCATAGTCGGGATGTTTATGCTGTTATTTGGTGGATTGATGTTACATGCGTTGTTTAGTCATCAGCATCACCCTGTCGCGGTATTCTGGTCCGGCCTGCAGAAATTAGGTGCCTTTGCGGCAGTGGGATTAGGGGTGATGAATGGCGTGTTTGCCAGTATTGCCTGGGCGGTGGCGCTATTCGATCTGGCTTCGGGAATACTGATCCTTTACTACTGGCATAAGATTAGATAACGGCAAATCCATGATGAATACTTATTTGTCTACCGCTGATAATAGTTCCGCTCCCAAACGTTCATTAGTGATAGCCGGTGGAGGGATGCGCGTGGCTTATCAGGCCGGTGTACTTAAGGCGTTGCACGAAGCCGGATTGGGTTTTGAGCATGCAGACGGCACCTCGGGTGGCACCATTAATCTGGCCATGTTGTTGTCCGGATTATCGCCGGATGAAATGTGTGATCGCTGGCGTACGTTGAGTGTGGGGGATTTTGTCTCGCTGATGCCATTGCAGGAGTATCTGAATGCACTGGATATGCTCGCTATGGGCGATGCCGACGGCATTGTCGACAAGGTATTTCCACATTTGGGTATTGATATCAGCAAAATTAATCAGGCGCAGGGATTAGCCGGTACCTTTAACGTATGTAATTACAGCCGTAAAACCAATCAGGCGATCAGTCAGGACAAGTTAACGCTGGATTTACTGGTGGCGGGGATTTCACTGCCGCTATTTATGCCACCGGTACAGGTCGATAATCAACTGTATATGGATTCGGTGTGGATTAAAGATGCCAATCTGATGGAAGCGGTCAAACGTGGCGCAGAAGAAATCTGGTTAATTTGGTGTATTGGGAATATTCCCGATTATCACCGCGGCGCTTTTAACCAATATGTGCACATGATTGAGTTAAGTGCCAATGGTGGGCTGTTTGAGGAGTTTGACCGGATCAAGGAGATTAATAAAGGCATCGCTGCGGGTCAGAGTTTGTATGGTCAACGGCAGCCAATACGACTGCACGTGATTAAACCTGAGTTTGCCTTGCCACTCGATCCGGATCTTTATCTGGGTCATATCGATACCACGACCTTGATCAGCATGGGCTATCAAGATGGTAAAAGCTATTTGACTGAATTACCCAGCGAAGGCGTTGCGTTTGAACCTGAAGCCACCCAAATGCGCGAAAGCCAGACGCTGGGCATCAACTTCAGGGAAACCATGTCAGGCAATTTTTCGTTAGGTGCGACAGAACCTGACAAAGGCGCGGAAAAAGGCAAGATAGACAAGACTGAACTGGCGATGCATGCATCTATTTTCATCCGCGATCTGGATGGCTTTGTGGCGGATCCCGATCATCAAGGCGAGATCCACGGCTGTATTGATTTTGCACCATTAGGGATAGGGCTGCCTACCTACTCGGGGCGTTTTAATTTGTTTTCACCCACAGAGGATCCGGATCTCAAAATCATGGTGTATGAATTGGGGTTTACTGTGGCGGGGCAGAGTTATTATCTGGCTGGCAGGAAAAATATCAAAGACGATCCTGGCTTTGATCTATGGACAGATACCACCACCCTGTTTACCACCTTGCATTTAGGAAAAGATGCGTCTGCTCCTGTGGTGGGGGCGGGAATATTAACTCTTGGTATTAAAGAACTGACTAAATTGGTGGCGTCGATGAATGTTAGTAACGCTGATAACCTCAAACACAAATTATCTGCCTATACGAAATTCGGCCAATTCTTTATGGGGGAATTGTGGGATTCCTACGCGAAATTTGTCAGCAACAGGGACTAGGGTGTGTTGATCTTTGCTGTATGAGTTTTGTTCAAGTTTGACGCATCCTAGATCAATGGGTAAAAAAACGGGCTCGAAAGAGCCCGTTTTAATCAAAATAAACGCGGATTAGCTTAAATCCATGCCCTGAATCATTTCAGCGGCAATTTCCGGCGCCGTCGCTACCGGCTTTTTATGTAAATCATCTTTTAATTGACCTTTACGGTGCATCAGTGCGGAATCCAGTTTTTTGGCCGCTTTGGCGATGGCAGGGTACATCACTTGATCTTTTCCTGAAGTGGCTAATCGACTGCCTTCATAATTGGTAACGAGTTCAACCTCAAATTGGCCGTGTTCTTTGGCGATAAATACATCGATGGCGATGAGTGAAGGGAAATGGCTGGCTAACTTGGATAGTTTCTGTTCGACATGTTCTTTAACGCTATCACTGATTTCTACATGGTGACCTGAAAGTTTAATCTTCATAGGTTTTCCTTTTTCAATTAACGTTACTACTTGTTGCTCTACTTTTTCTATTCTTCATTTATAGAGCTTGGGCCAAATTGGAAATATTACAAGTAGGTGAAACTGAATTAGGTATAGATTCTTGTGGTTTTGCTCAAGTTTTGAACAATGTCGCAACGTCATTAACGGGTTATTTAACAGGTGCGGGGGATCGCAGTAGCAATTAAGCAAAAAAAAGCCCTTGGATAAAGGGCTCTTGAGGATATGGGTTATCAGAACTTCCAGTTCAGGCTAACAGTAAAGTTTCTCGGTGTACCGTAACGGAACGAACTAAACTGGCCTACCTGTGTGTAATATTCTTCATCTGTCAGGTTGGCGATATTCAGTTGTACATTTAGCTCATCCGAGAAAGCATAACGGGCCATCAGGTTGGCCAGAACGTAGGCGTCCTGGGTGAAACGATCGGCTTGACCTGCCGGGTTTGTTCCTGTCGAGTAGCTCTCATTCTGCCAATTAAATCCACCGCCTATTGTTAGCTCAGGAATAGAGTCAACAAACTGATAGGTGCTAAAAAACTTCAATTGCTTGGTGGGAATGTCGGTATTGATGTCGTTGTCATCAGCGTCCTGTGCTTCAAACTGGGAGTAACCTAGCGTCAGGTTCCAGCCTTCAACCGGCTGACCTACCATTTCAATCTCAAAGCCTTTACTTTCGGTTCCCTGTGCTGCGTAGTAAGCCGACATTTGGTCAGGGGTACCAACAAAGTCGGTATCCAGTTGAGCCAAATTGTCTTGCTTGATACTAAACAAGGCAAAGGTAGTGTGTAGACGGTCATCAAGAAAACGGCTTTTCAGGCCTATTTCACTGCTTTTACCGACCAAAGGTTCAAGGAAGTCGCCATTTGCATCGCGGCTGTTTTGAGGCTTGAAAATTTCGGTATAGCTTGCGTATACACGATGTTCGGGCGTGATGTCATAGAGGGCGCCCGCATAGGGAATGAACTCATCGTCATTACCGAAGTCAACATTACCGCTCCAGTCAAAACCTGTACGTTCCCAGGTAGCCAGACGTCCGCCCAGAATAAATTTCAGATTATCTGTCGCGGATAAACGTGTTGCTGCATAGTAACCACGTTGCTTGGTAGCAATATTTTGGGATTGAACACGCTCATCTTCCCATTCAGGTTGCTCCAGACCTTGCCAATTATAAAAATTGCCAACGTCTACCCGGTCATAGCCTCCACTCATATCGCCACCAATAGGTAACTGGGTGAAAGTGTCGGCTTCCTGATCACTGTACAATGCACCGACAACAAAATCGTGCAACTGGTTGAACAGGGTAAAATCTCCTTTTAACTGGATATCGTAGCTGTCCTGGCTGGAGGCTCCGTCACTGCGATAGCGTTGTGCGTTGAGACCGGTGCCCGTTTCTTTATCCAGCGAGCCGTATACATATAACAAACGGGTGTCTTTGTCGTACTGAATTTTGTTGTAGTTGGCAATCAGCTTCCAGCCGTTATCAAAGTTATGATCCAGGCTGGCAAAATAATTGGTGTTTTTGGTTTCCCAGCGGTTCCAGTCGGTGGCTGTCGTCTTGGAAATGTCCCAGTCCGTGTGTGTGCCATCGGAGAAGAATGTTGGAATCGAGCCCCAAATGGTGCCTTTGGGATCGCTGTGCTGGTAGCTGATACCGGCGCTGATAGTGGTTGAATCGGAGATATCACCCTCTATTACGCCATAAAATACTTTTTTATCATCTTCATAAAAGTCAACGAACGAGTCGCCTTTTAATATGCGGGTGATAAAGCGGCCGCGAACAGAACCATCTTGATTCAATCCTGTGGATACATCGGCAGTTAGACGTTGCTTACTCCAGCTTCCTGTTGCTACATCAACATAGCCGGTAAGCTCCCTGCTGTCGGCATGTTTACGTACCAGGTTGATGGAAGCCGACGGATCGCCAACGCCAGTAAGTAAACCTGTCGCGCCGCGCACAAATTCAATTCGTTCATAAATGGCTGTATCGGCGACGGTTTCACCGGAGTCTCCGCCCAGACTCCAGGAGGTGGGTACGCCGTCAATTTGGTAACTGTCTACGCGAAAACCGCGTGAATAGAATGAATTACGCACGTTATCGGTTTCTTCTGATGACACACCAACTGCATTGTTTACCGCTTCCAGGATGGTAGTAATACTTTGGTCCTGCATACGCTCATAGGTGAGGATAGAGACAGACTGGGGGGTTTCTTGCAGGGTTAATCCCAAGCCTGTTGCGGTATCCAGAGTGCGACCAACACTGTATTTTCCGCTTACGGTGATGGTTTCCATGCTGTCGGATTGTTTGGCCGTGCCGGATACTTCGGCATTTTCGTCCGTATCGGTGTTTTGGTTTTGTGCCAGGGCTACCTGAGATTGCATGGCAAGCAGTATAGCGGTGCTTAACGGGAGAAGTTTCAGCTTCATGTTGATCCTCTGTGTAATAAAGTTGAGTGTTACCGATCCTTGAATGGAATTGTTGGTGAAGTTCCTTTTTGCTTCACGATTAAAAAGGTTCATCGAGGTGCCTTGTTATGTCGATATGTCAGAGTTAGTGCTACGACCAGCGCGCATACTGTCAGTTGGTAGCACCAGATAACGACACCTTCGGCAATGGCATAGCGCTGGCAGATTAACAACAAGTCAAGGCCAACTAATGTCAGGCCAGCGTTACGTACTAGCTTGTCCTGAAAGGGAAAATGCAATTTAGATGACAGAATTTTGCGATTTCGTGGCATCGCCAGCGCCAATATAAAGAAACCGGCAGTTCCGGATAACCAGGACAATATAATCATGCTGGCACTCCGACTGGCGTCAGCGAAAACCACAATATCAGTCCGGTTAAACAGATTATGGCACTGGTTCTGCCCAACTTAGTCGTCCCGACCAGCCACATAATCAGTGCACAATACAGCGCAAAACCACTGAGCAAGCACCAGATAAATACCGACGTGACTTGTGCCCCCAATATTGTATGAAGCTGTTGTGACAGCCACACACAAAACAGTGACGTCAGAATAAAGCCGCCGCCGACCGCCATTGCCAGTCGCCATATCAAAGTGATGGACGGATGTAGGGGAATACTATTGAGCGAAATCATGCTGGCTGGCGCTCCATTTGGTATCTTTGGTGCTTTTTGCCTTGCTGCCAGGCCATGGCGTAAAACAGTAATCCGCTAATGATTAAAACGATATCCATGTACAACAAGGGACTGTCGTCTGGTAATCGGTAGTTACCTATATGTTTGCCGACACTAAGGACGCTGAACACCGGAAGCAGTAAATACATCGTAGCAGTGAGTAACGCACCGTCACGCCAATGTGCGGATGGGTTGCGAACAACACCGAAAACAAACATCAGTAGCCATCCGGCAAAAAACAGATCGATTTCCATTTCTGCACGGTTGTCCATTGTGGTAGCAAGCAGCCGGTTAGCTACAAAATAACAACCTATTGCAAAAGGTAGCCCCATTATTGCCCCGAAATTGAGGGCGTGAACCAGCTTGTGACCGGCGTGCTGATATTGCTTAGCACGCTTTTTTGACCATAACACCAGGCCAGTGGCAACCATAACGGTGCCAACTAAGCCGGATATGAAATATAGCCAGCGTAATGGCCAGTCGGAAAATCGCCCGGCATGGAGGTTGATCATAGTTCGGCGTGTTTGTTCTGCCGCAGATGTCACCGGTTCGTCTGATAACAGCTCACCAGTGGCGGTGGAATACACCAGTTTTTGGTAGCTTGATATTAGTGAGCGAGTAGGCGCTTCGGTTAATTCCATTACGCCGTTTTTATCACCGGGGTTAATCACACTGATAAAGCTGAACTCAGCACCATGTGCTCTGTGTCTCGCGTCATCAAATATTGCCTGAAGATCTACTAACGGTGCAGAAATGCCCGCTGCCTCGGGTGGACTGATCCCGGCATTAATAGAATTAAAAAGTTGATTTCTATCGCCGTGGCTAAGATTTATCGCCCAGATAAAGTACATCAGCATCAGGGTTACCAGACCTGTGTAGGTGATCATAAAGTGAAAGGGTAAAGCCAGTACCGAAGATAAAGTGTGTGCGTCCAGCCAGCTACGCATGCCGGAGCCCGGCTTGAAAGTAAAAAAATCCTTGAAGATTTTTTTATGGATTACGACTCCCGTAACAATGGCTACTAACATGCACATGGCGGCAATACCCACCAACCAGCGGGCCCACAGTACGGGCATATAATGCAGATCAAAATGAAAGCGATATAAGAAATTCCCACCCCGGGTATCTCTGATCGATACTTCATTACCTGTACCATCCAACGTGGCTCGCTGGAAACGTCTGCCACTATTGTCAGCAGGACGCCAGAATAAAGTAGTGACACTTTCTCTTGAGGTTGGCACGCCAATCGACCAGCGCGGTGAATCAGAAGCATGTTTTGTCAGGTATGCCTGTGCTTGGCCAATTGCGGTAGCACTGTTTGCAGGATGGGATAATTCCGGCTGCATCCATCGGGTAATTTCAAACTGGAAAAACGCCAGAGTGCCGGTCAAAAAGACGGCAAATAGTAACCAGCCTAGAACCAGTCCAGCCCAAGTGTGGAGCCATCTCATACTGTCAGTAAAACGTTTGAACATAAAAACAAACTACGTGTTTGCAGTGCCGGATAGTGACTTTTATCTGCAAGTTGGTGATAGCGGTGACAGAGAAATTTATATAAATAATCTGTATGCCAATGATTTTATTGGGTAAGTATATAAAATATGATTACAAATGAAAATGATTATCTTTTGCGTTTTTGTGTTTGATGATTTAATGCTGGCTAGATTAATGCTATTTAAGGAAATGACATCAAAAAAATCGAAGTTGCAAACTAAACTAATTGGCAAACTAACAAGTCGTCATTGAGTAAACTATTTATTCAACAATGGTTGAGTGAATAATATAACCATCTGAATTATTGACCGTTTGTAAATATAAACGACATTTCTTATCCCGAGTTGGGGTTAACTAGTTTATAAGTCGTTGTTTTAATTGCGGGTAACGGGTTCGACCTATGGGCAACACCTGATTATTGACCAGAGTCAGCCAGTATTTACTACCCGGCTGAGTTGACACAGACTGAATCGAGGATAGCGGTACGACATAAGAGCGATGGACGCGCAGGAAATCTGTTGGCAGTAACATCAGCAATTTATCCAAATTTTTATCATGTAGTATCACTTTACCTGTTTTACTGTGGATCTCGCTATAATGTCCGGCCGCCTGAATGTATAGCACGTCATTGACAGCCATCAGTTCTAACTTTCCTAATTGTTTATAAGCCAGATATTGGCATTGACCTTGTTGCTCTTTGTGTTTGAGCCGGGAAATGGCCTTTTCAATTCGTTGTTGGGTAAAGGGCTTGGCCACAAAATCCAGTATCCCTATTTCAAAGGCTTCAATGGCTCTGTCGGTATTAGCCGATACCACTATGGTATGAAAACTCTGCGCAAGTTGCTGTTTTAACAAATTGAATCCGTCTTGCCCGCGTAAATTCAGATCCAGAAATAACAAGTCGATGCTGTTACAAGCCAAATAGTCACTGGCGTCATCGAGTGTATCGAATAATTGCAACTGGATGGACTGATGGTTAAAAGCTTGTTCTACAAAGCGTTTAAGGCGTTTGGCAACCATATATTCATCTTCAACAATTACCTGTTTCATGCCATCACTCTATGTTGCGTCATAGTCAGCGGCAGTTTTAGCGTTACAACCCACTGATTGTCGTCAATGACAGAATCCATGCTCCATTGCTGCCCATAACTTTCGGTTAGTCTGGCTTCGATATATTTATTACCGGTACCGGTATTCATCGCGCGTTTATGAGGGGCCGGTATGACAGGGGCTTTAAAAACCAGATTGTTTTGCTGCTGATCCACGGTTTGCTTGAGTTCGAAGGTAAAATGCCCTTGCTGGTAATGGTTATGCGAGATGGCATTTTCCAGCAGTGTCAGTATTACGCCGGGAGGTATCAATGAATCGGCATAAATTTGTTGAGTGTTTAAGTCGAACTCTGTATTGGTACGATAGCCCATTAAGGTTAAATGTGTTTCACATAAAGCCAGTTCTTGTCTTAGCTCGATGATCGAGTGAGAGGCTAAATCTGCCATACAGCGGAATTCTTCCGCCAGCGCCTGAATAAATTTGATGGCGACAGCCGGAGAGTCTTCAATCCATTCTTCGATAGCAGTGAGAGTGTTCATGATAAAATGGGGTTGTAGGTGCCGTTTAACCAGTTCCAGTTCCAGACGGTTGGCGGAAATTTGGCTTTTAAGTAACTGTTGTTGTTTACTACGCATTGTCTGGTTAAGCCAAAATAACATTAAGCCAATTAAAATGGCGAACGCGATAAAAAAATATTGATCCATATAAGCAAATTGGCTAACAGACACCGGGGCGGCTAATAAAATTAGTCCCGACAGCATTAACCATGAGTGCTTCTGGCCTTGTAGTGCGGCGTAAATGCACAATGCCGCGGAAATGCTAATCCCGACAAAAAACACATATAAACTGCGGGTATCATAGCCATGATAAAGCACTAGAATCGCTAATTGAATTAGCACAGCGGTTGCTAGCCAAGCATAACGAACGCGAGTTGATAGAGTAAAAAAATAGGCAAAAAACGAACTTAATAGCAAAGATGTGACACAGGATAACGCTAAGACAATTTGCATTCTGGGAACATGCCAGTCGTAACTATAACCCCATAACCCGCGCCAGGACTCGGCAATAATGAGTAGTAATACGGCAAAACATAAACTGCCAAAATATAAATAACTCATTTCTTTCAAGGCGGAAAAATATAATAGCCAGCAGTACAAACCGACGAGCAATAAAGCCCCTGACATCATCATTGCTGGCATGACATGTTTGTAATTCATTTGCAGTAAATAGTCGTAATCACCGACCAGCGCCCAGAAGCCGCCAAAGTGCAGATCGTCCGGATTATGGAAGGTAGACACTTTCATGCTTAAAGTATGTCGACCTGCTGCGCTCTGATGGCGATCAAGTAACAACACTTTATCAATTAATCCGGGTTTTTCGGCTAGTTTATCATTACCAACCACGCCGTTATGACCGATCAATTGACCATCCCAATAAGCGTCAAATGCCCCTAACATGGAGACAAATATTCCTTGCGGCTGGCTGGGTGTAGTGTCGAACGTAAAGTCCATCTGGATCCACAGATTTTCAGGCTCTAATGGCATGCCTCTAAAATTGCGTTGTTGCCAGCTTGAGCGATCTTGTTGCCTGAAAGCAAATTGTGGATTATCGATATCGGTGAGGTAATAGTGTTCGGCCGGAAGCAGTTCAGGCATACCTTTGTGCATTGGAGGAAGCAGCCATCCGATCAGCCAAACCAACAGTAATAAACAGACCACTCCGAGTAATTTCAAATTTTTCCCTTATTTAGTTGCTCTGCTTATCCCGAATCCGGAGACGTATATTAACAGCAATTTGTCCCGGGTCTGGAGTCGTTGATGCAATCAATGCGCAGTTGAGGAAAAGGGGTGCTAATTTAATGCCGAATTTTGATTAGCATGTGCGGGTAATCATACTGAATGAAGGAAATAAGATGAATAAAATGATCACCCAGCTGCTAGTGATGCTAAATCTTTTGTTCTGGGCCGCACCACAAGTCTGTGCCCATATATTGGATAGCGTGACACTAGATAACGGTGAAGAGGTCAGTTATCAGCAACTGCTGGATAACAATAAGCTTGCAGGACTCAGTGTTGCAGTAGTGGATAACTATCAACTGGTTTACAGTCACACTGCCGGTTTAAAAGAGTTTGGTGGTGGGGATAAAATTGACCAGGATACGGCTTTTTCCACCGCTTCTATTTCTAAACCGGTTACCGCAACTATTGCAATGATGCTGGTGGAACAGGGCAAGCTTGAGCTGGATGAACCCATCAATCGGTACCTTAAGCGCTGGCATTTACCTGATTTTCCGTTGGCTAAAAACCGTCCTGTTACGTTACGTGATTTACTCAGTCATACCGCAGGTACTACTCAGGGAGGGTTTGCCGATTTTTATCAGGGGGATGACATTCCTACCCCGATAGAGAGTTTAAATGGCATAAAGTTACCCCGCTACCATCAGCCTATCGCCGTTACGTTCAAGCCGGGTAGCGACTGGAATTATAGCGGTGGTGGGGATGTGATTGTGCAAATTGCCCTGGAAGATATTACTCATAAACCCTTGGCGCAATTGGCAGAGGAAATGATCTTTAAGCCGCTTAATATGATCCATACCACCATGCATCAACCGGGAGATAAGTTGTTTCTTGATAATGTCGCCAAAGTGCATGATGACAAGCAACAAGTGATTGGCACTGGATTACCGATTTGTCCACAAATTGCGCCATCAGGAATGTGGAGCACGGCTAAGGACATGACCAAGTTGATGATTGAGTTCCAGCTGGCATTGAAAGGGGACAAGTCTACCGTCATTTCGCCCTGGGTTGCTCAACAAACAACGCATATTCAAACCCTGAAAAAAGTGGGCGGTTGGGGATTAGGTTGGATGCGTGCCGAAGCTAATGGCAATCTTGACTGGTTTTCCCATGGCGGTTCGAATACGGGAACCGGCGGCCATATTATGGCGACCATGCAAGGCGGTAAAGCCATCGCTATTTTTGGTAATGGCTCTAATCCTTCACGTCTTCCCACTTTTCGTAGCGTTATTGCAAATGTGATCAATAAACTGGGTTGGCAAAAGGAGCTGGTCGCCAGTAAACAGCCCCCGAACGAAAAACAACTTGAGTCGATAACGGGTCGCTATCTCACTCCTTTTGAACAGGTTCTGACTATTCAACAAAAGGATCAGCAACTTGTTTATGAAGGACCATTAGTCATGTGGAGTAATAATAATAGTGGACAGTTAATTTATGTTGGCGATGATAAATTTGCAGCCAATGAACAGCCTAACCAACTTGATGTGCAAATAAACCCGGACGATCAGCATCCCTATCTGACCTTTTATCGACAGGGTAGTCGTATGAAGGAATATATGATGCGTAAACTCGATAAAGGAGAAAATTTACCCTTTGAGGTGGCGCAAACGGGGAGTTTTGAACAGACTTTGCAGGCGTACCAGCAATGGCAAAAACAACATCCATTTTCTGCGCTGCATAGCGCCAATACGCTAAACCGGTCGGGTTATCAGGCTTTGCAACAACAGCAATATACACAGGCATTGAACTTGCTCAAGGTGCAAGCGGCACTTTATCCGGATAATGCCAACGCTTTTGATAGTCTGGGTGAAGCATTGATGAAGTCTGGCGATAAACAGCAGGCAATCGTGGCCTACCGTAAATCTTTGCAACTCAATCCGGATAACGGTAACGCCAAGCAGATGCTGATTGAGTTACAACATTAAAAAATTTTAGGACGAGACGTTGGCTCGTCCTGTTTGCTGGTGTGTTTATCCTACTTAACCTGAGTTCGGGATAAGAAGTGTCGTTGTAATTTAACTTATTGAATTAATTAAATTGTTTATAATAAACATTCTGCTTGCACCACACCTGATACTCGCTCGGTGACGAAATTTTTGTGGATAGCAAGGCGGGTTTTCGTACGTAATAGCTGGCTATTGCTAGAAAACCCAACGCCGCTAGGCGCAAAAAGAGCGTTATCGAGAGGCGCGGCTTATCCCGAACTCAGGTTACTTATATTCGTTAGCTGTTTTTAATCATGGCTAAAATCATTACACTCATACATCAAGGAGCAGTAAGCTCTGGCTATCTTATATGAGGTTATGCATGTCATCTTTTTCTTTTCGCGCTGCAGCATTGTCGGCAGCTATTATCTGTGTGAGCGTCACACAACCCTGTTTTGCTAAAAATACTAACGATAATACATATAGTCAGAAAGAGTTGAACCAGCAGTCTGTAATGGCGGTGTTGTGGACTCAGGTTTCGGGAGAATACCGGGCTTTGTCTTATCAGGCATTTAACCTGGCTAAAATGAGCCTGGATCACTATCTGGCCAACCGCTCGGGAGATAAAAAAGTGGCGATAGTGGTGGATGCGGATGAAACCGTGCTGAATAACTCGGCATACAACGCCTGGTTGGTGACCAGCGGTGAAGGTTATTCGCAAACCACCTGGCAACAATGGATGGATGCAGCGCAAGCCAAAGCCATGCCGGGCGCGACCGAATTTTTAAATTACGTTAAACAACAAGGTGCGGAGGTGTTTTACATTACCAACCGTTATGAAAAAGGTCGCGAGGGTACCATCAAGAATATGCAAGTGCTGGGATTTCCTTTTGTTGATAACGACCACTTGCTTTTGCGCACCGATACGGGCAATAAAGAGCCTCGTCGCCAACAAGTTCTGAAAAATTATGATATTGCCTTATTGATGGGGGACAATTTGAGTGATTTCTCTAATGCACTTAGCCCTGAAGGCCTGGATGACACGTTGGCAGCGGTAGATAACAATAAGACGCTTTTTGGCAATCGCTATATTGTGTTACCTAACCCGATGTACGGTGATTGGGAGGGGAAGGTGTATCAACACAATTGGCGTACCACACCTGGGCAGAAAAGTGATATGCGTAAAGGCCAACTTCATTCCTGGGTACCGCAGTAATAATCAATGGCTAGCTATAACAATTTGCTGGAAGGGCCTATTCACAAGGCGCTGTTATCGCTTGCAGTCCCTATTGTTTTAAACCAAATCCTCCAGTCTGCTTACCAGTTGACGGATGCATTCTGGGTTGGGCGTTTGGGGGCCCATGAAGTGGCGGCGGTGTCTGTCAGTATGCCGGTGACCTTTTTAGTGATTGCTTTGGGAGCGGGATTAGCGATGGCCGGGGCGACATTATCGGCCCAATATATGGGGGCCAAAAAGTATGACATGGTTAATCATGTCGCCGCCCAGACCATGCTGATGGTAGTAATAGTCGCTATTGTGCTAGGTTTAACCGGTTTTTTGCTGTCGCCCTATTTCTTGCATTTGCTGGGGGTGGAACAAGCCGTGTATGACAACGCATTAAAGTTTATGCGCGTGTCATTTGTCGGGGTTATTTTTGTGTTCACCTTCGCTATCTTTCAAGCCATTATGCGCGGTGTTGGCCAGGTAAAAGTACCGCTATTTATTGTACTGGGCACTGTTATCCTTAACTTTTTCCTTGATCCCCTGTTTATTTATGGTTGGGGAGGTTTTACCGGGTTGGGTGTGATGGGGGCTGCTCTGGCAACTTTGGTCACTCAGGGCCTGGCTGCTATTTGTGGTATCACCATTTTTTTAAAAGGACGCCATGGTATTCAGGTGACGCTCAAGCACTTCAAGCCAGATTTTGCGTATATCAAACGTGCTTTTTTTCTCGGCGCACCGGGTTCTGTAGAGTTGGCAGCACGGGCGTTGGGGCTGATTATCTTGTCTTTTATCGTAGCCAGTTTCGGCACGGTGACGATTGCATCTTATGGTGTTGGTTCCAATATTCTGCAGGTGATTACCATTCCGGCGATGGGACTGTCGATGGCAGTGTCGACACTGGTTGGCCAAAACCTGGGCGCCAACCAAGTTGACCGTGCGGCAAAAGTGGCGGTAATCGGGGCTAGTTGGGGATTTGCTGCCTTGAGTCTGATCGGCGGTATTGCCTATCTGAGTGCGCCTTATCTTGTCGCGTTTTTTATTCCGGACGATCCGCAAGTTATTCAACATGGCGCACAGTTTGTCAGAACAATGTGCCTCACCTGGGGATTTATCGGTTTGCAACTGTGCATTGTGTCCACCTTCAGGGCATCGGGAAACATGGTCAATACCATGCTGCTTTCGCTACTGGCGCAATGGGTATTTCAGTTTCCGATTGCCTATATCTTGTCAAAGCACACCGCATTGGGTGCAGCAGGTATTTGGTGGTCGTTTGCCGTGACCAATATTCTTATCGCGCTGGTATCAATCGTCTGGTTTGCCAGGGGAAGCTGGAAGAAAACCCGCCTTACCGCTGATGATCAGGAAATGGTACATATTTCTGAAGAAACCATGATCGATATTGAAGACCGCCGGGCATAGATAAACAACCCAGGCCTCTAATTAACCCCAACTCGGGATAAGAAGTGTCGTTTATATTTACAAAGGGTAAATAATTCAGATAGTTATATTATTCACTCAACCATTATTGAATAAATAGTTTACTCAATGACGACATTTTTGTGCTTGGCAAGGCGGGGTTTCGTACGTCATAGCTGGCGATGACTTGCTAGGTGCAAAAAGAGCGTTATTGAGAGGCGTGGCTTATCCCGAGCTGAGGTTAATTAATTGAAATCTGGCTGTTTATCTATATTCTGTAGTGTAAGACAGTTAACCGGAGCGTCACAAAGTGCCGAGGCGAGATCTTTACCAGATGGATGTAGTGGGGCGAGTACTATGCGTCAAGCTCAAAAATATCTGGACTAAAGGTATTGTAAAGCAGGTTCACCACGAGGTTCAGGTACTGGTTAAAGATATCCAGCATGAACCTTGGGCGGCCTATGTTGATATCCGCGACTGGATTATGCCGACTATGGAAGCGCTTGAGGGTTTCCAGCGAATTTATGACTGGTGCGCAGAAAACAACCAGACTCATGAAGCCACGGTGTGCCGCTTTGATACGCAAAAACATATTATCGGTGACGTATCCAGTTACGAGCCCGAATTTCACTTTTTTACCCAACGGTCTGCCGATGCGGCACAATGGTTGACTCAGCACGGCTTTGAATTCGATTTACCATCTTCCTACAAGTAATTCCAATTCGCAGCACTCGTTTGGGTTTTGCTACAATGCAACAAACCCTAACATCAAGGTAAAAATAATAATGCAACAACCCTACTCAATTGGCACGCCTGGCATGGCCTGGAATACTCAACAAAAAAAGCAGTGGTTCGAACAACAACAGATTAAGCGTTCCTATCAACAGGAAGTTCGCAACAGAATTGAATCATTACGCCATTATTTTGATGTGGTGCAGTATGGTGTTTTGCCTTACGACCCGCAAAAATATCCGTTGTATTTGCTTAAGTCGCTTGATTGGAAAAGCAATTGTCCCACCATACTGATTACTGGTGGTGTACATGGCTATGAAACCAGTGGTGTGCAAGGTGCCTTGAGTTTTGCTGAAACGGCCGCTAAGGATTACAACAACCAGGTTAACTTTCTGATTGCTCCCTGTTTAAGTCCCTGGGGATATGAAACTATTAATCGCTGGAATCCAGATGCAATTGATCCCAATCGCTCTTTTTATCCTGATAGCCCCGCACCTGAAGCTCGTTTATTGATGGAGTATGTGCAATCTCTGGCGGTGGAATTAACCGCGCATTTTGATTTGCATGAAACCACCGATACTGACAATTCTGAATTTCGTCCTGCGCTGGCCGCCCGAGACGGTGTCGAACTGGATGTATGGGATATTCCCGACGGCTTTTATCTGGTCGCCGACAGTAATCACCCGCAACCGGCGTTTCAGCAGGCGATTGTCGAAGCAGTAGAAAAAGTGACCCATATAGCACCGGCCGATGAGCATGGAAAAATCATTGGTGCACCATTGGAACAAAAGGGAGTGATTCACTATGCAAAAGCGGATTTGGGACTATGTGGTGGTTTTAGCGGGGCGCAATATGTGACGACCACAGAAGTGTATCCCGACAGTGATAGCGCAACCGCAGAAATTTGTATTCAGGCTCAAGTCGCCGCTATCACTGGCGGGTTGGATTACATTCTAAAATAAATTAACCCCCCAGCATCTCCCTGAGTTTTTGCTCGGCAATTTCTGCCGGGCTTAAATTCCCTTCCTGTTTTTTAGCCGCGTCAGTGTCATTCGGTTCATCACCAAACAGGGCCGCCAGTTTGGCTTTAGCTTGCTGGTGTTTCTGGCTGAGCGGCGTTCTGGCATCACTACTGGGGACGAAATAGTCACAAAAGTTGGCACTTTCCCGATCTGATACCGGCTCCGCGCGTTCCTCATTACAACTTCCCCAGCCCGAGCTATCAAAATGTTCGCACATGCGGCAAACATGCTGATCGGCGCCGCAACCAGTGCATTCCTCACGCCGTGACATCGGCAATATTACATTGGTCAAACGGTTACCGCATTGCCAGCAATGAAAGTGTTCCGACATACGCCCCCCTTTGATGCATGAATTATTTATTAAAGGATAGGGAAGTTGTCTAACAAAATCTAATTTGTTTGCGTGAGTATTATTTTTTACTCATCGCATTGTTAAACAGTCGATAAAAGCTTTGAGCGAAGTTTGTTTGCTCTGCCTGCTCCTGTTGTTTATTGGTTGTTGTTGTTGCCATCTTGTTGCTCCTGTTTTAACTGAAATGCTGATTTGAATGGCAGTCTAGAACCTCAACTTAACTTGAGGTAAAGTGTTTTTTAGCATTTATTTTGGAGACGGGGTTTTTAAGTGGAAGATGCGAATCTTACTGTAGGCTATGTGGCTGAACGTTGTGGTGTTAAGGTTTCTACCTTGCATTTCTACGAAGATAAAGGGCTGATCCGGAGCTGGCGCAATCAGGGTAATCAACGTCGCTATAAAAGAGATGTGTTAAGGCGCATATCGGTGATTAAGGCAGCGCAAAAAATGGGACTCGCGCTCGAAGATATTAAAGCCGCTTTTTTACAATTGCCTAACCAGAGGACACCGGATAAAGATGACTGGGCCCAATTATCCGCAACCTGGCGTGCGCAGCTGGATGCCCGTATTGCTTATATGCAGAGACTGCGAGACTCGCTAACCGGTTGTATCGGTTGTGGTTGTTTGTCGATGGCCAAGTGCCCTTTATATAATCCTGACGATATTTTGGCTGATGATGGCGTCGGACCGGTAATTCTGGACAGGGCAAAAGTGCCGATAAAATAAAATTGTCACTTTTTTGTCATACTTGTCCTTTACCGTCTGTACAGAATTTTTGATTACGTTATTCTCATTGAAAAAGCTAAAGCGCTATCAGTATGAACGTTATGCAGTGCTGTGCAAGCTTGCTTACCCACTGGTATTTGATCACGTTTCTCTAGGATTTTCTGAAGACGGTTATGCTGAAATAATCAATCGTTACGGGACGATTATTGCCCGTATTCTTTGGCAGCATGATAAAAAAGAAGTGGTGGTGGTCTTTCGGGGGTCACAATCTATTGCCGACTGGTTGGTTAATCTATGCTGTTTACCCAGACGCAAGCGATTTGCTGACATTGGTTATTTTGTGCATTTAGGTTACGACCATTTACTTAATCAAAGTACTGCTCGACAAGGGCAACAGACAAACCCTTCATACAGTGTTTATCAGCAAATCGAAACGGTATTGGCGCCTTTGATCGCGGCTGGCAAGCGGGTAAGTTTGACCGGGCATTCGTCTGGTGGGGCACTGGCGATCCTGGTTGCTGATCGTCTGGAACGCCAGTTTCAGGGTTCGATAAAGCGGGTTGTCACCTTTGGCCAGCCTTCACCGGGATTTAGAAGTTTTCGTCGCCATTATCTGCTGCATATGCGCACATACCGCATATGTTGTGATTTGGATATTATTACTTTTTTGCCGCCACTTCCTGGCGTCTTTGCTCACGTAGGTCGAAGTCTGTGGCTGCATAACGAAAGGATCTATGAAAATATCAAACCTTCAGTAAGACTTTACAAGACGCTGTTGAGCTGGCTCATTTCGCCTATTTCTTACCACTACATGCACAAATATATTCGTAATAAAGACTTTTTTGACAAGCGCTAGACCCCGGTTCCAGGTAATATCAAGTAACTTTCGGTAAACAAAATTTTATATGTATAAGAACTTAATCTTATTAACTATCTGTTGGTTATGTGCATGCAGCAGCCAGCCCGAACGACAGTCGATGGTGAATATCAGTGGGCCTATTTCGGCGCAACAGTTGCTTGGCGAGTATCAACAATTTGCTACCGAGTATCGCTCGTTCCAGCCTACAATTCGCGAAATCACAATGATGAGTAAGCTTGATGGCAAGTCTATTCTGGTCTTGTTCGGGCTTTGGTGCCACGACAGCCAGCGCGAGATACCACGCTTACTAAAATTAATTGATCAGTCAGGCGTCACATTATCCAGTTTACGTCTGGTGGCCGTTGATGGTAATAAACAGGATCCTTCAGGTATTTCAGAGCAATATCATTTGCGTTTTACTCCGACCATTATCTTGTTACAGGACGGGCGCGAACTGGGGCGGGTGGTTGAAAAGCCTGTTCATTCGCTGAGTGAAGATTTGACTAGTATATAAAGCGCAGATTTAGTTTTGGCCGTTGCGCTTTTAGCTTTTCTAGTGCCTCTAATGAATAAAAGTAAGTCATTTTCCGATTATCGTTAATCTTGTTTATTGACCTGGATATAACAAATCTATAACATTAATGTAAGCGCTTTCATTGTCTGCCTGAAAATAGTCCTTGTTATCACAAACTAAAAGGTCACAGCTGGCATTGGATATTGTTATCACAGTGATATTAATTTCTCACTCTTTAATCGGTAGCTACTTTAATCATCATGAAAATTTCTTTACCTGCGGAATCTATCTTAAACTCCCGTCAATTTACTTTTGGTGTGGCAACGGCAGCCTTTCAGATTGAGGGCGGCGCTGACAGCCGATTGGACAGTATCTGGGATACTTTTTGCGATACCCCTAACAAAATCAAGGACGGTTCTAACGGTAAAATTGCCTGTAACCATTTTGAAAAATGGCAACAGGATGTTGAACTGATTGATTTTTTAGGCGTCGATGCCTACCGTTTTTCGGTGTCTTGGCCGCGTGTTATCAATCGCGATGGCAGCCTGAACCAACAAGGTGTCGATTTTTATATTAAGCTGCTGGATCGCTTGATTGAGAAAAACATTAAGCCTTATGTCACGCTCTATCACTGGGATTTGCCTCAATATCTGGAAGATGAGGGGGGCTGGCTAAATCGTCAAACGGCTTTTCGCTTCAGAGACTATGTTGATTTAATCAGTCAGGCCTTTGGTGACAGGGTGTATTCTTATGCCACCCTGAATGAACCCTTTTGTAGTGCTTATCTGGGATATGAAATTGGCATTCATGCTCCTGGAAAAGTAGGCAAACAGTTTGGTAAAAAAGCAGTCCATAATTTGTTGTTGGCTCATGGGTTGGCGATGCAAGTATTACGCAAGAATAGCCCTGATTCGCTTAATGGTATTGTGCTTAATTTTAGTCCTTGCTACGCCAAAACAGATAATAGCGATGATATTGCGGCAGCAGAATTGGCCGACCAGCATTTTAACCACTGGTATATTAAGCCCGTTATTGATGGTTGTTATCCGGATATTATCAATGATTTGCCAGAGGAAGAAAAACCAGAAATAGAAGAAGGGGATTTAGCCCTTATCGCACAAAAAATGGATTATATTGGCATTAACTATTATACCCGGGAAGTATTTCAAGCTGGTGAAGAAGGGGATTTTGTTAACGCCGGAAAAAGCTTGCAGCCGCTGACTGAAATGGGCTGGGAAGTTTACCCGGATGGACTCACCGATATCCTGGTTGCCTTGCACCAGCAATACCAGCTTCCGCCTGTCTACATTACCGAAAATGGCGCTGCCATGGCAGATAGCGTTGAACAGGGCGAGATCAATGATGTAGATAGAATAGAGTATTTCCATACCCATTTAAATGCGGTGAATGACGCGATCAATCAAGGCGTAAATATACAGGGCTACTTTGCCTGGAGTCTGATGGATAATTTTGAGTGGGCGGAAGGATACGAAAAACGTTTCGGGATTGTATATGTCGATTATGCATCTCAAAAGCGTACTATAAAAGCCAGTGGTTATGCTTATAAGGACTTTGTGTTGCAACGCAAAGACAAGTTAGGCAATCATCCCCAATCTTCACGTTAATGAGGTTGCCATGTTAAGCATAAGAGAAAAAATAGCTTACGGTTTAGGCGATACAGCAAGCAATATTGTTTTCCAGACTGTGATGCTGTTCCTGTCATTTTTTTATACCGATGTTTTTGGTATTTCTCCAGCCGTGGTGGGGACTCTTTTTTTGGTGGTACGGATTTTTGATGCAGTAACCGATCCGCTAATGGGCGCCATGACAGACAGAACCAATACTAAATACGGCAAATTCCGGCCTTATTTACTGTGGATGGCATTACCTTTTGGTTTGATCAGCGTACTGGCTTTTACCACGCCGGACTTATCTCCACAGGGTAAAATTATTTATGCTTTCGTTACTTACGGATTGTTAATGGCTGCATATACGGCAATCAATATTCCGTATTCTGCGCTGGGCGGCGTGTTAACTGCCGATCCGAAAGAGCGGGTCTCGGTTCAATCTTACCGCTTTGTGTTTGGTATGTTGGGCGGGCTACTGGTTACCGCATTTACTCTACCTTTGGTCGAGTGGTTCGGCCATGGTGACAAAGCCAAAGGCTATCAACTCACTATTGCCGCTATGAGTGCTTTGGGTGTACTGATGTTTATTGTCTGTTTTGTCGGTACCAAAGAACGGGTGTTTCCCCCAAAAAGCCAAAACTCTACCTTCAAAAATGACTTGAAATGCCTGTGGCAAAATGATCAGTGGCGTATTCTTAGTCTGGCCGCATTGTTTGTATTATTTGGCATTGTTATGCGCAATACCGTAGCAATCTACTACGTCAAATATTATCTGGGTCGTGAAGACTTTATTACCCAGTTTGTCACCATCGGTATGATTGGTAATATTTTGGGTTGTGCGGTTGCCCAGCCTTTAACCAAGTACGTGTGTAAAGTTAAAGCCTATATTGTTTTACAAGCCATCTCTGCGGTAATTTGCGTGTTGAGTTATTTTATCGGCAGCGATCAACTGATGTTGGCAACAGTGGTGTTTTTTGTCTGGAGTTTTTTGTTGCAGATGGCCACGCCTCTATTGTGGGCTAAAATGGCCGATACTGTTGACTATGGTCAATGGAAAACCGGGGTCAGAATTACCGGCATGACCTATTCATCGATTGTGTTTTTTATCAAGATGGGTTTGGCAATAGGCGGCGCAGTAGTGGGATGGCTATTAGCTTATTACGGCTATCAGGCGGATGTGCAACAAACCGCTGAAGCCAGGCAGGGGATTTTGCTATGTTTCACTTTTTACCCGGCAATAGGTTTTATGATTGTTGCCTGGGTAATGCGCCGGTATAGATTAAATAATGCGGAAATTAATAAAATTCAGGATGAATTGAGCAAAACTACAGTATAGTGTTGATTTTGCAGGAGAATAGCTCCTGATAATCGGTCCTTGTGGAAGAGAACAATAACGATGGCAACAATATATCAAGTATCTGAATTGGCTGGTGTATCTTTAGCAACGGTATCGCGGGTGATAAACGGAGTGACCCCTGTATCCGAAAAGACTCGCGAGAAAGTGCTTGAAGCCATGGATAAGTTGAATTATCGGCCCAATTCCATTGCCCAGTCATTGGCATCCAACAAAACCGATACCATAGGATATGTAGTGCCGGAATTACACGGTTCGTTCTTTGGTTCAATGATGTCGGGTTCGGACAAAGTACTGCGTTCATCAGGTAAGCATATGTTTATTGCACCTGGCCACAGTAATGAAAAAGACGAAAAAGAAGCCATCGAAATTCTGATTGGTCGTCGTTGCGACGCACTTATCCTGCACCTGGAAGCCATCAGTGATGATTACCTTATTGAGCTGGCCAAGGAAAATATCCCTTTTGTAGTGGTGAATCGCTATATTGAGGCAATTTCTGAACATTGCATCAGCATGGATAACAAGTTGGGTGGATATCTGGCGACACAGGCTTTAGTTAAGCAAGGTCACAATCAAGTGGCCTATATCGCTGGTTCATTGTGGAAAGCCGACGCCAGAGAGCGCCTGGAAGGACATAAACAGGCATTGAGGGAAGCGGGTATCGACTTTGATGAAACCTTGATGTACGAAGGTGATTTCCAGGGACATGCCGGTGAAGAGGGGATTAAAGCCTTGTTTAGCCAAGGCAAACAATTCACCGCCGTCGCCTGTGCAAACGATGAAATGGCCTCTGGAGCTATTAATGCTATTCGCGAACAAGATCTGCTGATCCCTGAAGATATATCTGTAGTGGGCTTCGATAATGTTGAATACAGTAATTATCTCACGCCCAAATTGACCACTATTCATTACCCGATGGAAGATATCGGTAAAATGGCCGCCAGTTGGATATTAAACAAAGTCTACGGCAACCGTACGATGGAATTGACCCATATCGTTTTGCCCAAGCTTATTGAACGACACAGTGTGGCTGCACCTAAGGTGTGAGTCACAGTTTATTGGAAATCAATAAAAATATTGGCGGTTAAGCGGCCTGTACTGGGAGAAGATCCAATATCTTGCTCTGGGTTTACTAGTGTCGTATGTAACAAGTAGCCAGGGTAGATAGCTAACCGGTTGGGTTTGTATTCTATTTTGTCATACAGCTCAAAATGCTCATTGCTCTGGGTGCAATATGCCTGCACAGGGTCACCATTCTTCCTAATAAATTCACTGGCCGATTCGAAATAAATACTTTCTCTTGACGGACTAATGCTTTCAAATCCCGTCGGTCTATGACGGAAAAAACCTGTGTCACCATGAGGTTTATCATTTAAATAATGTAATACTGCAAAGTAGTAGGGCTGGGTACTGTCAAAATGAGGTAAGCGCTGAACTATTTGTAATTCTTCTGGTTGACGGGTAATCAACGAATAATAGGTTGCTTGGGGTTTTAAATTTAATTCTGATGGAATTTGGTATAGTTGGCATATTTGTAAGTATACGCTTTGCAATACATTGACAACATAGGATCGCGGTAAATTCGCCCTATTACCGGGGTAATAACTGCTGGCTAAATTAAATTGGCCAAATTCACAGGCATTGGTAATGACTTCGCTGGTATCCAGCATAAAATCATCTATTATCATTATGGGCGTTTGCTCAATACCTATTCGGATAACCTTAATTTTAAAGTCAGGGTTTATTGATTTAGTTTCAACTGGCATGTTATGAAATTCCTAATTACTCAACGGCCTTACCTTGTATTGATGTTTACTTTGCCTGGCAGTAATGTTTGATAAAATCCAAATGATTGGGCCAGTTATTAACTTTACGTTTTACTCCTGCTTTAATCGTATCGAGAAAATCTTTTAATTCTGAATCGCTCATTAAATCAACAATGGGATGATACTGCTCAGGCATTAAACCTTGACCAATCATTACTTGTACCCAGGACGCTTCTCCAAACAGTTCGTCAGCAAGCTTTACGGCTTTACCATTTTGTTTAAATAAATCCATTCGGTGTTTTAAGGTGTCCGGTATTGGCATATTTTTACAATAGCGCCAAAAGGGGCTATCTGTTCTATCGGTGAGGTGATAATGCAGAATGATAAAATCTTTAATATTATCGATTTCGCTTCTGCATTGACGGTTATACTCGTCCACCGCGGCTTGATTAATGCCGTTGGAAGGAAACATCAGCATCAGTCGTACTATCGATTGCTGAAATAAGTGAATACTGGTCGATTCAAGCGGTTCGATAAAGCCTGATGACAGTCCAATGGCAACACAATTTTTATTCCAAAGTTTACGACGCGTACCTGTACGGTATTTAATGACCCTTGGTTCGTTAAGTAATTCTCCTTCGATATTGTTCAGTAGCAGCTGTTTGGCATCTTCATCAGACAAATACTTGCTACAAAATACCAGCCCATTGCCGGTGCGGTTTTGCAACGGAATACGCCATTGCCAACCTGAGTCGTGAGCAATTGAGCGAACATAAGGAACCGGTTTGCCGACAGTTTGGGTTTGCACTGCGATAGCACTGTCACAGGGTAGCCAATGATTCCAGTCCTCATACCCAGTATGTAATGCTTGCTCAATTAGCAAGCCTCTGAAGCCTGTGCAATCAATAAACAAGTCACCCTCGACTTGCTGACCTGATGCCAGGGTTAAAGACTGGATATAACCGTTGTCTTCGCGCAGGTTAACTTGTTGGATCTTTCCTTCTAACCTTTGGCAGCCATGTTTTTCGGCTAAATTTCGTAAAAACTTGGCATAGAGTCCGGCATCCAGATGATAGGCGTAGTTCTTGTCCTGATTGGCCAGTATGGCGAAGCGTTCTTCACGGCAAGCTAAATGTTCAGGAATATAGTCCCCGATTTCTGTTACCAGATTTTGTTTTAAACCTTTTAACCAGAAATGCTGAAAACCGGCCGCCCAACAATCTTGCCCTATAAAACCAAACGAGTGAATGTAATCTTTGCCGACATCGCGCCAGTTGTCGAAAGCGATACCCAGTTTAAAGGTGGCATTGGTTGCTGCCATAAACTCCGCTTCATCTATGCCAAGTAGTTTATGCAACACCAGCAGAGTAGGGATGGTCGCTTCGCCCACACCAACGGTAGGAATGTCGTCTGATTCAATCAATGTGATATTAAGGTTTTTACCCAATAACTTGCTTAGTGCCGCCGCGCACATCCAGCCCGCGGTGCCGCCACCTGCGATGATTACATTTTTAATTTTAGTGTCACTCATTTGGCTTGTTCCTTGATAAAGTGTATTGGCAGTGATGTCGTTACACTTTTAATTTATTCAGTAGCTCAGCGCGTAATTTTTTAGCTGAAACAGGATCCAGCGGCTGGCTCAACATACCTTTAACCGCATCCGGGATATGATCTGTATCTCCTTGTTGATGCTCAAAAATATAATGATCAAACAAAGCCTTCCATGCCTTACGTTGGGCTGGAGGTAAGTTGCGCAGACTGAGGATTGCTAATTTTAGAGCATTCTCGGGGCGCCCCATATAGGCCGGACTATCACGCCACCAGTGGGTGACCAGTACGTTAAAAGGAGTTAAGGCTTCAACATGATGCCACCACATGCCCGGCAAATATAACGCATCACCGGGTTCGAGATCGGCCACTTGAGCTGCTTCCATGGCCTGTTTAAACTTGGGAAACCGGTTCAGATCGGGATTGGCAAAATCCACCAGACTAATATCTTGCCCTCCTGGTGATAATTCCATCGGCCCCACATATAAATTACTCACCTGTTCAGGTGGAAATAAAGTATAGCGCCGCCGTCCAACGGCACAACAGGCCAAGTTATTGGGAAAGTCATAGTGGGCGGCAATGCGACTGCGATTGCCAATCCAGATATTGGTTAACGGCTGCAAGTGCTCAAGGCCAACCGGATTTTGTTCGGCAAAGCCCGGTAGCCAGTTGTTCACTGCTGCTGATGCCACATAAATGGTGGGGGGCTGTGGATCATGTTGGTGATGAAATATGCGTTGCAGGATCTGGTTTAAATCAGCTTTGACGCCATTGCAGTTAAAACCTGTCATGTCATCGTTATAAAATACCCGCCCCTGAACATCCGGCTCACCGTAGGCGGTAAATACCAAAGTACCGTTATACAAGCTACGTAAATACTCTGCCGCTTCATCAGGGGAGGATAGACCGGCCTTTACAATAGGCCAGTGTTTGACAAAGCTTTTTAGCACTAGCGGGCTGTCCGACGAAAGCAGATCGTCGGGAAGTTGTCCGGGGTGACAGTCGTCACGTTGTGGTACTTTTGCGGTTATTGGCAACATAAGGGCAGAGAGTCTCTATTGACCCAATAGCGCATTCTTGCGGTTCATCAAATTCCGCACATTGGCTTGCGAGGCGATGGCCATATAAATGGCTTGCAAATAACCCTGACGCTGTAACTCTTCCAACTCCGGCCCGTTGAGTTCGTTGAGTTTGTCTTCGTTAATGGTGTAAAAACCTAGCATCTGGTATTGGCTGCCGTCATTTAACGTGACATCCAGCGTAAATGATTCGAGTAATTCCAGTTCGATTAATTGATTAATGAATTTCTCACTATCCAGCATGCCATGATGAATGACTTCCAGCATATCGGCCATCATGTCCAAGTAAGGCGAGTTGCCGCCATGGGGCAAAAATAGCGCTTCGCCGGATTCATTATTGACGCGCGGATTGTCCATATCAATATTCAACATACGCTGCTTTTTCTCTTCACCTTCTTCTTGTACCGTATGGATCCCAATTGAAAAAGGTTGTCTGGCAATAGTCAGCGGAATATAGCTGGCATCCCACTGATTGTTTTTCAAAAACAGGTTTTCTTCATTTTCAAATCCAAACAGGGCGACGGCGTGAAATTTGCCGGTATTGGCATCTTTTTGGAAGAACACAGGATAGTAGGCCTGAAGACTACGAAATTCAGAGGGAAAAGTCAGACTGTACCAGACGTTGTCACCATAGCTAGCTGAACGCTCTGTGATCACTTTTAGGTTCTGATGGTCAACGCTGTTTACTAATACATGTTTTGGCATAAATAATCCTGGCTAATCTTTTGAGTGCGATTGCACAATAGTTAAATTTTGGGCAGACCATATTGCTTTATTTTATTCAGTAATTCCCGATTAGAGGGCAGGGCTGCTAATAATTGTTTGCTTTGTTGCATATTTTGATTAAATAGTTTTTCCGCCTGACGTTGCTTATCGAGCCGTTTAACCCGAAGAGGGTGTTCAGGCATATACCCCATACCATATAGTACATACTGATAGCTTGCCGCAGGAAACAGGGCATCGGTTTGGGTAATATCATATTTGCTGGGTAAGTTACTTTGCCACAGGCTGAGCAATTCATTTAATGAGTCAGGGTTGCTGTTTTTGTTACGGTGATCATGCCAGTAATCAGAATCGCTGCGCTGACTCAGAGCATAATGCAATTTTAAAAATTCAATCACTTGTTGCCAGCGATGAGTAAACTTTTGATTGAAACGTTTGGCCACTATATCCATTGGTAGTCGAGACTGCGGTAACTGTTCACAAATCATTTGTGCAGACAGCTCTACTAGCACCAATGCTGAGGCTTCCAAGGGCTCAATAAACCCTGCGGCCATACCTACCGCGACACAGTTTTTATGCCAGAATTTTTGCCGGTATCCCGGCTGAATGGCTATTTTTCTGATCTCGGCTGAGGAGGCAGCCTTGGCTCCCATCGTGGGTTGGATATAGTGGCGCAATTGCTGTTCAGCATCATCCATACTGATGTGGGCGTTGGAAAAGGTGTATCCGACCCCGCGTCGTGAAGACAAACCAATATCCCAAATCCAACCACTGCTTTGGGCGGTAGATAGGGTATGGGACGCAATTGGATCTTGTGGTTGCTGATAAGGAACATGTACCGCCAGTGCCGTATCATTAAATAAAAATTGTTTTTGACTCACAAAGGGAATATCAAAATGCTGGCCAATTAATAAAGCATTAAACCCACTACAATCGATGAATAGGTCACCTTCGATTTCACCCTGTTCAGGGGTGGTGACGGAATGTATATCGCCACACTCTTTGCTATTCACCTTTTCAATATGACCAATAAGATGTTTTACACCCAGTTTATTGATGCAATGCTGTCTTAATAATTCTGTGAACTTTCCCGCATCCAGATGATAACCATAATTGGCTACATAGGCATATTCTGCGGTAGATACTTGTTTGGGGGCCAAATTGTGGTGGGACAAATGGCCTTGTGGAGTAACGGCATCGGCCCAGCTAATTTGTTGATTGTGCGGTAACCAATATGGAGCCAGATCGAACTGCTCAATACCTACTGGGAAAGTAAAGGGATGAAAATAATGATGGTTATCTGCTGTTTTCCAATTAGTAAATTTGGAACCTTGTTTAAAACTGGCATCACACTGTCTGACAAAGTCGGTTTCACTTAAGCCTATATTCTCTAATGTTGCTCGCATTGAGGGCCAAGTGCCTTCACCTACGCCAATAGGGGATACCGTTGATGATTCTATCAGGCAGATACTAATACTGTTATCACCATGATTAGTTTTATACTCAGCAGCTAGAATGGCGGCAGTTAACCAACCGGCTGACCCTCCGCCTACCACGACTATTTGCTGTATTCTATTGTCCATGGAGACCTTAATTGAATGGTGTACAACATAAGCGATATTTTGACGCTTTATAATATATAGGATTTGCTACAACATTAAAAAGGCCGCATAAATCAATCAAATAATTCAGCGGCCTTGATGACAACACTACTAATAACTTTTGTTGTGATTAGAAAGCGTAACGAACTCCAAGATTGTAACGCGCACCCTGTTGAGTCACGTTTAATACTTGAATTTCACTACGTCCACTTTCACGTTTGTATTCATCAGTAATGTTAATGCCGTTAAAGAAGACGGTTAAGCCTTCAACTTGTGGTAAT
Source organism: Neptunicella plasticusilytica (assembly GCF_047922965.1). Lineage (GTDB taxonomy): Bacteria > Pseudomonadota > Gammaproteobacteria > Enterobacterales > Alteromonadaceae > Neptunicella > Neptunicella plasticusilytica. The sequence goes on from NZ_CP150481.1 coordinate 1,430,605, forward strand.
TCGTAGCTGACGGTTAAGTCCAACTGATCATAAGCTTCTACATAACGTGGAGAGGCACCTACGTCACCTTGGTAACCTGATACCAGGAACTTGTCACGCCAGTTGTAGGCCAAACGAACGGATATTCCATCTTTTTCATAGAAGCCCACTACGTTGGCGGTATCACTGATCCCGAACTCGGCCACTTGTGGGCCTGCGATATAAAAATTATCGTATGTGTGATCAGAATCAACTTTGGTATAGTTAACAATCCCACCAAAACCACTTTCACCAAATAGATGTTGAATAGCAAACTCTAGTCCATCAAAGCCTTTCTCTTCACTAGAATTAGATGGTGTATGAATGTTGAATTCTATCTCTTTATCCGTTTCTGGATTGGCCAATATTATAATATTGCCCGCATCCATATAGACGTGCTCGGGATCAATCTCATGGTATTTGTTATAGATATATTCACGTTGTAAATCACCATCAGGTCCTACCTCTGCAAAAGCTTCGTTACGATAGGGGCCTTCAGCCGGTGAATAGATACCAAACTTAGTTGGAACATCAATAGTTTCGATATCATTAGTTACATCTTTCTTAAAGTAACCTATCGATACATAACTACCTTCGTCGTAATACCATTCGGCGGACAAGTCGTAGTTGTCTGATTCAAGAGGTAATAAACCTGCAGTACCGGTTGAACCATCGGTACCATCCAAGCGTCCAGCTTTAGTAAGTACAGTACCACCTATCATATCGCCATAACCGGGTCGGCCTATGGTTTTGCTATAGGCCGCACGTAAAATGACCCCATCAACCACTTCGATATTAAAGTTAAAACTGGGTAGAGTGTGATCGTATTTGCCGGTTTGTGTTTCGAAAACGTGATCTGATGTATCTCTTAAGTAGACTTCGGATGCACCTTGCCATTGAGCTACATTCTGGAAAACGGGAACTGCTGAAGTTGAAACGACATCGGTATCTTCATAACGTACACCAACATGCACATCATAAGGCATATCAGCGATATCACCTTCATAATTATATTGTAGATAAACCGAGGTCATTTCTTCTTTATTATAGCGATCAGTTTGTGACGCATAATCGGTAGACGGGCAGAAAGAATTGCCGCAATCACCCAGACTCTGCTTACTTAATAATTGCGCTGCTTGATCGCGAACACCATGGAAATCAAAATCGAAATAAGTATCCATGATTTCAAAATCATCCATGCCATAAATACCCTGGAAGTCTTCAAAATTGCCGCCGCTAACATCGGTAAACTGATCCTGAATACTCTTACGTGGGAATAAGGCATCATCATACATTCCAGCAACACCTTCACCACTCCAGTTACCACGGTCGATGTTTTTGGTTTGGCCATGGTTTTCCGCAGTGGTTAATGACAAGCCAAAATCAATACTGCCGGCTTTATCAAATACATATTCACCACGAAGTTGAGTTTGCTCGATATCGGCTCTGTTACGGTTGTTGACAAATGTACTACCTGTTACCAACATGTCAGAGGGTTGAATGTCATTGCCGCCACGCACGGCGAGAATGGGAAGCTGTCCAGTAAAGTCGGTTGCAGCTGCACCTCTTACAATACCTGCCATGGCTAAGGTATTATTCGAGCCAAATTCATTGTTTGGAGAGTTTTCGGCTGATGAATTATGATAATCCAGCTCTAAGTTCAAGCTGTCATTGACTTGCCAGTTTAAATTTAAACCTAAAGATTTGGTTTCGTCGCGAACACCAAAATCACCGGCTCCCATCGCAACATCTTGAAGTCCTACACCATTTTCTTCATAGTCTTCCGAATAAAGTAACGGGGATGAAATTGGTCCGTCTGTCCAGACGTTTTTAGAGGCAGAAAAGCCGTACCAGGCCGATACATCATTAAATTGGGTATCAGTGTCTTTTTTTACGTAGGTATAATCTAACGTTGCAGTTAGGTTATCCATTGGACGATACTGCAGTACTAGCTGAGCATTGGTTCTTTTACGCTGTTGTTCTTCAAATTTGTAGATGGTGGTTTGCGGAACAGAATAGATATCTCCTTCACCAGGACGATTGGTCTGGAACTCATTTTTTGGAACGCCACCCCATCCTGGGTTAGCACCAGGAGCGCCACTCCAATCCTGATCGACAGTGCCTTCAAAGCTACGCCATCCGGTACCTACATTAGCTTGCTGGTTGCCACTTTCCCGCTCTGAGTAACTAGCAGAAATAGACACCCCAAACTTACCGTCTTCAGAGGTATTAGAGTAAATACCTGACAACTCTGGAGTTGCACCACCTTCATTTGTCGACGTGTCGTTCAAAATCTGAGCGCTGACAACGGTATGTTGCCCAGGATTATTTAATGGACGAGCGGTTAAAATATTGATAGTAGCGCCGATACCACCGGTTGGTACTTTGGCATTTGAGGTTTTGTAAACTTCTACACCGCTAACGCCTTCAGCCGCCAGATTGGCGAAATCAAACGAACGAGATCCTGTTGTGGTGGGTAATTGACGACCGTTTAAAGTCACCAGATTACGTGCACCAGCAAAACCACGCACGCTAACCTCGCTACCTTCACCATTAGCTCGATCGATAGCCACACCGGTAATACGTTGTAATGATTCAGCCAGGTTGCTGTCCGGGAATTTACCTATATCTTCGGCATTAATGGCATCGACAATACCGCTGGATGAACGTTTCACATCCATCGATTTAATCATACTGCCACGAATACCTGTGACATTAATCACTTCTACTGCTTTATCGGTATCAGTAACAGCTTCTTGTGCAGACAAGGGTGCGATAGTTGCTGCACTTAGGATTAGCGATATGCTGGTCGCTAATTGTGTTTTGTTGAATTTCATGTGTGTCCCCTAGTGTGTTTTTGTCCGCAAACCCTATGCCGGATTGCGTTCGACGTAAGCGCTTACATTTTTAATTGTTTACCACCGGAGTTGATTATGTAAGCGCTTTCATTAAAGTTAAAACAAATGTTTTTAAAGGTCAACAAAAAGTTAACAAATAGTAATTTTGTTGAGCAAATGGTGTACAGGCGCTAAATATTCAAGATAACAAAGAGTTAGCATTAGAAGCAGTTGATTTTGGGTAGGTGTCTTTTATGCTTTGAAGTGTTAAAACTCAAGTGATTTGTCAGTCCGGGCAGCAACGTCCAGCTGAACTCGATTGAACCGTTATAGCTGCATGGGGTCCAGTCGAGTTCAGCGTTGCTACTATAATTCGGCGCTGAACAGGGCTTCCAGATTGAGTCCCTGATGGCCCAGGATTTCTTTTAGTCGTCTCAATGCTTCAACCTGAATTTGTCTGACTCGCTCCCTAGTCAGACCAATTTCAGCACCTACATCTTCCAGAGTAGAGGGTTCATAACCGAGTAAACCAAAGCGACGTGCCAATACTTCCCTTTGTTTAGGGTTGAGTTCACTTAGCCAGTCGACAATGCTGGATTTGATATCATTGTCTTGCAGGTCATCTTCGGGTCCCATGCCTTTTTCATCGGCAATAATATCCAGCAAGGCCTTGTCGTTGTCGCCGCCGATCGGGGTGTCTACCGAACTGATACGCTCATTGAGTCGCAGCATTTTGGTTACGTCTTCGACTGGGCGATCCAGCGCTATGGCAATTTCTTCGGCTGTGGGTTCATGATCGAGCTTCTGGGCTAATTCTCTGGCGGTGCGCAGATAAACGTTAAGCTCCTTTACCACATGGATGGGTAAGCGGATAGTTCGTGTCTGATTCATTATCGCTCGTTCAATAGTTTGCCTGATCCACCAGGTGGCGTAAGTAGAGAATCGAAAACCTCTCTCTGGATCAAATTTTTCAACCGCGCGGATAAGGCCCAAATTACCTTCTTCGATTAGGTCGAGTAATGCTAAACCCCGGTTGTTATAGCGGCGAGCTATTTTGACGACTAGACGGAGATTGCTGACGATCATGCGTTTTCGGGAGGGCTCGTCTCCTTTTAAGGCACGACGGGAGAAGTAGACTTCTTCTTCGGCGGTTAATAGCGGTGAAAAACCAATTTCACCCAAATAGAGTTGTGTGGCGTCCAGGTTTTTATGAAAATCTTCCTGCGTAGCGAGAATATCCTTGATTGAATCAGCGCTGTCGTCTTCCTCGACAATATCCAGCTCTAATGTTTCTTCAACGTCATCATCATTATCCAAGTCTACTATTGCAGATTTATTTTGACCCATGATTCTATCTCCAAATTGTTGTAGGTGCTTACCTTATTCAGGCCTCCATTCGTTTATTATTATTTATTGTTATTATGGTTTGGATAGAAAGCGCAGGGGGTCAACAGATTGCCCCTTATATCTCACTTCAAAATGAAGCTTCACGCGATCTGAATCGCTTCTACCCATTAGCGCTATTTTTTCACCGGCTTTCACCCACTGCTGCTCTTTAACCAGAATCTCATTGTTGTGAGCATAGGCTGTGAGATAAGCCTCGGTGTGTTTAATAATGATCAATTTTCCATAGCCCCGTAAAGCGTCACCGCTATACACGACTTTGCCATCGGCGGAGGCCAGAACGGGTGTATTGACACTATTAGCTATATCAATACCTTTATTACCCTGTTCAGACGCTGAAAAACGCGTTATCAACTCACCTTCAGCAGGCCAGACCCATCGCGCTACTTGTGAGGTATATTCCTCTTTCGGTATTAACTGGTCGTTTTTTGTCCTGCTAGATTTACCATACGCCTGCTTTTCGGGAGGGTCAACTGGTTGATTTGTTTTTATTTTTGAACTTTGTGTAGCTGTTTTTACGCTATTTTTACGTAGCGCTTTTACTGTCTGCTCTGGCGCAGCTTTCAGGGTTAATTTCTGACCCGGATAAATATTATATGGTTTGCGTAAATTGTTTATTCTGGCCAGATCACGGTAATCAAAACCGTTAAACCAGGCGATGGAAAACAGCGTATCGCCTTTTCTGACCAAATAGGAGTCCGGCACGCCAATAGGTGCCTTGTAATCATTGATTTCTACGCCTTTGGATATTTTTTCTACAGGTGCAGGAACCTGACGACTGCTGCAGGCCGTGATAAAACTAATGATAAAAATAACTACAAACCTGATGACCAGTGTCCCTCAAGGAAAAGCTATCTAAAATAAAAATATAGCGCGGCAATAATAATTACTACTGCCCAGCCAATGGTTTCAATATGTTTACGCAACCTATATTCCATATCCGCGCCACCCCAATACATTAATGCGGCGACCAGAAAAAAGCGCATACTGCGTCCCACTAATGAAGCCAAAATAAATGGGATAATAGCGAGTTGTAGAAAGCCTGCGCTAATGGTAAATACTTTATAGGGGATAGGGGAAAAGCCAGCCAGAAAAACCACCCAGACACCATATTCGCTAAACCATTCTATGGCGGTATCTAACCGAGTTTGATAACCCAACTCGATAATCCAGGGTTGAAGCAATCCCTCAAACGCGTACATACCGAGAAAGTAACCGAATATGCCTCCAATCACCGAGCCAATACTGGCAATTAGGGCAAAACGCCAGGCCTTTTCAGGGTTGGCCAGTGCCATTGGAGCCAGCATTACATCAACCGGGATGGGAAATATGACCGACTCTGCTACGCTCATGCCGCCGAGAAAGTAGGGGGCATTTTTATGTCTGGACCATTGCAGGGCTTTATCGTAGCACAGCTGGAATATCTTCATATAATGTCCCCGGGTACTAATGGAACAAAACGCACCGGCTCAACAATCTCTGATTCAAATTCATCTTCATGACGGGTCACACAATGCAAATGCTGGGCTTGATCACCAACCGGAATGATCAGACGCCCACCATTATTTAATTGCTGAAGCAATTGGTCCGGCATATGTGCCGCGGCGGCGGTGACGATAATGGCATCAAACGGCGCTTTGCTTGACCAGCCTTGCCAGCCATCACCGTGCTTCATGGATATATTGTGTAAATCCAGCTGATTCATACGGCGTTTTGCCTGAAATTGCAGGGCCTTAATCCGCTCAACAGAATATACCCGTTCAAATAACTGGGCGAGAACTGCAGTTTGATAACCTGAGCCTGTGCCAATTTCCAGTATACTGGCTGGTTTACAGGGGGCCTGTAGCAACAATTCGGTCATTCTGGCGACGATATAAGGTTGTGAAATAGTCTGTCCCTGACCGATAGGTAAAGCGGTGTTTTGATACGCTTTATGTTGCAGCGCGTCTGGCAAAAAACGTTCTCTGGGAATATTGGCAATCGCTTGCAATACGCTGCTGTTATTAATCCCTTCCGATTTCAGTAGCTGGGCTAGAGCATCGCCACGTCTGGCGTTTGTACGACGAGTATTATTCATAAATTATTATTAGTTAAAGTTTGGTGATCCATGTTTTTAAGTTTTCCATGCCCTGATAGGCGGTCATATCTACCGACAGAGGTGTGACAGAACAATAGCCATTGGCGATAGCGTGAAAATCGGTTCCGGGTCCTGCGTCCTGTTCTTGTCCGACAGGTCCGTACCAGTAAATTTCACGCCCAAAAGGATCATTGTCTTTAACCATTGATTCTGCCCTATGGCGACGACCTTGGCGAGTGACCTGGATGCCTTTGAGTTCTGAGTAGGGAATATCCGGTACATTAACATTCAAAATCTGATCGGCTGGAAGAGGGTGGGCAATCAGATGTTGCACAATCTCCGATACTACACGTGCCGCTGTTTCGAAATTGTTCTCCTGTTTACCTACCAGAGATACGGCGACGGCTGGCAGACCCATATAGCGACCTTCAGTCGCGGCCGCTACAGTACCGGAATAAATCACGTCATCGCCCAGGTTAGCGCCATGATTAATGCCTGACACAACTAATTGCGGATCATCTTGCAAAAAACTGTTTAAACCTAAATGAACGCAATCGGAAGGCGTTCCGTTAACGGCGTAGAATCCACTATCCATTTGATTGATACGCAAGGGATGAGTCAGCGACAAGGCGTTGCTGGCACCACTGCAGTTGCGATCCGGCGCAATAACCGTGACCTCGTTAAACTCGGATAGTGCGCGATAAAGTGCATGAAGCCCTTTGGCATGCACACCATCATCGTTGCTGAGTAAAATCTTCATGATGCCACCTGACTAATATCCTTCGCTACAGTGTGTTGCTGGTCTGAGTGCGGTTGTGCTTTGAACTGGATTAATTCTCTTAGTATCGAAGTTGCAAAACAACCTGCCGGCAAATCGAAGGCTATTGTCAAAGTATTTGCGTCCAATTTCCAGTCCAGATTAGCCGGTTTGACATCAATGGCACGTCTTTCCTGTACCAGTTTCAGTTTTTCTAATGTATTGGCGATGGAGCTATACTCTGTGGCGACTCGCTGTTCCAGTTCGGCAACGGTTCCACTACTGGCCAGCTTGCCTGTCCCCCATAGTGGTGCGGACAACTGAATGTCACCACTTTGTATACGTTGTTCGATGACATCATCAATCTGCTCGGCGACAAAAAAACTGTTAGAGCCAGCTAATTTCATCACATCACCAGCAATGGGTTGGCTAAATAGTTTTTCACCAATTCTGTGGCTAATGGTTTGATTAAATAACCAGCTACGCAGAGCAGAAATGCACATAGACCGCTTGTTGCGGTTACGTATCACTTCGCCCTGTACCAGCTTTTGAGCTAAATGCAGGTTACTGTTTTGATTGCCGAAACGCTGTTCGCCGTAATAATTGGGCACGCCAAATCGGCTAATCAGGGCTAAACGTTCTGTCACCTGCTCGGGGTGGTCAAGTTCCCGTATTGTTATACTAAACCTGTTACCTTTTAAGGCTCCGGTACGCAGTTTTTTATTGTGCCGGGTGGCACTGAGGACTTTGGCCCCGGATAAGTCAAAGGTATTCCAGTCTGGATTGTGATTACCAGGCAAATGTACTGCAAAAAATTGTTGGGTGAGGGCGTATTTATCCTTTCTGCCGGCATAACTGATTGCTCTGAGCGGCAGGCCGGTAAAACTGGCCAGTTGTTCGGCGACATATGCAGTATTGAGTTGGCTCTTTTCAATCCACAAATAAATATGCTCACCTTCTCCGGTGAGGGGATAAGCCGGTATTTCGGTAACCTGAAAATCTTGCGGACAAGATTTTATCGTCCCGCTAGAAACTGGTTTACCATGCAAATACAGCCAGTGATCAGTGCTTAATGTCAGTTGAGCGGTCAATTTGACTCCAATAAGGTGACTGCGTGACAGGCTATACCTTCCTTGCGTCCGGTAAACCCAAGCTTTTCGGTTGTGGTGGCTTTAATGTTGATTTGTTCAGCGCTGGCTTGCAGATCATGGGCGATCAGTTGGCGCATCTGTTCGATATGAGGCGCCATCTTTGGGGCTTGGGCCACAATAGTGACGTCCAGGTTACCCAGTTTGAAAGACTTTTGTTGCATTAATGCGTACACGTGTCTGAGCAAGTCGCGACTGTCGATACCGGCAAACGCACTGTCGGTATCGGGAAAGTGATGACCGATATCACCTAGTGCCAATGCTCCTAGCAACGCGTCACAAATTGCATGTAATACGACGTCCCCGTCAGAATGGGCAAGCAAGCCAAAATCATGTTCTATTTGCACACCACCAATAATGATGGGACCTTCGCCACCAAATTTATGTACATCAAAACCGTGGCCGATACGTATTGTCACTGGTAGATCCTTTGTAAATGACTTAAATAAAATTCAGCAAGTTGCAAATCGTCAGGGTGAGTTACCTTGATATTGGTCGCACTGCCTTCCACTAATATGACCTCGCCCCCAAACGCTTCAATTGCTGAAGCTTCATCGGTAATTTCCAGCCCTGAATCCAGTCCTTGTTGCAGGGCATCCAGCAGCTGCTGGTATGGGAAAAACTGCGGGGTTAGAGCATGCCAGAGATTAACGCGCGATTCGGTTTTTAGCACCTTGCTATCCGAATTAGCACGTTTCATTGTATCGCGCACGGGAGTAGCCAGTAGACCTCCAATTCCTCCTTGCGACAGGGCAAGCAACTTATTCAGGTCATTTCGAGACAAACAGGGGCGGGCAGCATCGTGGACCAACACCCACTCGGCAGTATTCATCGCTTTGAGCCCGGCCAATACAGAATCAGCTCGTTCTTTACCCCCTTCGACTCGGATAAGCCAATCCGACTGCGCTATAGGTAAATCCTCAAAATAGGGGTCATGTTTATCCAGTGCAACAATTATCTTGTCAATTTGGGGGTGTTGAATGAGGCGTTCGAGGCTATGTTCAAGCAAGGTTTTACCGGCAATATGTAAATATTGTTTGGGGCGATCTGCCTGCATTCTTTTACCGACACCGGCGGCGGGTACCACCACAGTATAATGTTGCATATTAATAAGATTGCTCGGCTGGCAGAATACGGTAGAAAGTTTCGTCTTGTTTTATCAGTCCCAGCTCATTGCGGGCACGTTCTTCTATTGCTTCCAGACCAATTTTAAGATCGTGAATATCGGCTTTTAGCAAGCTGTTACGTTGCTTCATATTGGTGTTTTGCAGAATTTGCTGCTCGACTTCCTGTCTCATCTGACGGTAATCAAGGATACTATTCTTGCCGAACCATAAACGATACTGCAATGCGCAGAGCAGTATTAGCAATATCGCGGTTAACCACTTCATCCTCAAATATGCCTCGTTTAGATCCTGCTGATTGACGTTATTAGGCTAATTATGCCGCTTGTGAGTTCAGAGGCAAATGATTCTTTATTTTTGTGCCCGGATTATGACGTTTTTATGGTCGTTTAATGATTATTGATGCAAATTTCAACTAGTTACATACATCAACAAATAATTTATGATGCGACGGTATATCAGGCGAAAAGACTGATGATTAATCATGATGGAGACAGTGTTCAATAATGAGACGTAGTATAGCGATATTGTTGTGGCTATTTGTCGTTGGGCCGACTTACGCCGAATCCCCGCCTTGGCAGATCCTTGCGTCTCCAGAAAAGCCGTTTACCTTTATCAACCATAAAGAACAGATAGATGGTTTTGCGATAGAGTTAGTCAATGACATTCAACAAAAGCTGGATACTCAGTACCCGGTTTACAATTATCCTTGGGCCAGATTATTCAAATTGCTTAGCGATCAGAAAAATGTTGTCGCATTAACTGTGGCCAGAACGCCTGAACGTGAAGACAAGTTTCACTGGATTACTTCTATCGCCCGCAGTATTCACGGGCTCTATGCGTTACAAAAAAATAATGTCAGGGTCTCTGATCTGGAAGCTGTCAAACAAATAGGTTCGATTGGTGTGTTAAGAGGCGATATCCGTGAAACGGTATTACGTCATGCCGGTGTGACTGATATTGTGGCATACAATAGCTGGGATCAAGTGGTTGGCGCATTACTTAAGGGAAGGGTAAAAGCTATTTTCTATTCCTCTTCAGGAGTGAATTATGCGTGCCCGCCAAACAAGTCAGGTTGTGAGCAAATAGAGAATATTTTTATCTATAAAGTAGTGACAACCTATGTGGCGATATCTAAAAACGGGACAGATGAGCAGTTGGTTAACCGGTGGAAACAGGCCGCCGAGGATTATAAACACGACAAGGCTTTTGTATATCTAACCCAAAAATGGATCAAATATTATCAGCAATATGAAAATATGGATCTGTACCTTGATAATGGCGCGATCAATGTCTGGAAAGATCCCAATTTAACCGCGGAGATTAAAGCACAAAGCTCATTTGTTAATTGAAGCTATAAACGAATCCAGGTGAATTTCAGGCACAAAAAAAGCGTCCTGAGACGCCTTTTCGTGAAACATGTTTATGCTTAGCCGATAGCTTTGATCTGAGCAGACAAACGGCTCTTATGACGAGCTGCTTTGTTCTTATGGATCAAACCTTTGGTTGCATAGCGGTCAAGAATCGCTTGCACGGAAGAAAAAGCTTCCTGTGCAGTTGCCTTGTCACCGGCTTTGATAGCAGCAAGTACCTTTTTAAGGTAAGTACGCATCATAGAACGACGACTTGCATTGTGCTGGCGACGCTTTTCGGCTTGAATCGCACGTTTCTTAGCAGACTTGATGTTAGCCAAGGTAGAACTCCCAAAAAATTCTAGTCAAAATTAAGGACGCGAAGTTTGCCTGCATAAGCGCCGGTTGTCAAATGGTTTTAGGCTAAACACAACCAATAAAGCTTCTTATCCCGAACTCAGGTTATTTAACTAAAATGTCTTGCAACAACTGGCGTATTTTCTTGCTTCGCGGGCATTATGCTTTGTACAACATTGCCCGCGGTAAGCAATTGCCGTTTAATTCCCAAATAGCTTGTCTTTAAGCTTGTTTTTTAATTCATCTTTTTTCTTGTCGATAACGTTGTTAAGTTGCGCTCCCAGCATATCTTCAATCCCTTGCAAGTTGCCGTCAGCCAGTTTCTCCCAATCCAGCCACTGTGAGAGCTGGATATTGCTTTCACTTAATGGGCCACTGGCTTTAGCATTAAGCTTTTGTTGCAATTCATCCAGTTTCTGTTTGGCTTCCCCACTGACATTGGCAGTCAAGGTCTTGGCTATCTGGTTGTCCAAATCCGAATTTAACGAGAAATTGGGCGAATCAATCGAGCCATCAATACTGGCGTCCATTTTTATCGCAGACAGTTGACGCAAGCTGTCTGCGATCATATTGGTGAGCTTGTTTTCACCCTGAGCAGTTATCGCAAGCTCGTCAAGATTGATGCTGCCGTTGCCTTGCATAATATTATCGACAATATTTAATTGCCCCTGACTGGCCAATAATGCGCTTTGCAACGAGGTGATTAATTTACCTTTTTCGGCTAGCGGCATGTCACTCAGCTTTACGCCTTGCAGGTCCCATTTTTGATGAGCTTTTACGCCGGAAGCGGCTAGCCACAGGTCACCATTGATGCGCAGCGATTGCCACAGCGGTGTGTTACTGGAATCGACAGTAAAGGTCGTTGGCCGACCCAATTTATCATGATCGCTAGTAATATCCTGCCAGATTGAGATGAAATCCTGTTGCTGCCAGCTTACCGAAATATCCGCCTTGCGAATTAAAAAGTCAGGTAAAGGCTGAGTATCGTTAAACTCAATCCAGCGACCTTCGCTACGTTGATGTTCGATCTGTTGCTCCTTCTCGCTAGCCAACATGGGAGCGACCAAATCATAAGCAGCGAACAGTGTCTCACTCCACATCTTGGCCTGTTCGCCGAATATGGCCTGAGTAAGTTCACTATAGGCAGCGGCGTCTCCGGCCACTAATCCCTTTAATAAGTCGTAATCTTGTCCGGGAGCCGCTTTAAGCGCTGCCAGTTTGCGAGATAGATCGGATTTTGCAGTTTCTACTGCCTGCTTAAAATCTTTAAATTTCTGCTGCTGTTGTTTTAGCTCGTCTTTTAGTTGGTCAAATTTTTGTTTAGCGGCGGCAAGTTGGGCGGGATCTTTATAATCGGTGTCGGTTAGCGCCTTGATTCTGGTTTGGTAATCCTTCAACTGTGCCTTATCGGGCAAACTATCATATTGCTGTTGCAAGGTGTCGCTATGTAGTTGATAAGCGGATTGCGCTTCGTCAATTGCTTTGGTCGTTTTGAGCGGTGTATTGGCCAGAATATCGTCAACACTGGGTAATTCGCCTGCATCCGGCAGTATGGTTTGTGCAATTGATTGCTCTGGTTGACGATAAACTTTTCCCTCGCTGGAGCGAGGTTGATTGAATTTAACGCCTTTGGCGGCCAGTTCGTCGATAATGATCTTACTCATAAACAGTGGCATCAATTCGATATCTGCGCTGATGCTGTCCAATTGCACGCTATTTTGTGCGGGTCTGGCAGGATCGGTTATCTGAATGTCTTTAACAGTAAGTCCCAAAGGGGAAAAGCGATGGCTAACACTGCCTATATTGACCTCTGCACCGGTGGCCTGTGACGCGCTGCTTTCAATGCCGATTTTTATCCAGCTATCCAGAAAAACTAATGTGATGGCAAGAAACAGTCCGATAACAGCAATAAAACCGACTAATCCTTGCCAACGAATGATATTGCGCATCTCAGCCTCCTATATTGAGATAAAGTTGATACAGCTTACTGGCCTTAAAGGCTTGCATAATTTTGAGCTTATTGACCCAGGTCATAATCCTCTGGCGATATTGCAACACAATAAAACGACTCAAGATCAGTACTATTGGTGCTAACAGCAGGCTGACCAGAAAACCACCCATTGTCAGGGTGTGATTAAATTGGCTAAGTTGTCCCAGGCTGGAGTTGAATAGTGTTGTCCAGCTATCTTGCCAACTGGAAGCGGTGAGCACGTTTTCACCTACACTGGCCATCAGCGGATCAAATAACCAGGCGATACCGGAAAAAAACACAATACTGGCCAGGAAACTGGCGAGATTGATGCGTAAAAATAACACCACGAACAAGATAATAATATTGTGCAAACGCAGCAGCGGGGTGAGTCCTATCACCATACCTAAAGTAATGGCGATAGCTATTTGCCACGGACTGGCTTCTGAATTAAGTACCTTTAAAAATTTTGCCAATAAATTCACATCACTCTCCTGATATGGAACTGTTTATTGATGATTCTATACCTAATATCATCTCAAATAGTGCGTTTCAGCGGGACGGCAAGGCTATTCAGGCAAGGCGATTGTTAGCAGCTTCCCGTCGCTCTGAATTCATCATTCTAAGGGTAGTATGATATCCAGCTACGGATCAGTTTCGGGAAAGGCTAAGTATTTCCTCCAGACCAATATAACTGCCTAAACCCACCAGAATACTGCCAGATATTTTATCCTGCCAGTAGATAAATGCCTGATGCTGTACCAGCCAGCTTCCCAATTTGCCAGCCAGTGTCGCGACCATCAGATCGCAACATAAGGCGATCAATGCATATATTGCGCCCAGCACCATCAGTTGCACGGTGACAGAACCTGCCTCAGTGCTGACAAATTGCGGTAAAAACGCAATAAAAAACAACGCTGTTTTGGGGTTTGTCAGTTCTACAATAATACTTTGCCGGAAGATGTGCCCAAAGGAATGAGTTGGTGCTGCAATCGGCGTATTTGCTGCCGTTTTGGGTGCGCGCAAATATTGTATACCCAGATAAATCAGGTATCCGGCGCCGGCTATTTTTATCAGGGTATAGGCGACGGGAGAGTATTTGAACAAAGTGGCAATGCCCAAAGCGGTGGCAATCACATAAATGAAAGACCCTACAGCAAGTCCACTTGCGGCGGCGACTCCGGCTTTGTACCCCTGATTGATACTCCTGGCCATAATATACAAATTAGACGGGCCCGGGGACAAGCTCAGCAGTAGCGCTGCCAGGCTAAAGGTAACGATAGTATCGATGGAAAGCATCACGGAATCCTTTTAGCAATGTTGTTTTCAGCGCAACGTCGTGCCAGTCACCAAAGATAAACCGGCCGGAATTATTGGCGGGCGACTTAACATCATTGGGCCGTCAAGTTACATCCAGTTGTCACTACGACGTTTTCTTTTTGGCATATAGGTAACGATAACCCCCAGAATGATGCCGGCCAATGCGATCATACCGCCTCTAGTGAACCATTCTTTTTGCGATGATTGATCTTGTGCGTCTTGCTGATCACGTAACAGCACGTAGGTATCATTCAAGGTGTCATAACGCTGCTGCAATTGTTGATTGCTTAAGGACAATTCTGCAATTTGCTGGTTAAGATCCTGATTGAGCTGCTGTGCCTGAGCCAGCTCATCATTGACTTGTTGAAGGCGTTTCTGTGTTTCGGGTAATATTTCCCGCATACTGCGTTGGGATACAACATTTTCATCTTCCACCCAGCCTGTGCGCTGCTTATCATCAATAATCTCGGCGAACCCCTTGTCCTGATTATGTTCCAGCAAGGTAATTTTGCTGCCTGCCTCGACAGTGCCTAAAATACGAAATTCACGCCCCGGTCCGGCATGCATAAAGACGGTCAAATTATCACGAATAAAACGTATATCGCCATTGTTGTCACTGGATTGATTGGAAACTGCACTGGAAGACTCTGTTTGTAATGCCATCGCCAGACTGCTGGACAGACACATAACCAGAATAATGATTCTGTTTAACATAGTGAAATTTTGACCTCGTTTGAATTAAACCCGATGGTAGGGCGAGCTATACCGAAAGGCAAGTCTAACCACATGACTCCGCCCTGATATTTTTATAATACAGAGTCTTAGCCGATATTGTAGGGGAATCACGGATAAAATTGTTGGCGGTGGTAAATATCACTGTGACAGATTTCATTGCGCGTTGTCTGTCATCAGGGTAAGGTGTACGTTTACTGATTAAAAACGTATTAAAATCAAGCATGGACACAGAAATAGAACTAAAACTATTAGTTCCCGCCGATGCAAGTCAAATTCTCGAAAACCGCTTTTTTCCGTCACTCGCCGCACAGGTAGAGCGTTCCAGCTTTAACCTGTTTAATTGTTATTACGACACGCCAGACAGTGATTTCCGTAAGATGGATATGGGACTCAGGGTCCGTGGCTATGACGGGCATTATGAGCAAACCATCAAAACAGCCGGCTCGACTCTGGGCGGTTTACATCAGCGACCCGAATATAATGTTGATATTGAAGGTAACAATCCGGACCTTACCTTGTTTGAACAGGCGATCTGGCCAGAGCAGGCTAATGTTGAACAACTTCAACAGGCTATCCAGATTGTTTTTACCACCCATTTTGAACGTGTTGCCTATCAGGTTGATTTTACCAACGGTGATCGGGTGGAGATTGTGTTTGATCAGGGAAAAATTGAAGCCGACGGTCATAGTGTCCCTATTTGTGAAATGGAACTGGAACTCAAGCAGGGCGAGACTACCCGTTTGGTCGAACTAGCCCAACTGTTGTCCGAAATGCTGCCTTTCAGGCTGGGTATTCAAAGTAAAGCTGCGCGCGGATATATGCTGGCTAAAGGGGTTGAACTCTCTCCGCTGGAACCTTCAGGTTGCGTGCAATTGGTTGAGCAGGACAATATTGAACAGGCGTTTATTAAAGCTGTCGGTTATGTGCTCAATTGGTGGCAATACCATGAACAATGTTACCTGAATACGGAAGACGAACAGGCGCTGGATGCCACACTGAATAGTGTCAGAATGTTAGCCCAGTTATTACGGATTTATCAGCCGGTATTCAATGTTGCCGAAATTGACGAATTGCTCGCCGATTTGCAGAAGCTGATTCAGCAGTGGGCCTGGGTGCAAGAATTAAACGTGTTTCGTATGTTACGTTCGGAGCGAGGGGCATTCAGGAAAAAACTGGACAAAAGTGCCGAGTTACTCAGTTATCTGGAAGGGCGAAGTCAGGGATTGCTGATGACCCATCAGCCACAGAAATTGATAAGTTCAAAAATAACCATCTCGCTGCAATTGCGCCTGAATTTATTGTTATTGCAAATGCCATGGCGGAATGTCGGGGATGGCTGGCAGGGGGCTATTACCGATTTTGCTCGCCAGACGTTAAGCGCCAGCTTGCAACAGGTAAGCGACATCATGGCATCTGAAGGGGCATTTACCATTGAACAATATCAACAGGCCGAGCCACGTTTACGTAACGTATTGTTTAACGGTGTCTTTTTAGCTGATATTTTTTCTGCTTCGGGTCGCGAACAGTTTCGTGCTCCCTGGCTGGATATCCTCGACGGGATTGAAGAACTGGTTATTATTAACTCATTGCAGGCCGAAGTGCGTCGCAGTGATATAGAGCACAAACAGGATCTGCTGGACTGGAGTGAAGAAAAAATTCAGCGAGTTTTGGATGTGATGGAACAAAGTCGTCAGGCCGCACTGACCATGCAACCCTATTGGCAATAACTGGCAGCACGGACCCGTTTATCCATAGAAAGTGAGTAAATTATGAATAGATGTTTTACATTGATCCTGATTTCACTTGTCGCATTTGTAGCTAAGGCTGCAGACATACCGCAAACTGTTCACGCTAAAAAAGCGCTGGAAATATATCGCCAAATTATTGCTATTCCCACCGTTGAAGGGCGCGGCAAAGTGCCGGAAATGGCCGCTTACCTGGCGTCCGAATTTCGCATGGCCGGCTTTCCTGAAGAAGATATTCGTATTCTACCCAAAGGCGAAACGGCGGCTCTGGTGGTGTACTTTCGTGGCGATGGTTCGGCCGGCAAAAAACCGATTTTATTACTCGGGCATATGGATGTTGTTGAGGCGCTGGATAAAGATTGGCAACGGCCTCCTTTTGAGTTAACCGAGGATGATGAGTATTTTTATGGACGGGGCTCTATTGACAACAAGTTGGGCATTGCCATGCTCAGCTCCACCTTTATCCGGTTGAAAAATGAAGGTTTTGTGCCCAGCCGCGATCTGATTATCGCTTTCTCCGGAGATGAAGAAACCGGTATGCTAACGACCCGTATGTTGGTTGAACCGGGATTGGGGTTAATTAATGCTGAATTCGCGTTAAATTCCGATGCGGGCGGTGGTGATCTGAGTGAAGATGGCAAGGCCGTTGCCTATCTGGTCCAAGCCGCCGAAAAGACTTATACCAGTTTCAAACTGACCGCCACCAATCCCGGCGGGCATAGTTCCCGCCCTCGCCCTGACAATGCTATTTACGATTTGGCCGCCGCGTTGGGTAATATCCAGCAGTTTCAATTTCCGGTTATGTCCAGTGACATGACGCGCCACTTTTTTCGAACTACAGGTGGGCAGCTCGGTGGTGAGTTGGGCGAAGCAATGATTCAGTTTGCCGATGATCCGCAAAATAAAACCGCATCCGATAGGCTGGCATTGGAATCGTCCTATGTAGGTTCTACGCGTACCACTTGTGTGCCGACCATGATTGAAGGGGGTCATGCAGAAAATGCCTTGCCCCAGTCGGCATCGGTAGTGATTAATTGTCGTATATTTCCGGGTGTCAAAGTTGAAGAAGTACAAAACACCTTGCAACAAGTTGTTGCTAATCCAGGGCTTGAATTTAGCGTAATGGGGTCGCCCACCGAAAGTCCCATTTCAGAATTGCGTGAGGATGTGATGAATGCGGTCACGACTGCAGTGCATCAACGTTATCCTGATGTGGCAGTAATGGGCTATATGGAGTCTGGCGGCACCGATGGCATGCATTTTCGTGCCAAAGGCGTTCCGACCTGGGGCGTTGCCAGTGTATTTATGAACCCGGACGAAATGTTTGCCCACGGATTAAATGAGCGTTTGCCGATCAAGGCCTTTTACGATGGACTGGATCACTGGTCGATAATTTTAAAAGAATTAGCAGGACACCAATAGCGGCACAGATAAGGTTTTAACTCGTTGCTAACGAATTGAAATCTCACAACCGTCGTAGCGCGAAGCCAAGTCATCCAGCGTTGCGGCGGTCTGATCGAACCCCTTGTCTTCGTAGCAGTAAGAAACTATTACTTTTTCCGAGCCTCGAAATAATTTAGCTTTTAGATTATCAATTCCCGACGATTTCAGCGCGTTTAAAAACCGGTTTGCCACTTGGGCAGAATCGAAAGCAAAGGCAATTTGAGTTTCCATCTGAATAAGCTTTATCGGGGTTGTTGATTTAAAGGCTGCGCATAGTGACATAATCTAAAACAGCAAATCAAACTCCTTTGAACATATTGTTCAAAATACTGGCAGTAAAATTTTTCTTTAAATAGAAGCCACGTGGACGAGTTTGGATAACGCTACCCTCTGCGCCAATGGCTTCGGTCAAGGCACTACCATTGGCTGCTTTGGGGCGTAATTGCAATACTTCACCCTGACGGGCGGTGATTTGCTCAATTTGGCCCAGTGCAATCATTTCCATCAATTCTTCCCAATCCTGCTGTAACTGTCGTAGTTGAGTCGCATCTGGCTGCCATAAAAATGCGTAGCCGACCCGCCTGTGCTGCGGCGGAATTTCCCGGCTACCTTCAACCGGGATCCATAACACATGCGATAATTTATTACGTATATTGCTCTGTTCCCAACTGACGCTGCCAACACCGGTTAAATGCGCGTAGCACACATAAGTGGTTTCCAGCGGCTTTCCCTGATGGTCAACAGGAATAGATTTCAGTTCAACACCCAGTTCGGGAAAATCCTGTTGCGGTTTTGAACCAGCTTGTGCGCCAAGCCATAACTCAAGTAGCTGGCCACTCCAACCTTTATGACGCTGAAAATTGTCCGGTACTTTAATTTCCGCCATGGCAGCCAGCTCACCCAGGGTTAAACCGGCAATTTGTTGCGCTCGTTGTAACAGTTGTTTAACCGATTCAGGTGGCTTAAGCGGTGGTTGCAAAACGATGTTTTCCTAGTTGAATACTGGCGGTGACGAGACAGTATTGTGCCAGATAATAGCTGCTCATGATCAGCAGGCTTTGGTAAGGCACCGGAAATAAAAACTTGTTCAGGGCAATAATACTATCTGAAATGACAAAGCTTAATGCACCGATAATCAATAGCTTATGATTGGTGGATGAAGGATGATAGCCAGTAAAAATGGCTGATATAGCCATCAGACTAATCACTGAGACATATAACAATACCGGAATGAGCATATCGCCTAATACCGGTATCAGGTAGCTTAACAGGCTGGTAACGGCAACAATCAATATCGCTATGAGGGGTATAAGGCCAGCTTGCCAGCGGAAGTAACGAGCAAAAAAGGTCAGATAAAACAGGTGGGATAGCAAAAATGCACCCAGACCATAAACAAAGCCGTTAGCTAAGGGTAATGCAAGCAGAATATCGCCCACCGCAGAAAATAGCACCGCTATCAGTAGCCATTTTTTGTCAGTGCCAACTGCGGTACTCCAGACCCATACTGCCAACAGTAAAATGGCGGCGGATTTATGCAAAAAGTCCAGTGGATAGGGGAGCCATGCGAGGCATATAAGATAACTTAACCCAAGAAGTAAATAGATGTGAAACCAACCACTTAACGCTAATCTTTTTATCATCTGCTGCACCTAATCCAGTCTTGTTGCTTATTATCGATAAAGCCATCATTGATTGCCAGTTACATTTTATCCGTTGGGAGGGACTAATTCTCGCTGGAAAGGATGAGGGTTATGTGGAACAATGACAACCAAAGAAAATTTAGTGCCCGGGAGTCTAAGTGATTGATGCTGAAGGATTCCGCGCGAATGTTGGGATAGTTATTTGTAACCGCCAGGGGCAGGTTTTTTGGGCAAAGCGCTATGGCCAACATTCATGGCAGTTTCCACAAGGCGGAATTGATCAAGGTGAAACTGCAGAACAAACCATGTTTCGTGAACTTAATGAGGAAGTCGGACTAAAACCTGAAGACGTCGATATTCTTGCCGTAAGCAAGAACTGGGTGAGATATAAACTACCTAAACGCTTGATCCGTAAAGGCACCAATCCGGTGTGTATTGGTCAAAAACAACGCTGGTTCTTATTGCAGCTTAAATGTGCCGATGAAGATGTGGATGTGTTGCATACCAATCATCCCGAATTTGATGGATGGCGCTGGGTCAGCTACTGGTATCCGGTACGCAATGTTGTGTCGTTTAAACGTGATGTTTATCGTCGGGTGATGAAGGAATTTTCGACAGTCGCTATGTCGTCCCAACAGAAAAACCGTCAACATTCTTCTTCGAATAAAAGGCGTCGCAAAAATTCATGCTAACCACTCTTAAGCGTATTGTTCAGGAAGTGAATCAGGTCATCGATTTTGATGATGCCCTGACACTCTTGGCGTTGCGCCTTAAAGAGGCAACCAAAGTTGATTGCTGTTCTATTTATCTGGCTAATTATGAACAGCAAAACTTCCATCTTAAAGCGACAGAAGGCTTGTCGAAAAGCGCCATAGGTAAGGTCACTATTGGTTTTTCCGAAGGTTTGATTGGACTGATTGGACAGCGTGAAGAGCCAATTAATATTGATGATGCGCATAGTCATCCTCGTTTTAAACATTATCCTGAAGTTAAAGAAGAAAAATACCATGCCTTTCTGGGCACTCCCATCATCCACCAGCGCAAGGTATTAGGGGTTATTACCCTGCAACAAAAGATTCGTCGACATTTCAGTGAGGACGAAGAAGCGTTTCTGGTCACTCTGGCTGCCCAGATTGCTTTGGAAATAGTCCATGCCCAGGCTCGGGGCGCTCTGGATCTCAGCGACGACGCACAACGTAATAAATGGCAGTCCACCTTGCATGGCGTACCAGGCTCAGAAGGGATCGCTATCGGCACCGGTTATGTGGCTAACCGCGTAAGTACTTTATCGAATCAGGCTCTCAAGCAGGTTAATAATCCGGCTGAAGAACGTGCGCTTTATCGGGAAGCCGTCGCCCAGACACGTCTTGAAGTGCAGGATATGTCTGATCGTATGCAAAGTACGCTGCCTGAAGATGTACATGCCATTTTCGATATGTACCTGCATTTACTTGACGCCAACAGTCTTGGCCATGAAGTTGAAGAAAAAATCGATGCTGGCTGGAGTGCTGTTTCCGGATTAAAAATGGTGGTCGAGCAATACGTACACACCTTTCAAAATATGAACGACAGCTATATGCGAGAGCGTGCGGTGGATGTGGAGGATCTGGGTAATAAAATTCTGGCCCAAATGCTTCAGTCGCAGGATTCAGAACAACGCTTGCCGGAGCGTACCATATTGATTGCCGAAGAAATTTCCGCCTCGATGTTAGCTGAATACCCGCCGCAGTCGTTGGTCGGAATTGTCTCTATGCGTGGTTCACAAAATTCCCATGCGGCGATTATGGCCCGAGCCCTGGGATTACCCTCAGTGATGGGATTAACCGATGTGCCAGTATCCATGTTAAGTGGTCAACATCTTATTCTGGATGGCTATTCCGGTGAAATTATTGTGTCACCGGAAGCCAATATATTGGCTGAATACCAACAACTGGCCAGTGAAGAATTAGAATTGTTTGAGCACTTGCAGGGGCTGGCAAACTTGCCCAGCATCAGCAAAGACGATTGCGAAGTTAAATTGTTGGTCAACGCTGGCTTGTCTATGGAGCTGGAAAACACTCACAGCTCGGATGATGATGGTGTGGGACTTTATCGTACCGAAATACCCTTTATGATGCGAGAACGGTTTCCCTCAGAGAAAGAGCAGATAGAGCTGTATCGCAGCATGTTAATGGTCGATCCGCAAAAAAGTATTACCATGCGGACGCTGGATGTCGGTGGCGACAAACCCTTACCCTATTTACCCATCAATGAAGAGAACCCTTTTTTGGGTTGGCGTGGTATTCGGCTTACGCTCGATCATCCGGAGATCTTCCTGGTCCAGGTCAGGGCCATGCTTAAAGCCAGTCTGGGCTTGAGCAACCTTAAAATTATGTTGCCGATGATTACCTCGGTAAACGAAGTGGACGAAGCATTCAGGCTGGTGAGACAGGCCTTTTTTGAAGTATCGGAAGAATCCCAGCTATCCGGTGAAGTATTGTCAATGCCGCAACTTGGGGTAATGCTGGAAGTGCCTGCAGTATTGTATCAAATTCCGCAATTGGCCAGTCGAGTTGACTTTTTTTCGATTGGCAGCAATGACCTGACCCAGTATTTGTTAGCTGTTGATCGTAACAATGCTCGAGTTTCGGCGTTATATGATAGTTATCATCCAGCGGTACTAAGAGCGCTTAAATTTATTATTGACCAGGCCAATGCGGTGAATAAACCCGTTACCCTGTGTGGTGAAATGGCCGGTGAGCCCGGTGGAGCCTTATTGTTGTTTGGCATGGGTTACCGTAACTTGAGTATGAACCGGCACAATTTGTTGAAAGTAAAATGGGTGGTGCGTTCGGTCAGTTCGGATGATGCACAAGCCTTGCTGGATGACGTATTAACCATGTCAACGCCACAGGAAGTGCGGGAAGCCTTGAATCTCAAGTTAGAAATATTGGGGTTGGGTGGACTGGTTCGGGCTGGCAAGTAGTGAATCTGCTTGGACTAGATACGGGATTAATAGAATAAGTTTGTGGATACGTTATTTAGCCTGATTATGATCTGTGCCGCATTGGGAGCCGTAGTTGGAGTGCTGGCTGGGTTGCTGGGTATCGGCGGAGGACTCCTTATTGTTCCTTCGCTGATGTATTTGTTGCCTCACTATATTGTCTTGCCAGATGAGGTACTTATGCCGATGGCAATAGGCACCTCGTTGTCGACTATTATTCTTACCGCATTCTCGTCTGCCTGGGCACACTACCATATGGGGCAGGTGCGTCGTGAAATTATGTTGTGGGTTAGTCTGGGGATTGCCTTTGGGGCCTTGCTTGGCTCCACAGTCGCTACTAACATTCCTGCTGCGCTGTTAAAAGGCGGTTTCGGTTTTGTTGTGTTGTTGATTGCCGCGCAAATGGCATTTTACGCCCATAAGCGTTCTGCTTCTGATTATAACTCGGCCAAATTGTCAGTTATTGGTACTGTAACCGGAACCATTTCATCCATTATGGGAATTGGTGGCGGAGCGATACTGGTTCCTGCACTGGTGTGGTATCAAGTGAGCATTACTGCTGCTATCGGTTGTGCCGCATTAGGCGGTTTTGTCATCGCAATATTCGGTTCACTGGGGTATATTGTGCACGGCTTGGGGCATCCTGATTTACCGGCCTGGTCGCTCGGTTATATCTATTTACCCGCGACACTGGGTATTGTGTCAACGTCCATTTTTACCGCCAGACTGGGTGTCAAACTGGCCTATAAACTACCAACTAAAAAATTAAAAAAATTCTTTGCCGTGTTCCTGTTTGTTATCGGAATACGGATGATTTTGGGGTAATGCTTTTATGCAACACTATATGACTTTTCCTGCTCTTGATCCTGTTATCGTCGAATTGGGGCCGCTCAGTTTGAGATGGTACGGGTTAATGTATCTGGTGGGATTTGTTGCTGCCTGGTTTCTGGCCAAAAAACGTTTGTCCAATACACCCTGGTCTGAAGAACAATTGAGCGATCTGTTATTTTACGGATTCCTCGGCGTGATCCTGGGTGGTCGTATTGGCTATGTACTGTTTTACCAGTTCGATCATTTTCTGCAAGAACCTCTGTATCTGTTCAAAATATGGACGGGCGGGATGTCTTTCCATGGTGGCTTGCTGGGGGTTGTCACAGCGATGTGGTTATATGCGCGTAAAAGTCGCTCGACCTTTTTACAAGTTGGTGATTTTATCGCTCCGCTTATCCCCATAGGATTAGGGGCCGGACGGATCGGTAATTTTATCAATGCCGAATTATGGGGAAGAACAACCGATGTTCCCTGGGCGATTATTTTTCCTAATGCCGGGCCATTACCTCGCCATCCTTCACAGTTATATGAATTTTTACTTGAGGGTGTGGTGCTGTTTTGCCTGCTCTGGTGGTTTTCATCCAAGCCGCGCAAAACAGGTGCTGTAGGTGGAATGTTTCTGCTAGCTTATGGCTGCTTTAGAGTCTTTATCGAATTTTTCCGTGAACCTGACGCACAAATGGACGGGATATACGGCAACATCATCACCCAGGGACAAATGCTTTCGATCCCGATGATTCTGATAGGTCTGTTTTTGTTATTCAGAAAAGCACCGCTAAGTACAGCTAAGGTGAAAGCGTGAAACAATATTTAGCGCTCTGTGAGCGAATTATTGAGCAAGGCCACTGGGTCGAAAACAAGCGTACCGGCCAACGCTGCCTGACGGTGATTAACGCCGATCTGGAATACGATGTAGAAAATAACCAGTTTCCGCTGATCACCACCCGTAAAAGTTACTACAAAGCCGCTATTGCCGAATTGTTGGGCTATCTACGTGGTTATAACAGTGCTGAACAATTTCGCGCTATTGGTTGTAACACCTGGAATGCTAATGCCAATGAAAATCAAGCTTGGCTAAATAACCCGCATCGCAAGGGGGAAGATGATATGGGCCGGGTTTATGGTGTGCAGGGAAGAAGCTGGCAAAAGCCGGATGGTAGTACTCTCGACCAATTACAAAAAGTAATTGATGATCTGTCTGGCGGAGTGGATGATCGCGGCGAAATCATTACTTTTTATAACCCCGGTGAATTTGAGCTAGGTTGCTTGCGACCTTGCATGCATACCCATAACTTTTCGCTATTGGGGGATACACTTTATTTAACCAGTTACCAGCGCTCCTGTGATGTGCCGCTGGGGCTTAACTTTAATCAAATTCAGGTGTTTGTCTTATTGGCACTGGTGGCGCAAATAACCGGTTATAAAGCGGGTAAGGCTTACCATAAGATTGTTAATGCACATATCTATGAAAATCAGCTTGAATTAATGCGCGATGTTCAAATAAAACGGACTCCCTTTGCATCGCCACAATTACATATTAATCCCGAGATCAAAACGCTGAACGATATAGAAACTTGGGTCACGACCGATGATTTTAAGCTGGAAGGCTACCAGCATCACGATGCGATTAAGTATCCTTTTGCCGTCTGAATAGCACAGATTAGGGCCGGATCCCGATGCAATCCAGTGGATATTGCCCTTCACCTTCCAGGTAATCCAGACAGGTTTCCAATTCACCGCGCAGATAAGGATCTTGCATCAGTTTTTGCGCTGACCAGTAATGCGTTTGATGCATGACATGCCAAAACACTCTTTCTTTTTGGCTGTAGGGGCTGTCAGGGCTGAATTTAACCTGCATCCATTCTTCCAGTGTGTCCCAGAAATATAGGTCAAGCTCAGAGTAGGGAATACGATGATCCCAGTACGCTCTGATAAAGTAGGCTAGTTGCCCGGCTTTACGTTGAATGAAGTTTCTGACTATCACTGCACATTATTCTCAATCTATTTATTATTGGTATCGGAAAATGTAAGCACGAGAGGGGTTGAATAGTGCAACACCTCTTATCTTACCTTTGTATTATAGCCGTCTATATGGATTTGTCTCTGATCTGCGACAGATTGAATGTATCGTTTTGTTAATCAAGGTAATTTAGTTAGGAAAGCGGTTACATCTGACCGTTACAGTTACCATCCCATCGATTTAATCCAGCCGATGATCTCGTTACTGATATAGGTATTTTGTTGAGTGGATTGGGATGGCAGGCCGACTATTTCACGTTGTCGATAATGGACTTTGAAGGCTTTGTTGGCGGCTATACGACGTTGTCTGACGGTACTGTTGACCCAGTTGTTATCGTAAGTCGAATAGATATCCAATACCGCAGTGCCGCTGGTGGCGATATAGTCCGCAATATAGTTGTTAAGCGTTGCCTGTGGCCAGTAGGGGCCAAGCACCACCAGCCCGTCAGGAGGGGGCAGGTTTTTTTGTGAGTATAGCTTGGTCAACCAGGCTGCGGTTGTACCCCGAGCCACAATTAGCTGAAATCCGGGATGTTTTTTTGCCTGTTCGGCAACACTTGTCATTTGTTGTTGCAAACGTTGTTCAACATCAGCAAAGGCTTGCTGGTTAACAAAGGCGCCAGAGTTAATTAGCTGGACAATGTTTTGCTGATTATCAGCAGTTAAATCTGTTGCAGTAAAACTGTCCAGAATTTGGGTAGGAGGGGCGGCGACCAGTAAGGTGATCCAGCCAACCGCGTTAAGCTTTCGGCTTAATCCCAGCAGATTTTTGTCCGGCGTCTGGCTCATGTCACTAAGCAGCGTCGCGACGCCTTTGATCGATGACGTATCGGCGCTGTGCTGTATAACGGCCAGTTGCACATCATTCGTGTCAATAAGGATATAATCTTCGCTGGGGAACGCCCGCTGTACATCCAGTAAATATTGACTTTGTGGGGAAATATCCGCTTTTGCCCCTGCTCCGAGGATGAGTCCGACAAAAGACAATGCGCACAGTAGTTTGAATGATTTTTTCAGCATGTTTCTATATCGGATCACTACCCGGCAAACTGAACCCCTATCCACATTTTATTTATCTGTAGTTGGTTAAGCAAACGGACAGGATGTTGTAAAGTCCATATGCTGACCGGTCTGAGGATGGTTGAACTGGAGTCTTTGCGCGTGTAATTGCAGCCGTTCGGCCATTTTGAGTGCATCGGCATGCGCATATAAACGATCGCCCAGTATCGGGTGCCCCAGACTGAGCATATGCACGCGTAATTGATGAGACCGACCAGTAACAGGTGTAAGTTTTACCAATGTCCAGGACGGCCCTGTTTCAACCACTTGCCAATGGGTTTGCGAGGGTTTACCCCGTTGGTGATCAACCATCTGTTTAGGTCGATTGGGCCAGTCACAAATCAAGGGTAGATCAACGGTTCCACTGGTTTCTTCAGGCTGCCCAAATATCCGGGCGAAATAGGTTTTACTGGTTTGGCGAGTCTCGAACTGGCGGGACAGATGACGATGCGCCGCTTTGTTTAGTGCCATAACCAAAATGCCGGATGTGGCCATATCCAGTCTATGTACAATGCTGGCGGTGGGAAATACCCGCTGCACTCTGAGCTGCAGGCTGTCCTGATGTTCAACGGCCTTGCCAGGTACGGTCAACAAGCCACTGGGTTTATCCAGTACCAGAATATCATCATCTCGATAGACTATATCAAGGTACGGATTGACGGGAGGCGCGTAATGCAGCAAGGCCATTAGTGGGTATTCACCACGAGTCGAAGGGCTTCAAACTGGACTTCTGCCTGACCAATAATTTCACCCAGTTGGGCGAGCTGATGGCTTAAATGCTCAATTTCTTCGTCACGAATACTGGGATTCACTTTTTGCAATGTATGCAAGCGATGTAGTTCTTCACCTAACAGTGATTCCATCCGCTGTAAACTTTGCTTCCGCAGAGTTTCGCCTTGCTGCTGAGCCAGCAGTTCGAGCTGAGTTAGACCTGTTTCGATTTTATCAGTCAGAGCACTGATCAGTTGTTGAGCGGTTTTGCGGTTGACTTTGTTCAAGTAGTCAAATTGTTCCTCACTGACATTACCCTTGGGATCAATACAAATGCGTATTGGCGTTGGCGGCAGAAAACGTTGTAGTTGCAAGTGTTTGGGAGCCTTGGCTGCCAGTACAAAGATGGCTTCCAGCCAGAAAAAACCGACTGGAATAGCGGGATCTTTATAAATTGCGACGCTGGCTTTGCCCTTTACATCAGCCAAAATGGTGTCCTGGGCATGTTGCACCATCGGGTGATCCCAGCTTAAAAATTGCAGTTGCTCAAATTGCAATGCAGCCTGGCGCTCGTAGGTCACCATGGTGCCTTCTTCGTCCAGGCCCGGTAAGCTATGATGCATGGCTTCCGAAGGCTTCAGCAGATAACTGCTTTCATCATTTTCTTCCTGAATAATACCAATGGTATCAAACAGGTAGGTCATAAATTTTTCCAACCTGACGGACTGATCCGAGTCATAAATATTATCGATAAAATCGTCAACAGTGCCTTTACCAGAGGAATTGATCTCCAGCAATTTATCCCGGCCCTGCTCCAGTTGTTGTTTGAATTGGCGGTGTAAAGAGGCAGTCTGATTGATCAGCTCGTAACACAAGGTTTCATCTTGCGCAGATAGCATGGCTTGTTGCAGTTGTGTTTTTAGTTGTTGATAAACGGCATTGCCGGTAGGGCAGGTATGCTCAAAGGCGTCCAGTCCCTGATGATACCAGTCCAGCAAAACCTGTTGGGCAGACTGGTTAAAGTAGGGCACATGGATCTGGATATCGGCTTGCTGGCCGATACGATCCAGTCGACCAATACGTTGTTCGAGCAAGTCCGGCACAGCAGGCAAGTCAAACAGCACCAGGTGATGGGCAAACTGGAAGTTGCGGCCTTCACTACCGATCTCGCTACAAATCAGCACCTGGGCGCCGTCTTCCCGTTGGGCAAAATAGGCCGCCGCCTTGTCGCGCTCGACAATACTCATTCCTTCATGGAATACCGATGCGCGAATACCAGACTGCACCCGCACTGCTTCGGACAGAGCCAAAGCGGTGCCTGCGCTGGTGCAGATAGCCAGAACCTTTTTACCTTTGTGCTGTTTAAGCAGGTCGATAAACCATTCCACGCGCGGATCAAACTGTACCCAACTATCAATCAGGTCGGGGTGACGTTCCGGACTCATTAACAGATTAATATTTTGTTGTTCAGACAATCGCGCATATTGCGGCGGTTGTTGCAGCGCGTAACTAATCAATTGACGTCTGGGAAAGCCGCTGATACCGGAGCGGGAATTACGAAACAGCAAACGTCCGGTGCCATGGCAATCGAGCAAGTGACTAATCAGTCGATGACACTGCGCGGGGTCGCCGACATCCAGATCTTGCAGTAATTGCGGTTCTGTTTGTACAAAAGGCTCAATCGCAGCTTGCTGCTGTCGATTTAAAGGTTGTCCTTCTAATAAGGGCGAAATGGCTTCGGCCAGCTGCGCGTAATGCTGTTCCTGTTCGACAAATTGTTGGTAGTCGTGAAAACGGTCGGCATCGAGCAGGCGCAATCGGGCAAAATGACTTTGATGACCGAGTTGTTCGGGAGTGGCGGTGAGTAGCAATACACCTTTGGTTTTTTGGGCAAGCTGTTCCACGGCCTGATATTCAATCGAGGGCGCTTCGGCTGACCATTGCAGGTGATGAGCTTCATCAACCACCATTAAATCCCAGTCACACTGCTGTGCTTGCTGAAGATAATCGCTATGCTGGGTCAGAAAATCCAGGCTGCAAATCACCAACTGTTCGGATTCGAACGGATTGCCGCCTTCTTCTGCCAGTGACTGGCAACGCTCGGCATCAAAAATAGCAAAAGCCAAGTTCACTCGGCGCAACATTTCGACCAGCCATTGATGGACCAGACTGGAGGGCACGACTATCAGTACCCGACTCGCTCTGCCACTGAGAATTTGTTGATGGATAATTAGTGCCGCTTCAATGGTTTTACCTAATCCTACTTCATCGGCCAACAGCACCCTTGGAGCATAGCGCTGACCTACTTGACGGGCAATATGCAGCTGATGCGGGATCAAATCGACGCGTGCGCCGACAAACCCTAATAAAGGTGAGGTATGATGCTGATATTGTTGTTGCCAGCACTCATAACGCAAATCAAACCATTGAGGGCCGTCGAACTGACCGTTAAGTAACCTTTTATGCGGTTGATTTAACTGCATTTTATGATCAACAAAGGTTTCTATCAGGGCAACGGTTTGTAGCGTGTCTTCACGTACTCCGTGATAGGTCAACTGCCCCTGTTTCTCGGTCACCTTGTCTATCCGCATTTGCCAGCCTTCATGACTGCTGACCATTTCGTCAGGCTCTAGAGCCAGACGAGTTAAAGGGGAGGTTTGTTTGGCATATACCCGGGTTTCTCCGCTGGCAGGGAACAATAGGGTGACCTGACGGTGATTGACGTCAATCACTGTACCTAAGCCCAAATCAGATTCTGTATCACTTAACCAACGCTGCCCCGGAGAAAATTGCATAACGACCCTCTTAAAAAATTGGAGGCGGATTATACAGTGAATTCACATGTTTTGTCAGAATTACCAATAATAGTTACCACTTTTTAGGGCGGAAAAGGCGGCGGGAATAACTGCTAATGAATATTGTATAAAAGTTGGTGATTGTGGAACAAAAGTGTTCTATGGTGTGATTGAACCATGCTGAAAACACTGACCCACTATTTTCAGGTGATTGATTCGTTTTTGCCTGCAAATAACCAGGGGAGATCCTGAGGAGGTGTTATCAGAGTTATATAACATCAGCCGGAGTTGCTAATGCCCAAAAAAGCAGTAAGTGAAAGCAAAATCTTTGTTCTAGACACCAATATCCTGCTCCACGAACCTTTCGCCTTTTTATCCTTTAAAGAAAACGATGTTATTGTGCCTATGACGGTACTGGAGGAATTAGACTACATCAAAGACAGCAAGAAAGATGTGTCTCGCGATGCCCGGGTTTCTATACGGGCCATGGAAGATACGCTGCATAACGCCACCCCGGAAGAAATTGTCGCGGGGGTATCACTCAAGGGATTAGGCTCCGGTGATACTGCACCGACCGGACGTTTGTCTATTTTCGCCGATTATAATCTGACCGAAACTCAAAGTGTTTTCACCAGCAATGAGAATGATAACCGCATTATTAATGCGGCATTGCACCTGCAAGCAAACCGCCTGGATCAACAAGTAGTACTGGTGACCAAAGATATCAATATGCGCCTCAAGGCCAAAGGTGCTGGCATGATGCATGTTGAAGATTATCGTACCGACCAGTTGATTTCTGATATCAAATACCTGTGTAAGGGATTTCATCATTTTGAAGGCGATTTCTGGCAAAATATTAAATCGGTGGATAGCCGCTCAGAAGGACGAGATACCATCCACACCATAGATAAAAATGTATTGCCTGAAGCCTATATCAATGAATTCCTGATCGATGACAGCAAACATTTTGCCGGTATTGTTGAATCTGCCACCAGCGATTCTTTAGATGTGCTGGATTTGGGCTATGAACGTATGATGGGCCGCAACGCCTGGGGCATTTCGCCGAAAAATATCGGCCAGGCCATGGCTCTGCATGCCTTGCTCGATCCCCATATTGATTTAGTCATTTTGACCGGCCCGGCAGGGAGCGGTAAGACCCTGCTGGCCTTGGCTGCGGCACTGGAGATGTCCATCGAGCAGAAAATGTATGACAAGATTATCGTCACTCGCAGCACGCCGGAAATTGCTGAATCCATTGGTTTTTTACCCGGCACCGAAGAAGAAAAAATGGCGCCCTGGCTGGCAGCTATCACCGACTCGCTGGAAGTGCTGCACAAGCATGACGAAAACTCACATAGTTCAATGAACTATATAATGGAAAAAGCCAATATCCAGTTTAAATCGATTAACTTTATGCGTGGCCACAGCATTCAAAATGCTGTGGTATTGCTGGACGAGTGTCAAAACCTGACCGCATCGCAGCTGAAAACCATCATTACCCGCTGTGGTCAGGGCACTAAGCTGGTATGTAGCGGTAACCTGGCCCAAATTGACAGTAACTATCTGTCGCCGGTGACGTCGGGATTAACCTATCTGGTGGAGAAATTTAAAGATTTCTCCGGCAGTGCCACAGTTAATCTGGATGGCGTGGTGCGCAGTCGTTTGGCTGAGTATGCCGAAGTGAATTTGTAATTATTGGCTAGGGCGTGTTGATCTTTGGTGTGTGTTTTTGCAGCAGTTTGTAGCGTATTTATACAAGGCAGAGCGAGTGTGGTGTAGTTATTCTACATGAATGAGCGATAACGCTGTAGAAATGCGCTACAAACACTGCCCCCACGGTTTTAAAGAAAGGGGTTCAACCCAACACCTTCTGCTCTTTGTTGCCGGATTTTGACTTAGATCCACTAGGTCTGCAACCCGGCGTCGCGATCAGAAGGCGTTGGACTTGAACAAAATTCATACACCAAAGATCAACACGCCCTAGTTGATACAAAACATGCTGGCCTGATGGGCTTAGGCCAGCATGTTTTTATCTGCATTGATTGGCCAGATTTAATTCGGGATTTATCCGCGATCAGTTACTGTACTCGTAGTTTCTAGAATATTACCGGCTCAAACTGGTGCTGATTATTGCCGATAGCCCGCTGGCTTTCTGCCGAGATTTCACCTATCTCGAATAAAGCCGGGCCGGTGGGCTCGAGGTAAAAGTAGTCCTTTCCGTCGTACATAAACACCGACTCTTCTTTTGTATGTTTAATACTTATCCCCAATAGCGCATGCTCCGGTAAAAAAATATACACGATCGGCATATCCGGAAACAGGCCATGCAGCAAGGCGGCGGTCAATACCGCTTTACTGTCGCAATCGCCCTTATTGTCGGCAATTAGTTTATTGGGTGGCGAATAACCACTACCATTGGAATTTAGCCGATCTTCAAGCAGATCGTAGGGGATTGACTGCACCCAACTTAATACCAGCTCGATGGTTTTGCGTTTATCGGGCTTGTCACCGGACAGTTTATTGAAGCTTTCTACTAAAGGTTTAAGCAGCTCCTGGCTTTGCTGGGCAAATTTAACGTGATCGGGTTTAACGCCTGTCTGGCGTAGCGCATTTTCAAATTCAATATAGTAATTATCTGCCAGATATTGATTAAAGCTGTCGCGCTGGATCTGCTGAAACTGCTGCTGCCATTTGGGGATATTGTCAGGATGGCGACTGCGAATAGACAGGCTGATATTGTCGCCGGATTGACTCACCTTGATATTCGCATCGCGGGCATCAATCTGGCTGGCCTGTTTACGCATGGCCATCATGCTGTAACGGTTGGCAACCTCGGGTCGATACAGTTTAAAGGTGCGAAAAGCATCAAAGAAAACGCCCTTGTCGAATTTTACATCGAGTTGATGGGTTTGCTGCTCTCGATCTTGCCAGACGTAGTGAAACTGAATCTGACTATCCTGTTCCTCACGGAAGAAAGACAACTGTTTGGCACTGCAGGGGAGTGTGCATAAGCAAAGGATAATGGTTAAGTAGTTGCGCATTATTGCCTGGAGTCGATAAACAGGGTGTTAGTATAACCAAGCCATGATTATGATCCTACATCTGTTGGGATACACTCCATCCCTGGAGATAAACAAGCCAGGATAAACCTGGCTTGTTTTGATGGATAGAATAATGGCCTAGAAGCTCTGGCTAAACTCTACACCCCAGGTGCGGGGTTTACCACGGGTAGCATTAGGAGAACCGGTATTTTCGCCCTGACCACCGGGAGAAGATATCATATAGTTCTCATCGGTAAGATTGCGGGCATACAAGGATACTTTCCAGTCGCTGTCACTGATATAACTGATTCTGGCGTTGATTAAGTCGTAACCGTCAATCCGGTTCAGTGCGGTTAAGCCTTCAATATCGCCCGGATTAAACGGAAGTAATCCCAGGTTACCGTTATCGGCAGCACCATTACGCTCGTCTACCGACGTCCAGTCGATGTGCAACATAAATTCGCCGCTGTCTGCGGGGATAAAGTAATCCGCGCCCAGGAAGAAGCGGTTTTTAGGTACACCTGAAAGGGGTTGTCCGGTCTGATCATCCGCCGCTGTTTCACCTTCAAACAACGAATAGCGGGTGTATTCGGTATCCAGGTAAGCGTAATTGATGTTGATGTTTAGATTCTCTGTAGCCGCCCAGGTGGACTCCAGTTCAAAACCTTTACCGGCAGCGTCGACGTTACGTACGTTATATACCGGAATATTACCGTTAGAGCCGGTCAAACGCAGAATTTGCAAGTTGGTGTAGTCATAATCAAAGGCTGACAGATTGAGTTTTAGCTTGTTATCCAGCAAGGTCGATTTCAAGCCTACTTCAATATTGTCGACTTCTTCCTGGGCAAAGGGGTCTGCCATTCCCAGCGTATTAAATCCGCCCGCCTTGAAACCTTCAGCGTAAGTAATGTAGGTCATGACGTTGTTTGTCCATTGATAATCCAGTACAAAACGCGGTGTGACTTTGGTCCAGGTATTGGATTGTTCAGTGGGTTGGAAATCGCCATTGTTATCCAAAACCGGATCGCCATTAGCGTCACGTAATACAATTTGATCAGCAAAGGCTAAACCAAATAGTGAGCCGGGTACCTGCGGGATTGGAATGGTAATTTCGTTCTGATAATAGGACAGGATATTGAAATCTTTTTCATCTCGGGTCCAGCGTACGCCAAGGGTAAAGTCCAGTTTGTCGGTAACCGGATAAGTCACATCGGCAAAGGCCGCATAAGAAGTGTAATCGCCCCAGTCTTCAGTTTCTTCAATCCAGGGTTTACCTAAATTATCCTGAGCTATAGCACTGGCGATATCTGCCGGAGCCTGGCCGGTAAGAGAGCTTAAATAAGCCAGATCATCCGGGATAAGTTGCAGTAAAAAGCCGGTTAAGCCGGTGCCAGGTGGTACGTCGGTGGTACCGGGAATGCCCATTTCCGGCGCGCCGGTAGGCGGTAATCCTGCGGTTTTTAAGGCATCGTTAATCGCATAACTGTCCAGTGACTCGACCATAAATTCGGCGAAGGTATCCTGATAAATATCTTCATTCATGTAAGTGGCGCCAACGGTCCAGCGAGTACCGCCTTGTGTTTCTCCGCTTAGGCGGAATTCCTGACTGAACTGTTTTTGTTGCTCAATATTATTGGAAGCGAAATAGGCGCGAATATTGGCACTGCCGTCATCATCGGTATGGTTTTCGGTTTCAAAACGTTTATAAGCGGTAATCGAGGTGAAATCGGCCCAGCCCAGACGGGAGTTGATTTCCATCGAAGTGCCAAACAAGTGGCGATCCTCGTTACCCCTGAAGTCCATTTCGTGTACGCCGTAGGGATCTAGTTGGTCGCTTTCAAGATAGAGTTTGGGGTTAAACGAATAGGTAGGACGACTGTCACCACTGATTTCATTAAACTCAGCGCGGAACATCACATCTGTATCGTCAGTGGCTTCCCATAATATCGATGCCCGTACCGTTTGATTGGTACTTTTACCGAATTTGATCATCTCATAGCCTTCACCATCCGGATCGGTAATAGGATCGGAATATAGGCGGGCATCAATATAACCGTCCTCATCGGACAGGCTAATACTGCCGCGGAAGTAAACATTGTCTGCCAAGGTGGTATTGTACAAACCTTCAAATTCTTTAAGGCCGTGACTACCTAAGCCTATTTCGTATTCACCTTCAGTGCCTTCAACCGGACGTTTACTGATGATATGTACTGCACCGGCGGCGGCGTTACGACCAAATAAGGTACCCTGGGGGCCTTTTAATACCTCGACCCGTTCTACATCATTAAAATTAACTAGTGCCGCACCACTGCGTCCGGCATAAACGCCGTCGACGTAAATTGCAACAGCCGGGTCGGCTCCAACCCCGAAATCGTTGGTTTTTATCCCGCGAATATCATATTTAGGCTGGGTCTTTGAGTTATTATTGGTTTCAAAGCCGGGCACAATGTTGCCTAAATCATCGATATTTTGTGCACCAATACGTTTTATGTTTTCTGCCGAAAAAGCTGAAATAGAAATAGGTACATCCTGAATATTTTCGACCCGTTTCTGGGCGGTAACTTGCAAAACTTCTATTTCACCCCGGGACGCGGGTTGTTGACTATCTTCGTCCTGTGCTATAGCAACAGAGGCGGTGAATAGCATTGAAGTGGAAATGGTTTTAGCCAGTAAGGTGCGGCAGAAAGGATGTTGAGTTGATGTAGAGCGCATGCTGATGGAACTCCCGTTAAGATTCTATCTATCTAATAGTTATCATTTTTATGTTAAAAACTTGTTGTTGGAATTTTTATATCACAAATGGTCGGATGACTAAATATAATTTATAGACACCTGAATATTGCAATAAATAAAATTTATTTGGTACTATCGTTCCAAATTTAACAGGGAATTCACAAATGAACAAAATAAAAATAATTTTACCCTTGATACTTGTTGGTGTGTTGCAAGCCTGCAGTCAACCGGAAAAGCCGGTTGCCAGCGAAGCTGACAAGGCATTTGAAAAGCAGTTAATTAAACAATTGGTAATGGCCAAGCCCGGTGATGTGATTGAAATCCCGGCCGGTGTTCATCCTATTTCCCGTGGTCTGTCGCTTAATGTAGATGGTGTGACCATTAAAGGCGAGGGGATGGATAAGTCGGTGTTGTCGTTTAAAGGGCAGATTGCCGGAGCCGAAGGCTTACTGGTCAATGCCAGTAATTTCACCATCGAAGACATGGCAATTGAAGATGCATTGGGTGATGCACTTAAAGTGAATGAAGCCGAGAATGTGATTATTCGCCGTGTTCGTACCGAATGGACCCGTGGACCGAATGAGAAAAACGGGGCTTACGGTATTTATCCGGTACAAACCACTAATACCCTGATCGAAGGTTCAGTGGCCATCGCCGCATCTGATGCGGGTATTTATGTTGGCCAGTCGCATAACGTGATTGTGCGTGACAGTCGTGCTGAATATAACGTAGCGGGTATCGAAATAGAAAATACCCAGGGTGCCGATGTTTACGACAACATCGCCACTAATAATACTGGTGGGATATTGGTATTTAATATGCCTAATTTGCCGCAGCCAGGCTTTGGTACGCGGGTATTTAACAACAAGGTATATGATAACAATACTGACAACTTTGCCGCCAAGGGCACGGCGGTAGCCAGTGTACCAGCCGGTTCTGGTGTGGTAATTAACTCCAACGATAAAGTGGAAATTTTTGGTAACCAGATTGCGGATAACCAGACCGCCAATGTGGTGATTTCCAGTTATTATTCGGCCGGTTTCTATTCCGAGAAATCCAGTGCGGAAGGTTTTGACCCTTATCCGGAAACCATCTTTATTTACGACAACGAATTCAAAGGTGGTGGTAATTCCCCGGACCATCTTGAGTTGCAAGCACTGCGGGTGGCCGAATTTGGTTTAACCGGCAGCTTGCCGGATATTTTATGGGATGGTTACGTCAATCCGGATAAGACCGAAAATGGCCAGTTGAAAGCCGAATACAAGATATGTGTGGATAATGGCGATGCCGGTATTGTTAACGTTGACGGTCCTAACGGTTACAAGAATATTTCTACCGATATCACACCGCACCAATGCCAGCATGAAAAGTTGCCCGAAATTGTGTTGCCGGAATATTTTGCCAGCCATTGATCGTCCGCGTCGTCATTCCAGACAGGCCGCTATAATTGAATTAGCGGTCTGATTTTTGATTTTCCCCTGATTAACACAGGAACAACCTCGTGATTAGAACAAGCTGTTTTTTGCTCGCCCTTTTTTTGTTGGGCGGCTGCAGTAAAAACCTCGAACCGGTGAATTTTATTGCTGATGATAGTTATCCGGATACATTGAGCGAATGGCATGTGCTGAATTATGCTAACGGTGAGTTGACCCCCAATAAAGGTGTGGTGCCTTACGACCTGAATATGCAACTATTTACCGACCATGCGCATAAGTTCAGAACAGTATGGATGCCCGATGGCAAAGCTGCTGAATATAACGCAGAAGATGAATTCAATTTCCCGGTTGGTACCATTATTTCCAAAACCTTTTATTACCCCCGTTTGACTGGCAGCAAGGATAAACTGCGCCAAACTGAAGATTATCATGACGACTTTACCTTAACCGGCTTGGCGTTGGATAAAGTTCGACTAATCGAAACTCGTCTGCTTATTCATCAACAACAAGGTTGGGTGGCGTTGCCTTATGTCTGGAATGCGGAACAAACTGAAGCGGTGCTGGAATGGGCCGGTGATGCGCAGGCGTTAAGCATGGTCGACGATGAGGGCCAACAGCAGGATTTTATCTATATGGTGCCGGATGCTAACCAGTGTGCCGGATGCCATGCGCCTAATCATACCAGCAAGGCGATTAGGCCCATTGGTCCCAA
The DNA here is from genome assembly GCF_047922965.1 of Neptunicella plasticusilytica. Taxonomy (GTDB): domain Bacteria; phylum Pseudomonadota; class Gammaproteobacteria; order Enterobacterales; family Alteromonadaceae; genus Neptunicella; species Neptunicella plasticusilytica. Next base: position 1,468,851 of record NZ_CP150481.1, read on the forward strand.
AGCCCGCCATTTAAACAAGGTGTATGGTCATTTGGGTTCAACCCGGAACCAGCTATTGCACTGGCAGGAATTAGATTACTTAACCGGTTTTGACGGAAATATTGACCAGGCACCAAAAAATGCCAGTTTTAAAGACGCCAGTGCGACTACCGAACAATTGGCAAGATCCTACCTGGATATTAACTGCGGCCATTGCCACAACCAGCAAGGCGCAGCCGATACGTCCGGTTTATGGTTGGCACGCAATATTACCGACATGCGCCGTTTGGGGCTATGCAAGCCACCTGTTGCGGCAGGACGTGGTGCTGGTAATGGACGTTTTGCCATCGACCCCGGGCATGCCGATATTTCTATTCTCAGTTACCGGATGAACTCGGTGGATCCCGGTGAAATGATGCCGGAACTGGGGCGTTCTACTACTCATGCTAAAGGCGTGGCATTGATCAACGACTGGATTAATAGCATGGACGGTGATTGTCAATAACCTGAATTCGGGATAAGTCGTGTTAAACTAACAGGCATTAGTCGAGGCCGGAACTGTTAAGTTCCGGCTTTTTTGTTTTTGTGGGCTGGTATATATCCAAACTTGCGTATTTATTTTACTGTTATTCAAGATACACTCAGGATAATAAAATTTGTGTAGTTCGCTGCACGAGAAAATAACTAGAGAAATGGAATGATCACCAATACCCAACAACAGAACGAACTCAGCGAAGAACAAGCGAAGCTGCAACAACAACTGAAAACCCATTATGTGGATCTCGCCAGCGAGCGAGTCGGCGGCGAAACTCTATCCTGTAGCGATGATTTTTTTGCCGAGATGGAAAATCTGCTTAAACCGGGACGCGGGGTATTTATTGATGACAAATACACCGAACGCGGCAAGTGGATGGATGGCTGGGAGTCGCGCCGCAGTTACGGGCGGGATAACGGCCGCGAATTTGACTGGTGTATTGTTCGTTTAGGTATTCCTGGTGCAATCCATGCCTTTGATATCGATACCAATTATTTTCGTGGCAATGCGCCACAACAGGTGTCGGTAGAAGCCTGTAACAGTGAAGGGCAACCGGATCAAGATACCCAATGGCAAACTATTTTACCCATAACAGAGGTTAGGGCACATAGTCAAAACCTGTTCGAGATTGATAATGCCAGTTCATGGACTCATGTGCGGCTGAATATGTATCCCGATGGCGGGATTGCCCGTTTTCGGGTGTATGGCGAGGCAACCATCGACTGGGATCAGTTTGTCGAAGGTGAATTGATTGATTTGGCTTCGATTAAAAATGGTGCCAAGGCGCTGTTGGTCAGCGATATGTTTTTCAGTGATAAAAACAACCTGATTATGCCGGGGCGGGGCAAGGATATGGGCGATGGCTGGGAAACCAAACGACGTCGCGATCCGGGTCCAGACTGGTCAATTATCAAACTGGCTGCACCGGGCAACGTGCAAAAAGTCCTAATCGATACCTGTCATTTTAAGGGCAACTTCCCTGATACTTTTATGCTGGAAGGAACAGTGTCAGACTCTGATGATTTCAGTGAGGATAATGCCAACTGGAGCACTATTATTGAGCGCAAAAAACTCTATGCGCATCGTGAACACTTGTTTATCAACGAGATTAACCCGGCCAGCAAGCAGCAGTTTTTTACCCATGTGCGTTTAAGCATTTTTCCTGACGGGGGCGTCAGCCGCATGCGGGTATTTGGTTTTCCTCATTTAAGCAAATAATAAGGGAAGTCTGTGCAACCTATACGCAACATGATTGTTCAACCTTTAACTGCACAAGCCTTCGCCGTTTTTGGTGATGTGATTGAGGTCTCGGAAGATAACCGGCACTTTGCCATTAATGACGGCTACACGCAGCGCTATCATGATCTGGCCAAGGTGGATGTGAGCACCAATAATGGCCATACCCTAATTAATATTTTCCGTTCCACACCGTTGCCTTTGCCACTGGCAATACACATGATGGAGCGCCATCCATTGTCCAGTCAGGCGTTTATGCCGTTGGGACAAGAACCTTATTTAGTGGTTGTGGCGCCAAAGGGCGAGTTTAACCCCGATAATATTAAGGTGTTTTTGGCCACCTCCGATCAGGGCGTTAATTATCATGCCGGCACCTGGCATCACTTTTGTCTGGCGTTAAATCGGGTCAGTGATTTTTTGGTCATTGATCGTGGTGGTGAAGGCGATAATTGCGATGTGGTGACACTGGACGGCTCATTAGTCATAGACGCACAACAAAACAAATAAAGGGAAGATTATGCCTGCACGTACCCCTATCGATGGATATCAGATTGCAACCGAGTTATATGATTTTGTTAATTTACAGGTGTTACCCGGCCTGGATCTTGAGCAAGACGCATTTTGGTCTTCGGCTATGGCCATTTTTAGTCAATTTATTCCCCGTAACCAACAGTTGCTGTTAAAACGTCAACAGTTGCAGCAACAAATAGATGACTGGCATATCGCACATAAACAAACGCCGTTCGACCCGGTTAGCTATCAGCAGTTTTTAACGGATATTGGTTATATCGTCCCGCAAGGCGATGATTTTACTATTAGCACTGAGAATGTGGATGTCGAGATTGCCAGTATTGCCGGTCCGCAATTGGTCGTGCCGCTGATGAATGCCCGTTTCGCCTTAAATGCGGCTAATGCCCGTTGGGGCAGTTTATACGATGCCTTGTATGGCACCGATGTGATTTCCCGTGATAAGGATAACAAAGCAACGTCCGGTTACGATCCGGTACGTGGTAACAAGGTGATCGCTTTTGCGCGTCAGTTTCTTGATCAGAGTTTGCCGTTGGCGGAAGGCAGTCACGCTGATGTCAGCGCTTATACCATTGAAAATCAGCAACTGCTGATGACTTTAACTAATGGTCAGCAGGTGCAATTGGCACAGCCACAACAATTTGTCGGTTTTAATGGCAGTCTAAGTGCGCCTTCAGCGGTTTTATGTTGTCATCATGGCTTGCATATGGAAATTCAGATTGATCGCCAACATATTATTGGCCAAAGCGATTTGGCCGGCGTCAAGGACGTTGTGCTGGAATCGGCCCTGACCACCATTCAGGACTGTGAAGATTCGATTGCTGCGGTGGATAGCAGCGACAAAGTCGCGGTATACAAAAACTGGTTAGGACTGATGAAAGGCGATTTAACCGAGCAGTTGGTCAAACAGGGCAAGACTGTTACGCGTCGGCTTAATCCTGATCGGGAATATCAGGCCCTGGACGGCACAACCTTAAGCTTGCCGGGGCGCAGTTTGCAATTTATCCGCAATGTGGGTCACTTGATGACCACCGAAGCGATACTGACGCCAAATGACGAGCAAGTACCGGAAGGGATTCTGGATGGCATTATTACCAGTCTGATTGCCTTGCACGATTTGAACGGGTTAGGCCAGTTTAATAATTCGCAGACCGGCAGTATTTATATTGTTAAACCCAAAATGCATGGCCCCGACGAGGTCCAGTTTAGCTGTGATCTGTTCGGTGCGATTGAGCATGCGCTAGGTCTGGCGGCCAATACCATTAAAATGGGGATTATGGATGAAGAACGTCGTACCTCGGTGAACCTGAAAGAATGTATTCGTGCCGCCAAACAGCGGGTGGTGTTTATTAATACCGGCTTTTTGGATCGTACCGGTGATGAAATTCACACCTCCATGCTGGCCGGTGCCATGCTGCCTAAAGATCAAATGAAAGATCAACCCTGGTTGCAGGCTTATGAAAACCGTAACGTGCTGATTGGCTTACAAACCGGCTTAATGGGCAAGGCACAAATTGGTAAAGGTATGTGGGCTATTCCGGATCAGATGGCCGATATGCTGGCGCAAAAAATCGCACATCCCAAATCGGGTGCCAATTGTGCCTGGGTGCCGTCTCCTACGGCAGCTACCTTGCACGCCCTGCATTATCATCAGGTCAATGTACAACAGGTGCAGCAGGCATTGCTGGCTAAACCGGCCGATATGCAATTAAATCAACTGCTGACCCTACCTCTGTTGGATGATCCGGCCAGTTTAACCGCCGAGGTTATTCAGAAAGAGCTGGATAACAATATTCAGGGCTTGTTGGGTTATGTGGTGCGCTGGGTGGATCAGGGTATAGGTTGTTCCAAAGTGCCGGATATCGATAATATTGGTCGTATGGAAGACCGCGCTACCCTGAGGATTTCCAGTCAGCACATTGCCAACTGGCTGGAACATGACGTTATCGATGAGTCGCAAATTATCCAGGCATTACAACGCATGAGCAAGATTGTAGACGGGCAAAATGCAGCAGATGAGCTTTATCATCCCATGTCTGCCGACTTTGACAACAACATTGCCTTTAACGCGGCGAAAGATCTGATCTTTAAAGGTAAAGAGCAGCCTAGCGGCTACACCGAACCGTTATTGCATCAAAGTCGTATTAAGGTTAAACAGGGTTTATTGGAGAGTTGATAATTAACAGCCGCTTACCGTTTTATCTTGACCTATCCATAGCCGATTGCCGTCGGGATCCTCAAAGCGGAATTCCGTCAAGCCGTAAAAAGTAACGTCTAGATCGGGAACTGCGAGGCCATTATCACGTGCTTGTTGGTGGAATGCCTGTATGTTATCCGGATAAAGATACAGTACCGCGGTTTTGGGAATGTTGTCGTGCAAATGAATAGACTGGTCAAGCATCATCTGGCAATCACCGCAACGCAGCATGGCCCACCCCCAGTCATCCTGCTGTTTTTCCACCTCAAAACCGAGCTTTCGATAAAATGCCACACTGACGGACAGATTCTTGACAGGTTGCATGGGAACTAGGCGATTTAATTTCATAAAATGTCCAATTGCTGATGTCGATTTTTTCAATCAAAAATAACGGGGCAGAAGGATAAAGGCAGTACTAAAGACAAAACCGAAAATAGCTTCTGAGCTCGATACCCTGTTTTTATCCAGAATATTGGCGTAAGCAACCCAAAGTGCCAGACAGGAAAACGGGAATAAAATATAGGTGGCGTAAGTGGGCAGGGGAGTAGTGGTTAGCCCCATCCAGCTAAACAGGATTTCTTCTGAAGCGGCATGGCCAAATAACGCCAGATAGACGTTTACACCTGAGAATCCGCTGACAACAAACAGGCCGCATAATAAAAAGGTGACGGCAATATACAGCGGGATAAATTGTAAATAATACTCCGGCGTAAACCAGACTTGTGGATTGGGATCAATTTGCACCGAGATGGCAAATATCGCGGTAAAAATCAGCGCAATCACCAATACCGCCCAGCCTGTATATTGTATATATTTTTGTCTCATGGCTTTGTTCTTCTGGGTATAGCAACAATATAAATACTTTTATATGAGCTATTAAAAACCATGTGCTGGTACTTTTCTATCTTTAAATTAGGCACTTACCGACGGTTATAGTGATCCAGTCTGTATTTTATCAAGCCACAGCTGTTTAGTCCTGTCATCCAAAAAACTGGCGTTAAAACTGTTGCTAACCAGTTGTTTGATTTGTTCTGACTGCAAACCTAAATGTTGATCCAGGGCCAGAAAGTTGTCATTCAGGTAGCCGCCAAAGTAACTGGGATCATCGGCATTAACCGTGACCAGTAAACCGGCATCCAGCAGTTTGAGAATATTATGCTGGCTCATATGGTCAAATACGCACAGCTTGATATTGGATAGCGGGCATACCGTTAACGGGATTTGTTGTTCTTTCAATAGTGTCATTAACGCCGGATCTTCAATACTGCGCACACCATGATCGATTCTGTCTACCTTGAGGGTATTAATGGCGCTCCAGATATAGTCCGGCGGGCCTTCTTCTCCGGCATGTGCCACTGCCTTTAAGCCCATTTTTTTAGCTTCGGCAAAGGCTTGAGTGAATTTCTCTGGTGGATGGCCCAGTTCGGAACTGTCCAGTCCTACTGCTTCGATATGGTCTAAATAAGGTTGAGCTTGTTGCAGGGTTTGTAGCGCACTTTGTTCAGGCAAATGGCGTAAAAAGCACATAATCAGCAAGCAGGATTGGCCCCACTGCTGTTTGGCCTGTTCAATGGCGCGCAAAAAGCCCGGCATAAAAATATCAAAACCGATACCGCGTTCGGTGTGGGTTTGCGGATCAAACATCAGCTCGCAATGCACGACGTTTTCTTCGCGGCATTTGAGCAGGTATCGCCACATTAATTGGTAAAAATCGTCTTCATCGCGCAGCACTGATGCGCCCAGATAATACAGATCCAGAAAGCTTTGCAGATTGTCAAAATTGTAGGCTTGCTTAACCTGTTCGATAGACTGGTAGGGCAGAGTAACCTTATGCTTTTTGGCCAGTTGCATCATCAGCTCCGGCTCCAGCGAGCCTTCAATATGCAAATGCAATTCTGCTTTGGGCAGTTGCCGGATTAATCTGGTGTTATCCATTGTCACCTCTTATGCAGTGTTTTCATGCCGGAAAATGTTGTTGCCAATGGCGAGCGATTTGTTCGCGGGTACACAGCCAGACCTGTTGATGACTTTGCACGTACTGGATAAAGCGTTGCAATGCCGCCATTCTGGCTGGTCGACCAATAATGCGACAATGCAGGCCGATGGACAGCATTTTGGGCTGAGTCTCGCCCTCGGCATACAGTACATCAAATGCATCTTTCAGATACTGGTAAAACTGTTCACCACTGTTAAAACCTTGTGGTGTGGCAAAACGCATATCATTGGTGTCCAGCGTGTAGGGAACCATCAATAAGGGTTTGGCGTAGTTACGATCATAATAGGGCAGGTCGTCGGCATAGGAATCCGCGCAGTATAAAATATCATCCCGTTCGGCAATCAGCTTTAAGGTATTGGGGCTGGTGCGGCCGGTGTACCAACCCACTGGCTTGCTGCCGGTGATTTTTTGATGCAGATCCACCGCTTTTTTGATCATTTTACGTTCTTGTACCTCGGGCATATCCTGAAAGTGAATCCATTGCAGCGCGTGGCTGGCAATTTCCCAGTCAGCAGCCTGCATGGCCTCAACCACATCAGGATTGCGTTGCAATGCCTCGGTAACGCCAAACACGGTAATGGGTAGTTGGTGTTGAGTGAACAATCGATGTAAGCGCCAGAACCCGGCACGACTACCATATTCGTAAATGGACTCCATGCTCAAATGTCGATCCGCATAAGGCTGTGCTCCGATGATTTCAGACAGGAAAACTTCCGATTGCGCATTACCATGTAATACGCAATTTTCTCCGCCTTCCTCGTAATTAAGCACAAATTGCACGGCAATCTTGGCTTGTTCCGGCCATTGCGGGTGAGGGGGATTTTGTCCGTAGCCAATTAAATCGCGCGGATATTGTTGATTCATTGTTGTGTCCTATTGATATTGGGCCGGCACCGTTAAGCCGCAACCGGTCAGGATCAGTTTAATCAAATTACCGGTGGCCTGATCGAAATCCTGTTTATCCATTGCATGGCCTTTTAGCCCGCTGATTTGGGCTGAAAAATCCGCGTAGTGCTGACTGCAAGCCCAGATAGTAAATAATAGGTAAGTCGGGTCGGTTTTTGCCATTAAACCTTGCTTAATCCATTGCTGGATTACCTCGATGCGGCCTTGCATCCAATGTCGGTGTTGCTCGGCAAAAAACTGATCGAGATTCGGGGCACCATTGATGATTTCCATGGCAAATATTTTCGATGCCTGCGGACGGGTGCGCGATAGCATCATTTTTTGGGCGATATAGGCGGCCAGCATTTCGGCAGGGTCGTCCTCGAAGCTGGCCTGATCAAAACCCGAATCCCACAGTTGCACTATGTCATCCAGCACTGCCTGATAAAGCTTTTGCTTGGATTTAAAGTAATACAGTACATTGGTTTTGGGCAAACCTGCGCTTTCGGCGATTGCCTGAACGGCGGTGCCTTTAAAACCATGCAGGGCAAATTCTTGTTCTGCCGCCGCCAGTATTTTTTGCCGATTCTGTTCACCGATCCTGACTGTGGATTTATCGTTTGAACTCATTTTATTGATCTAATTAATTCTTGGCATAAAGGTCTAGACTTAATGTTGTACCACAAGTTTTATGGCAATTCCTGAATTATCTTGACCATATGGTCAGGTTTTTGTATCAATAGGTGTGAAACTCGATAATATGACACTGAAAAATACCAGTATGGGATGGCAGGGAAAAACATGATCAGCTTTATGCTTAATGACAAAAGCATACAAATAGACGATGCCAGAGCCGATCTGACGGTGTTGAATTATTTGCGTGAACACTGCCGTTTTACTGGCAGCAAAGAAGGTTGTGCGTCCGGTGATTGCGGCGCCTGTACCGTGGTATTGGCTGAGCCGGATGCCAGCGGCAACAAACTCGCGTACCGGTCAATTAATAGTTGCGTAACCTTTTTATCTGCCTTGCAAGGCAAACAGTTATTAACTGTTGAACATTTGGCCGACGAGACCGGTTTGCACCCTGTGCAACAGGCGATGGTGGATCATCATGGTTCCCAATGCGGTTTTTGTACCCCCGGATTTGTGATGTCGATGTTTGCCCTCTATCACCAGCCACAGATACCTAATCGCGAGCAGGTTAATCAGGCGTTATCGGGTAATTTATGCCGATGTACCGGTTACCGGCCGATTATCGACGCCAGTTTAGCCAGTTGTCAGCATAGGACCACCGACAAGTTTGATTTGCAGCAGCAACAAACTCTCGCGCAATTAAAAACGTTAGCCGAGCAACACTCAGATCAAAAACTCGGATTGGAAGGATTACATATTCCGCTTGATCGCCAGCAATTAAAGGCGCTGCGTTTGCGCCATCCAACTGCTCGACTGGTGGCAGGTAGCACCGATCTGGCGTTAGAAGTCACCCAGCAACAACGGCCCATGCCGGAAATGATTTATCTGGGTAAAGTGGCGGAATTACTTGAGCTAAAAGCCGATCAAGATACGTTGAACATTGGTGCTGCAGTGCCTTTGCAGCAACTTCAGCCAGAATTGGTTCAACACTTTCCCGAGCTGGCAGAACTGATTGAACGCTTTGCCTCAACGCCTATTCGTCATCAGGCCACTTTGGGCGGTAATGTGGCCAATGCTTCGCCTATTGGTGATTTGCCACCGGTGCTATTGGCACTGGGTGCTGATATTGTGCTGGATAACGGCACTGAGCGTCGAACCGTTGCCGCCAAGCAGTTTTTTAGCGGTTATCGGCAAACCGTTATGCGGGCGGATGAATGGATTGAATCTATCCGTATTCCATTTAAAACTGAGCATAGCGTGTTGCGAGCCTATAAAGTGTCCAAACGTTACGAAGACGATATTTCTGCGGTCTGTGCGGTGTTTTATCTCACCTTGGATAATGACGTTATTCAGTCTGTTAGTACCGGGTTTGGTGGCGTGGCGGCCACACCGGTAAGTTGCAAAACACTGGCGGAAAAACTGCTGGACAAACGTTGGTCAGACAACCAATCGATGACGACCGGTAAACAGATCTTGGCCGAGGCGTTTCAACCCATTGATGATGTGCGCGCCAGTGCCGATTATCGCAATAAAGTGTTGGCTAATTTATGGCAGCGCTTTTGGCTGGAAACTAATCAACAAGATTTAACTATTCAGACTCGGGTGGTGAACCATGCGTAAACTCACCGCTGAACAATTCAACCAAGATACGGCTGTTATAAGCAGACAAAAATCGCTGAAAACCACCAAGGCACAACCCCATGAAAGCGCCATTCGGCAGGTGTCCGGTCAGGCTCGCTACGTGGATGATATGCCGGAACCGGCTAATCTATTACATGCTGCAGTGGGCGGTAGTAACGTCGCCAGCGGTAGGATAAAAAAGCTGGATTTACAGCAAGTCTGGCAAAGTCCCGGTGTGGTCGATGTGATCACCGTTGCTGATGTGCCGGGACATACCGACATTGCGCCGGTATTTGATGGTGATCCGGTGTTAGCCGATGCTCAGATATTGTTTTATGGTCAACCGATTTTTGCCGTGCTCGCCGATAGTACTGACAACGCTCGCCGCGCGGCTTTATTAGCCGAGATTGAATTCGAGCCGCAAACGGCCTGCTTAACGGTTGAGGAGGCTCATCAACAGCAAAATTTTGTCCGTCCTGCGCATTTTATGCAACAGGGGGATTTTGATTCAGCTTATGAAAAGGGCGCAATTCAACTGCAAGGCCAGCTAGATATCGGCGGGCAGGAGCATTTTTATCTGGAAGGACAGGTAGCGTTGGCCATTGCTGAAGAAGAAGATCGAATGTTGGTGTATTGCTCCAGTCAACATCCCAGTGAAGTACAAAAACTGGTGGCCGAAGTCCTGGGGATTAAATTACACAAAGTCATAGTGGATATGCGCCGCATGGGCGGTGGTTTTGGTGGTAAAGAAACACAGGCCGCACAGTGGGCTTGTCTGGCGGCTATCTTCGCCCATCGTAATCGCTGTGCGGTTAAACTCAGACTGCCGCGCCAGCATGATTTTATCACTACCGGTAAGCGTCACCCGTTTGAAAATAGCTACAAAGTCGCCACCGATAACAACGGTTTGATTGTCGCCAGTTCGCAGACGATTAACGGCAATTGCGGTTATTCGGCAGATTTGTCCGATGCCATTGTCGATCGTGCCATGTTTCATGCTGATAACGGCTATTTTATGGGCGAATCGAAAATTGCCGGTTATCGTTGTCGTACTAATACGGTGTCGCATACCGCTTTTCGTGGTTTCGGCGGCCCGCAAGGCATGATAATGGCCGAAGCGATGATGGATAATATCGCCCGTCATCTTGGGATCGATCCATTAACCATCCGTAAACGTAATTTGTATCAACAAGATCAACGTAATACCACGCCATACGGGATGTTGGTGGAGCATAATTTGTTGCCGGATATTATCGATAAACTGGAAGTGTCGGCCGATTACTGGCAGCGCCGTCAGCGGTTATCTGAATTTAATCAACGCAGTCCTATTATCAAAAAAGGATTGGCGCTAACCCCGGTTAAATTCGGTATTTCGTTTACTGCCAAGCATTTGAATCAGGCTGGTGCATTGGTGCATATTTACACCGATGGCAGTATTCAGGCTAATCATGGCGGCACTGAAATGGGGCAGGGGCTGCATACCAAAATTGGTCAAATCGTGGCGAATGAATTTGGCGTGCCATTAGATTATGTGGAAGTCACCTCTACCCGCACCGATAAGGTCCCTAATACTTCACCGACGGCAGCGTCGAGCGGCACCGATCTTAATGGAAAAGCGGTGCAAAATGCCTGCATCACCTTAAAACAGCGTTTGGCCGAGTTTTATGCGACACAGGTTGATGGCGATCCGCAGCAAGTGGTATTTGCCGACCAGCAGATCCGGCTAAACGGACACCAAATCGGTTTCGTTGAGTTAATCCAGCAGGCCTATATTGGTCGTATATCACTGTCGTCATCCGGTTACTACCGTACCCCGAAAATTCATTACGATCGCGCTAGCGGCAACGGACGACCGTTTTTCTATTTTGCCTATGGTGCGGCAGTTTCAGAGGTGAGTGTGGATACTTTAACCGGCGAATATAAAGTGGACCGGGTGGATATTCTGCACGATGTGGGTAATAGCATTAATCCGGCCATTGATATTGGTCAGATAGAGGGAGGCTTTATTCAGGGGATGGGTTGGCTGACCTGCGAGGAACTTAAATGGGATAGTCAAGGCCGGTTACTGAGTAATAATCCGGCCACTTATAAAATCCCGGCCATCGGTGATACGCCCGAGATTTTTAAGGTGGATTTATATCCCCGCGCCAATGATGAAGACAGTATTTATCATTCCAAAGCGGTGGGAGAGCCACCATTTATGTTGGCAATTTCGGTTTGGTGCGCCCTTAAAGACGCAATTGCCAGTATTAGCGATTATCGCTTTGATCCTCAGCTCGATCCCCCGGCCACACCGGAGAAGGTTTTACAGGCTATTGAACAGACCCAGGCAAGACAAGGAGAGCAGCATGCGACCGCATAACTGGTTTGATGCCTTGTACCAATGTCAGCAGCATGGGCAGGCTTATGTATTGGTGACGTTGCTGGCTAGTGCCGGATCTACGCCCAGAAATGCCGGTAGCAAAATGGTGGTCACTGCTGATAGCAGTTTCGATACCATTGGTGGCGGTCATCTTGAATATCAGGTAATTGCTCAGGCGCGCCAATGGTTGCTTACAGGAAAGGAACAACAACAGATTGAACATTATCCGTTATCCAGCAAACTCGGTCAGTGCTGCGGCGGTGCGATTAATGTGTTGTATGAAGTAAAAACACAACATGCACAACATCTGGCCGTGTTTGGTGCTGGCCACGTGGCAAAAGCTCTGATGCCGATACTGTCCCAGTTGCCATTGCAAATTAGCTGGGTGGATCAGCGACCAGAACTGTTTGCGGACAATCAAACCGCCAGCCATATTCAGATCAAACTAACCGATGAGCCGCTCGAAATTATCGAGCAATTACCCTCTAACAGTTGGGTATTGATTATGACTCACAACCATCAACTGGACTTTGAACTGGTCGACGCGGCACTAAAAAGATCGGATATCGGCTATTTGGGCATGATAGGTTCCGATACCAAAGCCCGCCGTTTTAAAACCCGTTTGGCTCATAAAGGTTTTAGTACCGAACAAATCGCTCGCTTAATTAGCCCGGTGGGGCTTACCGATATTGGTGGTAAAAAGCCAATTGAAGTAGCGGTTTCAATTGCTGCCCAACTTATTCAGCGACTGCAACCCGAGCCTGTTTCCCGCCAGCACCAGCAAAAAAGTTGGCAACAAAATCAGCAACTAAAAGCCTTGTTTTAATATAAAAGACAATCAAACAAATGACACTAGATACAATGACAATAGAACAACTCAACACCCTGCCTGGCAGTGACGCCACAGACTGGTTTATGCAAAGTTGTGCCGCGCAAAACTGGTGTGAACAAATGGTCAATGGCAGACCCTACGCGGATATCAGTCGTTTGATGGAACGTGCAGAACAATACTGGTTGAATGCGGCTAAGCAAGATTATCTTGAAGCCTTTTCTGCCCACCCGATGATTGGTGATCTATCCAGTTTGCAAGCCAAGTATACTAATACTCAGACTATGGCCGGTGCCGAGCAAAGCGGGACAGCCGGTGCCGACCCAAAGGTGTTAGCTGAACTGGCCGAGTTAAATCAGCGTTATTACCAGCAAAACGGCTTTATTTTTATTGTTTGTGCTACAGGATTGAGTGCAGAAGCGATGCTGGAAAAACTGCAACGGCGTATTCATAACAGTACTGAGACAGAAATGCGTATTGCTGCGGCTGAACAACTCAAAATAACCCAGTTACGGCTGGCCAAAAATCTGAGCAATTAAATATTGGGAGAACAGTGATGAATAGCTTATCGAGCCATGTGCTGGATACTGCGCTAGGTAAACCGGCAGCAGGAATGAAACTGCGTTTAACTACCTCTGAGGGGCAGGTGATTGAAGGAGTAACCGATAACGATGGCCGCTGTAATGTTTGGGCTGATGCGCACTTTTCTCCCGGCACCTATCATCTGCATTTTTCAACCGGGAAGTATTTAAAAACTAAACACGGCAAAGCGTTTTATCCTTATGTGGATATTACCTTTGAAATGGAATATGAAGGTGGCCATTATCATGTGCCTTTGTTGATTTCACCCTTTGGCTTTAGCAGTTATAGAGGTAGTTAAAACGTGGAAGTTAAAGGGCAACTATGACAATACAGATTATTCGTGCGGCGGTGCTTCATTTTCCACGACAGAGCCAGACTCCGGCAGCAGATATACAGTATTTCGCCGCAGGTGGGCTGGTCATAGATGACGGAAAAATTGTTGATTTGAATGATTATGGGCTGATGGTCGGACGCTATCCAGATGCTGACGTTGTGGATTATCGCGGCAAGTTGCTGATCCCGGGATTAATCGACAGCCATATTCATTTCCCGCAAACCGAAATGATTGCCAGCTATGGCGAGCAATTACTCGAATGGCTGGAAAATTACACCTTTCCGGTAGAACGCAAGTTTGCTGACCCGGTCTATGCACAGAAAATTGCCGATGTGTTTCTACAGCAATTGTTGCGCAATGGTACGACTACTGCGATGGTTTATTCCAGTGTGCATAAAGAAGCGACGGACGCCTTGTTTTCTGCCGCACAGCAACGACAGATGTTAATCATTGGCGGCAAAACCTGCATGGACAGGCATTGCCCCGAGTGGTTGCAGGATAGCGCCCAAACGGCACAACGCCAGAGTGCCGAATTAATTGAACAGTGGCATGGTAAGGATCGTTTGTATTATTGTCTGACACCGCGCTTTGCTCCCACTAGCTCACCGGCCCAACTGGAATGCTTGGGCGAACTTGCGCAGCAATATCCAGATGTATTTATCCAGACTCATTTATCCGAGAGCAGACAGGAAATCGAATGGGTTAAATCACTCTATCCTGATGCGGATAATTATCTGGACGTGTATGACCGGGCTGGCTTGGTGCGATCCCGCGCGGTGTTTGGTCATTGTATTCATCTGGTTGATGATGAATGGTCAAGGTTAAGTGAAAGTGGCGCGACTATCGCATTTTGCCCCAGTTCCAATCTGTTTCTGGGTAGCGGTTTATTTGCCTTGCATAAAGCTCGCGAGCATCAGGTGCATGTGACGTTGGGCACCGATGTCGGGGCGGGAACCAGTTTTAATCTGCTGCGCACCATGGGTGATGCGTATAAAGTCTGTCAACTTCAGGGAGATAAGCTGGACCCGTTAACCGGTTTATATATGCTGACCCAGGGCGCGGCGGTCGCACTGCAATTGGAAGATAAAATCGGTAATCTGAATATCGGTACCGATGCCGATTTTGTGTTGCTTGCTCCCGACTTTGATACATTATCTACCTTGCGTTTGCGCGATAGTTCTAAAACCGATAATCCGGCCGATATTATCTTTGCCCTCAGCATGTTAGGTGATGATCGCGCTATTGCCGCCACCTGGGTAAATGGATGCTTGGCGTACCAACAACAAGAGGAACAACTTTATGCAATGGACTGAATGGCTATCGCTTTTTATTCGCTGGTTTCATGTGATTGCCGGGGTGGCCTGGATTGGTGCCTCGTTCTATTTTGTGTGGTTGGACAATAATTTGCGCACACCACCGGACTGGAAAAAAGATAAAGGCATCAAAGGTGATTTATGGGCGGTGCATGGTGGCGGTTTTTATGAAATTGGTAAGTATCAATATGGCCCGGAGGTGATCCCGCCAACCTTACACTGGTTTAAATGGGAAGCCTATACCACTTGGTTAAGTGGTTTTGCCCTGCTTACCCTGATGTATTATTTTGGCGCGTCGGCCTATTTAATTGATCCCAACGTGATGCCGTTAGAGCCGGCAACCGCAGTCATAATGGGTCTAGGTTTTATCTTTGGCGGTCTGGCCTTGTATGAACTGGCCTGCCATAGTCCGTTGGCCAAATCACCCTGGTTGTTTGCATTGTTTTTTATGGCATTGCTGACATTGGGTTCGTGGTTGGCTACTAGCTGGTTTAGTGGCCGTGGCGCTTATATGCATATTGGTGCCTTAATTGGCACCATTATGGCCGGTAATGTGTTTTTTAATATCATTCCGTCGCAGAAAAAAATGGTCGCAGCGGTGGAAAACAAGCAGGATATCGATCCAGCCTGGGGGGCAGGTGCCAAGCTACGCTCGGTGCATAACAATTATCTGACCTTGCCCTTGTTGTTTATTATGATCAGTAACCATTACCCCATGACCTACCAGCATCCGCAAAATTGGCTGGTATTGATTTTGATCTCGGTGGTATCGGCCTGGATCCGGCACTTTTTCAACTTACGTCATCAGGGTATTTTCCGGCCATCGGTATTGGTGACCGGCATGTTAGGCATGCTGTTAATTGCCGGTTGGATATCCTGGCCTAAAAGCAAAGCATTGACTGACGTTACCAGAGTTGAGCAACCTGAAACCCCATTAAGCGAGTCACAAAAAGCGGTGCTTAATCTGGTTGAAACACACTGCACCCGTTGTCATTCTGCTACGCCGACCGATGACATTTTTGTCGTGGCACCGATGGGACTGCATCTGGATAAATGGGCGCAAATTGAACAATTTGCGCCGCGTATTTATGCCAGAACGGTACAAAGCAAAGATATGCCACTATTGAATAAAACCGGTATGACCGAGGAAGAACGACAAGTCATTGCTGACTGGTATCAAAGTCGTTGAGGAAAACCAATATTTGACCAAGTAAGATAATCGTCCCCCCGGTAGCCCTTCGACAGCTCATTCTTCGCGCTCAGGGTGAACGGGATAGACAGGTTTATTATTGACATAAAACATCGTCATCCCTGCATATTGTTAGCGGGGATCCAGAATTTAATTGGCTTCGACAACTGCCATCCATGGCTTTTTTCGCCCCGCATCCATGCGGGGCGAACCCCTTTCTTAAGGATAAGAAAGAGGCGAAAGAATCCTTTACTCCACTAACTTTCTAATCCAATTAAAATACTGGCTTAAATGCCGAAGCGGCCGGATGCAACTTTGCTTTTCTCGCATCCTGCTTCAAAGCAAAGGCCGCGAAAATCATCCTTGATTTCCGGCTCAATCTGCAAAGCGGTGCTTTGCTATTCCGATTTCGCCCATCTCAAAAGCCGGCCTTGCCCGAACGTCCATGTTCGGACATTCGACAAGCCCATATTTTACTCAGGAAAGTTAGAGTCGAAATGTAGGCCAATACTGTAAGTCTGTACGAAGTTAAAAGTCCGTCACCCCGGCTTTGATTTTGGCCGGGGTCCAGTAGCAGGTAGAGCAAAATATTAAATAATGGATCCCTGCTCAAAAGAATGCAGGGATGACAGGATTGAAACAACAGTGATGTCGAGGATTCGGGTTTTGCTTTTAGCTCGTCGCTCGAAGCTCGCCACTTGTTGCTTAAATCTATATGGGTGATCCCGGTGGTAGGGGCAAAATGCTGAAGTTGGATTTCCAGTCACCCGTTCGGAAAAACTGCTCCAGCTGTCTGGCCATCATTTGGGCCTGCGGATCTTTGGATTGGCGTTCCAGCCATAATTGCAATTGGCTAAGCTGGTATTCCAGTTCGGCTCTGACTTCCGGAACCAGATTGGAGTCCAGCGTCGCTGTTACTAATGCCTCCAGTGAGACAGCATTAATACGCTGTTGTAATTGCCGATAATCCTTGTTGTCAGGGGCCTTCAGGGTTTTAGCCACTATCTGTTCGACAAGTTTGCTTACTGTCAGGGGATTATTATATTGCGCGGCCAGATTGTTTAGCCGGCCAGACTGTAATAGTTGCGACAAGGTATAACCGCAAGCCGATTCTGCCGCCCCAATGGCATCAAAGGCCAGTCCCGTTCGCCCTTTAAAACTCTCGCGGTTACGACTTTCTCCATAGGCTTTGGGTGGGATCAGTCTTGTCAAAGACTCAGGAATGGCCAGAAAGGCCGGTGACAGGGTGTTCAGCATCGCATCTACAGCCTGTTGTTGTATTTCAGAATTGACCGCTGTTTGCCCTCTGGCTGAAGGGTAGTCGCCTTTGACTTCATATTGATAGCGGATGCCACCGACCAGCTTGGCCGCTGCTTGCAACTGATAGCGGTGCAACAAATAAATCGGTACCAGCGATTCTTCTAGCGATGACAAAGACGTTCCCTTGCTGATGCTGTTAAGTCCAAAATGGCTTAATGCCACCTGACGTACATCAATAATACGTTTTAGCTCATCAACTGGGTTGGTGCCGTTGTCCCATAAATTGCCCTGTGCGCTGGGCGTATCGCCGGGACGGGCATCGGGATCAGAAATATAGTTCAAACCACTGCTTCTGGCACCCTGAACCAGTTTGGCCAGTTGTCGGGACTCATCCTGATTTGGATCAAAGCTTTTGTAACCGTAGGCAATAGTATATTTGTCCCAAAGTCCTACACCGACGCTGTAGGCTTTATCGATTTTGACTTGATTATCATCCACATAAACGTAAGGGTGGGGATAATCCATCACCGATGCATTGCCGTTTTCACTGCCAGCAAAATTGTGTGCCAAGCCCAGAGTGTGTCCTACTTCATGGGCGGCCAACTGGCGAATTCGCGCCAGCGCCATGGCTTGTTGTGCGCTAGTGTCGGCATTATCCTGGCTAAAGGGGCTGGTCAGTCCCAGCGCAATCAGATAATCCTGACGAACCCTTAACGAACCCAATGTGACATGTCCTTTGAGAATTTCGCCACTGCGCGGATCTATCACCGATGAACCATAGGACCAGCCACGGGTGGCACGGTGTACCCACTGGATCACGTTGTAACGCACATCCATAGGATCGGCGTCGGCCGGCAGGTCCTTAACCTGAAATGCATCTTTGTAGCCTAATGCCGAAAAAGCTTCGTTCCACCACATGGCACCGTCTTTCAAAGCGCTACGCACCGGTTCCGGTGTACCCGGATCGAGGTAATAAATAATAGGTTCAACGGCTTCACTTACCGCTGCTGCCGGGTTTTTCTTTTCCAGTCGATGGCGGGGAATAAAACGTTTGACCATCGATTGATCGATAGGGGCCGCATAATCCTCATATTCAATAGACCAGTATCCGGAAAAAGGTAGGAAGGCTCTGGGATGATAATTGTCATCCGGCAATTCAATCAGAGAATGGTGCAGATGAACCGAGATACTGTCGGGATCCGGGGTGACCTGACGCACATATTCACCGGGTTTGGATCCAGCATAAGTCACCAGCGCTTCCAGTTCGGTATTTTTCGGAAAGGCTTTCAGGCGGGCAGGATAAACACCGCTGCGTTTAGGATCTGGCTTGTAACTGCCTTGCTGAGTTTGTTGCAGCCGCTGGGAAACCTGATGAATGTCCGATAGCAGGAAATCAGTGTAATCGATCAATACGGCATTATTGTCACTGGCTACAATGGGTAAACCGGCGATAACCGAATCAGCAAAGGCCTCATCAATGCTGGCTTTTTCGGCCGGATTGTCACTTTCGGCACGATAGTAGGTATTCAGCTGGCGCAGTAACACTTTGTCGCCAAAACGCTCAAACTGGACAATCCGGGTATCACCCAACTGACCGCGATCCAGACCAATATCATTGGATCCCATGCCCTGGGGCAAGCTACTCTGGAACAAAAATGGCTGGCCAAAACGCTTGACCAGTACGTAGACTTTGCCGCTGTCCGGCTGGTAATAGAGATCGAAATAACCGGATTGATATTCAAAGTTTTCGGTAAAGCTCTTTACGCTCGGCGGTTTGGCGATAGCGGCATTCCCAACCATCAGCGCACAAACAATGAATATAATACGCAATATCATTTTATCAATTTCCCAAAACAAGTAAGAGGCTATACCTTACCCATTCATTTACCGAAAAACTATCCTGTTTATTTTGCTGTTTGCAACCACAGGTGATCTCATTCAAAAATTTTCTGATATGAGACAGGGCAGTGTGGCAATAAGATATAAAAGTCATCATTGTAACTAAGCTGATTTTCGACCAATAACAGCAGCGACACGCCCTTGATAAATCCGCACAAGAATCTTTTGATTTGGCGGCTATTTGCTTTAAGATCCGCGTTCAATTTTCGACAGGGTAACGCACGTTTTGACCGCAATTGGTATTGATTATGGCACCTCCAATTCGGAGGTGGTGTATTTTGACGGACAGCAACATCAACTGATTAAACTGGATCCGTTGTCGGCTACACCATATAAAATTCGCTCCTCAGTATTTGTCTATTACCCGGATGAATTACCCTTGCCGCCAGCGGAACGGGTTGAAGCCAAAGTCGATCAGTTGCAGCGGGCGATTGGAGTAAAAATCGATAAAGCCAAAGAAGGTTATTATCAGGCCAAAGAGCCCCGTGAACAGCAACTATACAGTGACAGAATTGACAGTTTACGCGGCGATTTTCATAACAAGCCCAAGCTTCAGCAACAAGCTATCCATATCCTGATGGAAGATATGACGGTGCAGGATTTGTCGCTGAGCAAGCTGGTTGAAACCGGCGAGTTCTTATTTGGCGAGGCCGGATTCAAGCGTTATCTGAAAATGCCGGATAAAGGCCGTTTGATCTATTCGCCCAAGAATTTTTTGGGGGCCAGTTTACTGGGAGGCCAGCATCAGGCCTTTGTCGGTCTGATTGCCAAACAATTGGCGTATTTTCGTCAATGTGCCGAACAACAATTGGGCAAAACGGTCAGTAAAGCGGTTATAGGGCGTCCGGTACGTTTTCATGGGACGCGCGGTGAAGCGGGTAATAGCCAGGCTCTGGATATTATGCGTGCCGCCGCACAGCAGGCCGGTTTTGAGACGGTGGAATTTTTGCAGGAACCGATTGCCGCTGCCTATAATATCGAGCGTCAGCTGCCCGAGGCCAAAAACGTATTGGTGGTGGATATTGGTGGTGGTACGACCGATATCTGTTGTATTCAATTATCACCGGAACGCTTACTGCAACTGGATAGACAGCAAGACGTGCTGGCGGTGACCGGTACTCGTATCGGTGGTATGGAATGCGACAAGAATCTGATCACCAAAACCATTGCCCCGACTATGGGAATGGGCACGACCTTTGGTAATAATTTACCGATCCCGCCAACCTATTTCTCGGATATGTGTGCGGTGGACAATATTCCCCGTTTGAACAACTTTTTCTCGGACGAATACGGGCTGGAAATAGCTCAAACCAGGTCGGTGTCCAGTCATCCTGAATTACTGCAACGATTGTTGATTGTACAAACCGAAAAACTGTCGGCACGGTTGGTTAACTCTTCGCGTATGGCCAAGGAAATGTTGTCCGACAAGCCGCAAATCACCTTGCCATTGCATTATATCCAGAGCGATTATCAGGTGGATATCAGTCAGGATGATTTGCACCGTTCGATGCAAAGCTGGCTGCAACGGGTGAAAAAGTTGATTAATGAATGCCTGGACGCCAGCGGTCAGCCACCGGAAATGCTGTTTATCACCGGCGGGATGAGCTTGTCGCCGATAGTGCGTCAGGAAGTCATCGACATGCTTCCTGATTTACCTTTAATGGAAGGGGATGCATTTAACTCTGTTTGTCAGGGGCTGAGTATTCAAGCGGCAAAGCTGGGCTAGCTTCGGTTTTTATTGGCTTTGCCACATTATATTTTTCATCCTTCGACTGTTCGTCCCTCACGCTCAGGATGAACGGTGTCTAAAGGAGCCGAAGGGTGACTGCATTCTTTCTGCTGGTTTCGTCAACAGTGTCAGTCGCGTCATTCCGGCGGATTTTAGGCCGGAATCCAGATTATCTATTCGTTACCCCCAATGTTGTCCATGACTTTCTTCAAGCCCGTCCCGGCTCTTGAATCTATTTGGAAGGACCCAAATAGGAGAAATGTCCCCTCAACTTGTCTGGTCTTTTGATTGCTCCAAATCCCGTTCATCCTTAGCGTGAGGGACGGGGATAAACAAGCATTAGGGGAACATTGGCTCTCTTGCGAGAGCCAAATGGTGAGTCAGTGTTAACTACCTTTTACCCCTTTTTCTATACGATCTCCGATGTCTTTATCGATATTGCGCCAGTATTCAAAGGCGCGCGCTAATACGGATTGGGATACACCAGCTTTTAGGTGGCCGACAACATTGGATACCAGCCTGTCGCGTGCCGCATCGTCCATCACTTCCCGCACTAGTGTACCGGGTTGGCCAAAGTCATCATCGTCTTTGCGCAGGGTATAGGCTTCGCGAACAAATTCACCGTCTGCCGACCAAACGGCGGTTTCCGGATAACGCTCAGGATCCGCTTGCGGGCCGCCCTTGGAATTTGGTGCATAAACCGGGTCGGAGACGTTTTGCACCCGCATGGCACCGTCTTTGCTGTAACTGTTTACCGGTGACTTGGGTCTGTTTACCGGGATTTGTTTATAGTTTACTCCCATACGCGCGCGGTGGGCGTCGGCATAGGCAAACATGCGACCGAGCAGCATTTTGTCCGGGCTAATCCCGATACCGGGTACCAGATTGTTGGGTTCGAAGGCGGCTTGCTCAATTTCGGTGTGATAATCGGTGGGGTTGCGATTAAGGGTTAACCGGCCCACCTCCTGCAGCGGATAGTCGCTATGTGGCCAAACCTTGGTTAAATCAAAGGGATTAAAGCGATAGGTTTTGGCTTCGTCAAACGGCATAATCTGTACTTTGAGCGTCCAACTGGGGTGTTCCCCCCGCTTAATTGAATCAAACAAATCACGACGGTGGTAATCGCCGTCGGTACCGGCCAGTCTGTCCGCTTCGTCTTGCGGCAGAAAATCAATGCCCTGATCGGTTTTAAAATGGTATTTGACCCAAAAACGCTCGCCTTTGGCATTGACCCACATATAGGTGTGGCTGGAATAGCCGTTCATATGCCGCCAGTCTTTGGGAATGCCTCGATCCCCCATTAACCAGGTGACCTGGTGGGCTGATTCGGGCGATAGGGTCCAGAAATCCCATTGCATATCGTGGTCACGCAGGCCATTGTCAGCCCGTCGTTTTTGCGAGCGAATAAAATGCTGGAATTTCAGCGGATCACGCAGAAAAAATACCGGGGTATTGTTGCCTACCATATCGTAGTTGCCTTCGCTGGTATAAAACTTTAACGCAAAACCACGCGGATCACGCCAAGTATCGGGGCTACCACGTTCACCGGCAACGGTAGAAAAACGTAGTAAAGTGTCGGTTTTGGTGCCGGGCTGGAATACTGCTGCTTTGGTATAGGCACTGATGTCCTTGCTGACCTCGAAATGCCCAAAAGCACCAAAACCTTTGGCATGGGGTTGTCGTTCCGGGATGCGTTCACGGTTAAAGTTGGCCATCTGCTCAATCAGATAATGATCATGCAACAGGATAGGGCCATCGCGGCCTACGGTGAGGGAGTGTTCGTCGCTGGAAACCGGAATACCTGCATCAGTTGTGGTTGGCTTATGGTCATCATTACTCATATTGCTTGCTCCTTTCATTTCTGCTTTGGCTCATCCACCCAAATTTATGCGTAATTATCGGCCACTCATTGCTTAATCGAGTAAATATTATGCGGCCGATTGTCTTGATATGGCGCTATATGCCAAGGGTCGTGGGTGAGAATTTTTTGTTACCAACAAAGAATAGATGAAGAAAAGCCATTACGATAAGTCAGAAGCAAAAACAACGCGGCAGTGAACTTGGATAAAGTGTCTGGGCTGGTCAGAGACATGGAGCAGGAATTCGCTTACGGCGCGTCGCAATGGGGGCTGTCAGTGATATTTGCAACGCGAATATAGCGATTGGCGTTAGGACCTTAATACGACTTTAAATTTTTGATCCATAAAATCGATGATATCACCGGCGATGATTTTCTTACGACGTCGGATTTCGACTTCGTTGTTGACCATCACTTGTCCGTCATCGATTACCATCTTGGCTTCGCCGCCACTGGCAACTAAACTCTCGAACTTTAAAATTTTATAGAGCTCGGTGGGTTCTTCCAGGATCTGGATATTTTTCATCTTTAATCTACCTTGTTGCCGGTGTTAAACAACGGCTTTATTTGAGGGAATGCAGGCCAAACATATTACCTTCTGAATCCAGTGCCAGTGAGATAAATCCATACTCGCCAATTGACATTTTTGATCGATGTACGCGACCTCCAGCCTTTTCGACCCGGGACTCTTCGATCGCGCAATCATCACAGGAAAAATACACCAACGTGCTATTACCACCGGCAGGCAAATCATTCATTTTGGTTAGCGCACCGCTAGCCCCATATTTTTCCATATCGGATGGAAATGCCAGCATCTGAAGAGTGCTATCGCTGGGATCGCCAAGCTCCTGTAAACTAATAGCCAGCACATTTTGATAAAATTGCTGCGCTCTATCCAAGTCATCAACATAAATTTCGAACCAGCCTACCGGATTATTAGCCATGATTTTTGCTCAATTTTGGGGATGTTGATTTGAGGTTAATCCAAATTTGTCACATAGCAAGTAATGTTCAACGCTAAATAGCGAGTTCACCTTTATGGATAAACATCGTTTCATCCAGCAGAGTATCGATGGCATGTTTGGCCTTAGCCAGCGTCATGCCGGAGTGTTGGCTCATTAATAGCTGATATTCCAGTTGCAGCAGTGTACCCATCATAATATTAGCTTTGGCACTGGCATGCTTTTCATTGTGATTAAAGGCGATAAAAAACTGTTCCAATGCTGTAAGCATCATTTTCTGTGGGGTATATAAGGCTGCAGCCAGTTTGTCGTCGCGCAAGGCTTGTTGACGAAACGACCATTCAATTACGCGGGCGTCGTGGTTATCGGTTTGCGCTTTTACATGGGTGAGCAATAGTTTTTTTAAGTTGCTTTTAAGTTCTTCACTATTCTGGTTACGCTGAAAATGTTCGAGCGCGTTTAAAGCATGTTGTTCGAGCGTGTCGATTTCATGAATGCTTTGCTGCACAAAAAACAGATAGGCATCGTGTACCAGGGATTCGATATCATCAAAGTAATAAGTGGTCGCGGACAAGGATACTTTGGCTTCTTTGGCAACGGAGCGATGACGTACATCACGTATACCGTCGCGAACGATGATTCGCAGCGCCGCATTGAGAATGGCATCCCGCTTTTTCTGGCTGTCCTTACGTTTGGCGACTCGGCCTTTAAATTTAAGATTGAGGTGATCGGGTTGCATAGCGTCCGTTACTAACCAAATTAGCGGCTCATCATACCCCAAGCAGACTTGTGGTGACCAGATGTATCAGTGTGGATTGGGCGCTACTCACCGAGCAGCTTGTTACGTAAATTAACCACAGTTCCAACAATAATCAGTGCCGGTGGCTGGATATTAGCTCGTATGACTTTTTGTTCGATATCGCTCAGTGTCCCGACAACAACTTGCTGTTTCTCGGTGGTAGCAGATTGGACCACGGCTACCGGCATATCGGCGGACACGCCATGTTGAATCAACTGTTCACTGATCACATTTAGTCCGGTCAGCCCCATATAAAACACCATGGTCTGGCGTTGCCGGGCCAGCGCGGGCCAGTCCAGATCAATACTGCCATCTTTTAGATGTCCGGTAGAAAACACCACTGATTGGGCATGATCACGATGAGTCAGGGGGATACCGGCATAAGTACTGGCACCTGTGGCGGCGGTAATACCGGGAACTACCTGAAAATTAATGCCCTGTTCGACCAAGGTTTCGGCTTCTTCTCCACCACGGCCAAAAATATAAGGATCACCACCTTTTAGTCTGACCACCCGTTTACCTTGCTTGGCGGCGTCAACCAGCAACTGGTTGATTTCATCTTGTGGTACTGAATGTAAGCTGGCTTTTTTACCCACGTAAATTTTTTCAGCATCGCGGCGTACTAATTCTAAAATCTGTTTGGAGACTAGACGGTCATACACCACCAAGTCGGCTTTTTGCATCAGGCGTAGCGCCTTGAAGGTGAGTAGATCCGGATCCCCGGGTCCAGCGCCGACCAGATAAACGCAACCAGTATCAATATCATCATCACTTTGGGCCAATTTCTGTAGCAACAGTTTTTCGGCTTGGGCGTTATTACCTCCCAATACCGTTTCCGCAATCGGGCCTTCAATCACCTCTTCCCAGAAGTTGCGCCGTTGATTGACACTGCTGAATTGTTGTTTGACTTTATTGCGGAATTTATCCGAGAACTTGGCCAAATCGCTCAGGCGGGCAGGTAAAATTGATTCCAGTTTTTGACGCAAGTAACGTAGCAATACCGGCGCTGTGCCGCTACTGCTTAATGCCACTAGCAGCGGATCGCGATCGACAATAGACGGTGTAATAAAACTGCATAACTCGGTGTTATCTACCACATTGACCGGAATATTGGCGGCCTTGGCCAGTGTCGAAATGTCGCAATTAAGCTGGTGGTCATCAGTGGCAACAAAAATGAGTTGTTGGCCCTGAATATCACCAGGATCAAATTCCCGTTCTATCCATTCAAGCTGTTGTTGTGATGCCATAGATTGGATGGTTTGACAGGCCTGAGGGGCAACAACCCGAATATGGGCAGGGGTTTTAGCCAGCAACTCGGCTTTACGCGCAGCCACTTCTCCGGCACCAACGACCAGACAGTTGATATGCTTTGCATTCAGAAAAACCGGAAAATAATCCATAACCACTCAGTATTTAATTTATTGCGATATTTTGCCTGTTTTATATATAACAGATAAATACCAAATCTATCGAAAATATTCCATAAAGAAATATAAAGGATATAAAAAAAGGATCCGAAGATCCTTTTATCAGTCTGAAAGTGTCGTTGTGCGGTTAGCTACGACGTTTACCTTTTCCACCTTTAGGCGGTTCATCTGACCATTCACGCAAACCTAAGGCCTGGCCTGCGACCCGAGTTTTCTGCAATGTCTGACGGGCCTCTGCTGGCATACCTTCCGGCAAGTCGACGGTGCTATAAGTATCGAAGATCTCGATGGCACCAATGTTTTTACTGCTGATATTCGCTTCATTAGCGATAGCGCCAACGATATTGCCCGGTTTGGCACCGTGGCTGTGGCCTACTGCAATGCGATAACGCTGCATTCCGGCTTCAGGTTTACCGGAGGAACGTCTGCGTGGCTTACGTTCGCCATCACGGCCGCCGCGCTCAAAACTTCGTCCGCTGTCGCGTTCCCGGCGATCATCACGTTGTGGTCTGGCGTCCAGATTAGGGCGGTCAGACTCTTTGAGGATAAGCGGTTCATCGCCTTGAGCCATTTTGGCCAACGCGGCCAGCAATACTTCTGGTGCAGCTTCGGTTTCTTGCTGG
Source organism: Neptunicella plasticusilytica (assembly GCF_047922965.1). Taxonomy (GTDB): domain Bacteria; phylum Pseudomonadota; class Gammaproteobacteria; order Enterobacterales; family Alteromonadaceae; genus Neptunicella; species Neptunicella plasticusilytica. The sequence goes on from NZ_CP150481.1 coordinate 1,495,626, forward strand.
ATGGCTTCGATAACCGGCATCATAGCCTCGATTGACTTGTCGTTCATCGCTTCAATGACGTTTTGTTTAAAACGATTCAGACGCGTTTCATTCAATTCGTTAATGGATGGAATAGGCATTAACTCAATCGATTGCTTGGTGGCTTTCTCAATCGAAAACAGCATGCGTTTTTCACGGTGGGAAATAAACAGAATCGCATCGCCCTGACGCCCGGCACGGCCAGTACGGCCAATACGGTGCACGTAAGATTCAGTATCGTAAGGGATATCATAATTTATAACATGGCTGACACGCTCAACGTCCAGACCACGAGCAACTACATCGGTGGCAATAAGAATGTCGATATCGCCTTTTTTCAGGCGGTCTACAGTGCGCTCACGGGCGTTCTGCGGGATGTCTCCGTTTAGCGGTTCCACATCATAGCCGCGGGCTGACAATTTTTCGGCCAGTTCCAGCGTTGCTGTTTTGGTACGGACAAATACGATGACACCATCAGACTCTTCCACTTCAAGGATACGGGTCAGGGCTTCCATTTTATGATGGCCTGCAACCTGACAATAACGCTGGCGAATAGTGCTGGCGGTACTGACCTTGGACGCGATCTTGACGGTTTTCGGATCGTTCAGATACTTCTTGGTGATAGTACGGATACGATCCGGCATGGTGGCCGAGAATAACGCCGTCTGGCGTTCTGCTGGCGCGTGGCTCAATATCCACTCTACGTCATCGATAAAGCCCATACGCAACATTTCGTCGGCTTCATCCAGAACCAGATATTTCAGTTCATGTAATTTCAGCGTGCCTTTATTAATATGGTCAATAACACGACCCGGTGTGCCTACCACAACCTGTACACCGCGTTTTAGCTGACGGATTTGGTTGTCGTAAGATTGCCCACCGTAAATAGGCAAGACTTTGATGGCTTTATTAAAGCTGGCATAAGTATGAAAGGCTTCTGCAACCTGAATAGCTAATTCACGCGTGGGAGCCAATACCAGCAATTGTGGTAATTTGGCCGTGTCATCAAGACGGGCCAGCATAGGTAAGGCAAAGGCGGCGGTTTTACCGGTACCGGTTTGTGCCTGACCTAATAAATCATGGCCTTGCATGATTAACGGGATACTTTCGGCCTGAATAGGCGAGGGTTTTTCGTAACCTACTTTTTCCAATGCTTTCATCAAGCTTTCGGGTAGATTAAAGTCTTTAAATGTAATTTCTGTGCTGGTTGTCATCAAGGATACCTGGTGGCGAGCAGGCGATAAACTTGTCGGCTCGCTTGCCCGGATACGATCATAAAGAAGCAATTATATTAGAAATCGGCTCTTTACACCATTTTCCGCTGAAATTTGTCTAAATTACAGGTGTTTACATAAAACTAACATTTTCTGACAGCTAACCGGATGTTTTGTCGAGGTAAAATGGGAACTAAGCAAATAGTTGTCAGCAGGCTAAAAGTTGACCTGTAAATGATTAAAATAGAGGTTAAGTGAATAATTTGTAAAAATACTCATTAAATTGCCTTGATAAGTTTACGATAAAGGCTTTTTATTAATATTTTAAATGTAACAAGCTTGGGGTAAAAAGCTATAAAATATAATGGATTGAAAGACTAATCTTATTTTTATCTATATTACGAGGTTTTTTGTGGAACAAATGCTATTTATATTCACTTCACTTTTTACCATGATTAATCCGTTGGCGGCGGTTCCCCTGTATATAAGCCTTACCCAAAATTTCAGCCATAAAACCCGCCGCAAGGTCATTCTTACCTCATGCAGTACCGCATTTATTGCTATGGTGTTGTTTGCCCTGGCGGGCGAAGCCTTGTTCAGTTTTTTCGGGATTAATGTTAACGCCCTGCGAGTTGTTGGTGGTGTGCTGTTTTTTATTATGGGTTTTGAAATGCTGCGTGGTCGCACCGTACCCAAGAAGCTGGATGATGAAAGTGATGACGCCTATGGCAAGGATATCGCCATAACACCGCTGGGGATCCCGATGATTTGTGGCCCCGGTGCGATTACCATGGTGATCCTGTTTATGCAGGAAGCAAAATCGACCGAGCATACTTTTGCGGTGGTAGGAGCTATTTTTCTGGTATGTCTGTCTGCTGCGATTATCTTTGCTATAGGTGAAGGACTGCTGAAGCTGATGGGAAAAATTGGCGCCAGTGTGATGATGCGTTTAATGGGCCTGATTATGATGCTGATTGCGGTCGAATTCTTCTTTGCCGGGATTAGTTACTATGTGCAAATGGTGCTGGATAAGGTTGCATAAAGAAGGGTTAACACGGCAGCAACCAGTTTATTCGCCAAACAGTTGGGTTATGCATACGTATTCAGTCATTTTAGTCAGTCATTTGCCGCTCACCTTGACTGGAATACCTAGGTAGTATTTCTACCTGTCATTTTACAAAACAATAAAATTCTTAATAATCAATAATATAAGTTATTTTTGAGCAGCCTTTTATAGGCATGCTTACATCAGTAAATATTGCTTCTCGCTACCGATATCCGGTCTCCACGTCGTTGCGCCTGCGTGTTTTATTCATCCTCGCATTACTTATGCAAGCTACTGTTTATAAGGCATTTTAACGAGATTGGTATAGTATTTTCTTGTGTAATTTAAATGTTAAGACTTTGTGACTGCATAGTATTGAATACGTATGCATTTTGTTGATGAGTTTTTAATGGCAGCGGTACTATCCATCAGCACCTAGGACAGCACAATAAGCACGTGAAGCTGCACTCAACAGTTTACATGGCATTTATAATTACCTTAAACGGGACACAACGATGGCAAAATTTAAACCTAATCTTATTACGGCTGCGATCCTGACCAGTGGTTTGGCATTTGGTATTCACCATGCCGCGGCTCAGGAAGCAGAATCAAATGATCAACAGGCTGATGAAAATCTAGAGGTTATTCAAGTTTCCGGCTTCCGCCGCAGTGTGGTGGAATCAATGAATACTAAACGCTTTTCCTCCAATGTAGTTGAAGCCATTTCAGCCGAAGATATTGGTAAATTGCCTGACTCTTCTATTGCGGAATCTATCGCCCGTTTACCGGGATTAACTGCCCAACGGCTGGATGGTCGTGCTAGTCGCGTTAGTATCCGTGGTTTTGGCGAAAACGAGAGTGCGACTACTTTTAATGGCCGTGAGCAGGTATCTATCGGTGATAACCGCGGCGTTGAATTCGATTTGTATCCTTCCGAAATAATGAGCGGTGTCACAGTTTATAAAACACCGGATGCCAGCCTCGATGCTGAAGGTATTGCCGGTATTATTGATATGCAAACCGTTAAGCCTTTAAGCAAAGGTGAGCGTATTTTGCAGGTTAACGGTCAAATGGAGAAAACCAGTTTCGACAAGTTGAACCCGGACGGTGATGATCAGGGTTTCCGAGGTACCTTTTCTTATATTGATCAGTTCGCCGACGACACCTTAGGTGTTGCTTTTGCTTATACCACCATGAGTTCCCCCAATCAGGAAAAACGCTGGAATTCGTGGGGATATCCCGAATTTAGTGTGGATGGACAAAACTACTCTATCTTGGGTGGCGCCAAGCCGTTTGTTCGTTCTTCTACTCTGAAGCGCGACTCAGCCATGTTAGTGGTTGAAGCGGCCCCCAACGACGCATTGCGAATGACTTTTGACGCATTGTACGTGGATTTTTCTGACGAGAAGATTTTACGCGGTATTGAAATTCCTTTTGCTTGGGGACAGGGAATCCTTTCGGCAGATGATAGTGATGTCGATCCTTCTACAGGCTTTATCACTTCAGCGATGACAGAAGGCCAGCGTGTAGTGGTCCGCAATGATTTGGAAAATCGTGATGCAGAGCTAAGTCAGGCCGGATTTAACGCCGAATATCTGGTAAATGACAGTCTGACGCTGGAGTTTGATGCCAGCTATTCGAAAGTGAAACGTAAAATATGGAGTTTCGAGAGTTACGCGGGGACCGGTCGCGGTGATAATCAGGGCGCTGCTGATAATTTGGGTTACACCTTAAATGCGGGTAATTCTGGCGCGTTGTTTACTCATGAACTTGATTACGGTGATTTCAATCTTATTCAATTAGGTGGCCCGCTAAGTTGGGGGGCCAGTGCGGCACTGAATGATAAATATAATCTGGGTGGCACTGCGATGGAAAATACCGCCCAGGATGGATTTATCAATGCACCGGATATTGATGACGAGCTGACCTCGTTGAAAGTGGCTGCCGAGCAAAGCATCGAATCCGAGTTTGTAAGCAAGGTTAGCTACGGTGTTTCCTATCGTGATCGCGAAAAAACCAAGGCTTCAAATGGTTACTATATGACCTTAAACGCTTTTCCAGGCATGTTAATGGTGCCTGAAGATTATCGTTTGGGTACGGTGTCACTGGACTTTATCGGCATGGGCAACATGATTGCCTACGATTCCGGAGCTTTGCTGGATGACGGTTATTATGATTTGCTGAGCGAAAATCTGACCGGTATTCAACATATAACCAAATCCTGGTCGGTAAATGAAAAAGTGACTGCTGCTTTTGTTAAAGCCGACTTTGAATCAGAGCTGGGATCAATGCCATTGACCGGTAATTTCGGTGTCCGCTATGTCCACACAAAACAGTCTTCACAAGGTAATGCGGCTCAGGTGATTGACGGTTTGGTCGTGGCCGAGCCGACAAATATCGATCATTCTTACAGCCATGTATTGCCTAGTTTGAATATGTCACTCGCCATTGATGATAGTCAGACATTACGTCTGGGGATTGCCAAAACATTATCCAGGGCAAGACTGGATGAAATGAATGCGTCAGTTGAGTCGAGTTATGCACCGAACCCTGATGATAACGGTAACAACTGGACGATCAAAGGCGGTAATCCGGCATTAGAACCCAAAGAAGCTACGGGAGTAGATTTGTCCTATGAAAACTACTTTGCGCCTGAAGGCTATTTTGCCGTAGCGTTGTTTTGGAAAGATCTGAGCCAATGGATTTTCGACGGTAATTACGAAGTAGATTTCAGCGGTGTAGCGGATCCTGCAACTGGCGAGATCCCAAGCAATCCTACAGCAACCGGATCAGGTAAAGTGAATGGCGGTGGTGGTACCATGCACGGCTACGAATTATCGATGGCCTTACCCTTCAATATTTTTGATGAGTCTCTGGATGGCTTTGGTTTAATCGCTAGTTATACCGGGGTGGAATCGGATATTGACGATCAAAACGGTAACCCTTATGAATTACCGGGCCTGTCGGATACGATCCAGACCTTTACTGCTTATTACGATAAATCCGGCTTCCAGGCGCGGGTAAGTATGCGTAAACGTAGTGATTTTAAAGGTGATGTTTACGGAATCGGTTTTGACACTGTGCAGGTTGATGTATTGGGTGAAACAATTTGGGATGCCCAAATTGGCTATGATTTTGGTGAAGCGGGTATCGAATCACTAAAAGGATTGTCTGTTTATTTACAAGGACAGAACCTGTCGAACGAACCTTTTGTCTCCCTAAGTGGCGACAATGCCTTGCAAGTTAGAGACTATCAGGATTATGGTAAAACTTATCTGTTAGGTTTCGCTTATAAGTTCTAAGTGCCTTAAACAAGTCATACTTAAGCCCTTGTAATCTGAAATTACAGGGGCTTTTGTTTTTATAGCGACGATCATATTAGCCAGAGCATGTTGCTCTAATCAGGGAGCTGGTTTAGTTGAACAACCAATCAATACAAAAAGTAGTGATCCTTGGGGGCGGTACAGCGGGTTGGATTACAGCCTCACTATTGGCAAAAGTGCTGGGCAAGAGGATTGATATTACGCTGGTTGAGTCAGATGATATTGGCATTGTCGGGGTGGGAGAAGCCAGCATACCACCGATGGTTAACTTTAATAACGCTTTGGGAATTGACGAAAAGGATTTTATTCGACAAACCAACGCCACGATCAAAATGGGAATACAATTTGAACACTGGAAGCAGCAAGGCGAAAGCTATATGCATGCTTTTGGTTCAATTGGTAAAAACTTCCCCTTTTGCGATTTCCACCATTTCTGGAACAGAAGTCAGCAACTGGGAATTCAATCCAATTTCTGGGATTTCTCATTAAATTATCAGGCGGCCAAGCAAAACAAGTTTGCTCACTTAAATCAGATTGAGGGAAATTTACCCGGTATCGCACATGCCTATCATTTTGACGCCGGTTTATACGCCAAATATCTGCGCAATCATTGTGAAAAACTCGGCGTAACACGCGTGGAGGGCCGGGTAGACGAAGTCCGAGTTAATCCGAAAAATGGCTACATCGACAGGATGGTGCTGGCCGAAGGCAGGACGATAACAGGTGATTTGTTTATTGATTGCTCCGGAATGCGGGCGGTGTTAATTGAAAAAACACTGGGTATCGGCTTTGAAGACTGGTCTCACTGGTTACCCTGCAACCGGGCAATAACAGTGCCGACTGAAGCCGTGAGTCCTGTTACGCCTTATACCCGTTCAATTGCTCACACCGCAGGTTGGCAATGGCGTATTCCACTGCAGCATCGCACCGGTAACGGTATTGTCTATGCCAGTAACTATCTGTCTGATGAGCAGGCAAAGCACACTTTGCTGACTAATCTGGATGCTAAACCCTTGGCAGAGCCAAGGACAATATCGTTTAAAACGGGTAGAAGAGCTCAACAATGGCACAAGAATGTCGTCAGTATAGGCTTGTCCAGCGGCTTTCTGGAGCCACTTGAATCGACCAGTATTCATTTGATCCAGACAGCGGTGATTCGTCTGATTAAACATTTTCCCCATCAACAAATTAATGATGCCGAAGTACAAAGTTATAACCGTCAATCGCAAGCCGAGATGGAGCACATACGGGATTTTATTATTCTGCACTATAAACTGACAGAACGTGATGACAGCCCATTCTGGCGACAGTGCCGTATTATGCAGATCCCGCCGTCATTGAAGGAAAAAATAAACCTGTTTAAGCAAACCGGAAAAGTTTTTAGAGAGCAGGAGGAACTATTCGCTGAAGTAGCCTGGCAGCAGGTTTTTCTGGGGCAGGGCGCTATACCCGAAGATATCCACCCGCTGGCAAGTTCATTAAGCGAACAGCAAATTCGAGAATTACTGTCCAATTTGAAACTGATTATTGATCGTAACGTTGATAAGTTACCTTTGCATCAGCAGTTTATTGATTCACTTTAGTTGACACAAAATAGACAGGTTTAAACCGGAACCGGCCCCATTTTACCAATAGGTGACTCAATAGAGTCGGGTGGCACAGTAAACCATTGCGGGCCTTTGTCAGTCATATAGATACAGTCTTCAAGGCGCACGCCAAATTCACCGGGAATATAGACCCCCGGTTCATTGGAAAAACACATGCCTGCAGCCAGTTTCTGTTGTTCACCATGTACAAAATTAACCGGTTCATGGCCTTGCATACCGATGCCGTGACCGGTGCGATGTGATAATCCGGGCAGTGTGTAATCCGGTCCCAGACCTTGTGACTGATAGTAGGCTCTGACAGCGTCATCTACCTTGCCTGCGGCAGTACCGATCTGGGCTTTTTCAAATGCCACCTGTTGCCCCTGGCGCACGGTAGCCCAAATTTTGCGTTGTTTGGCACTAGGCTCACCAAATACAAAAGTACGGCTAATATCTGACTGGTAACCTTGTACGGCACAACCGCAATCCATTAGCACAATGCTGCCGTTTTTAATCACCTGATGTTGCTTACTACCGTGCGGATAGGCACTGGCCTGATTAAATAACGCCATGGTCCAGATATCACTACCGCCCAAGTCTGACTGCGCAGTATGCATGAGTTGTTTAACCTCTTGCTGGCTCATCCCTTCTGCCAGTTGCTGCCATACGTGTTCATAGGCACGCAGAGTGACTTCATTGGCTTTGTGCATAAGTTGTAATTCATGTACCGATTTATACATACGGCAACCCAGCGTGACCGGATCGGCGCTGCTATGGGACATCGTAGATAACAATGACATCAGACCCTGTAACACAAAATAACGTACCGATTGTTCAAATCCTATCTGGCCTTTAGTGATCTTGCGATCGGTGAGAATTTGTTTAATGAGTGCAAACGGACTTTCATGCTCCTGCCAAACTCTTACGTCATCGCCTACTTTTAATGATTCGCGAATACTAGGTTCTTCGAAAAACGGACAAACAACGGCTATGTCGCCTTCTGCCGGGATGATCACTGCTGTGAGTCGTTCACTTCGCCACCACTGGATGCCGGTAAAATAGTCCATTGCCGGACCTGGCTCTAGCACCATGGCAGCCAATTGATGCTGTTTCATCAGCTTTTGTGCTTTGTCTATCCGTTGCTGACGTTCCTCAATGCTAATCGGTTTAACATCTTGGGTAATAGTTGCCAGATTGTGCTTGGGGGATGAAGTATAGCTCGTGGCGGCCAATGCCATATTACCTAGCGGAATCGCCGCTAAACTTGCCGCGCCGGTTTTTAGGAAGTCTCTTTTAGTCAGTTTCATATTAAACCTGTCATTATTATGATTATTGCTTCTTGAAGGCATGATCATAGCAGGTTGTTTCAAGGGATCATGACATTCATCGCAATACAGTGATGATTGAACGCTTTTAAAAGGCTGGCTAAAGAGATTAAAAGGCTACAACCCGCTATAGGGCGGGTTGTACCGTAATGCTGATTTTATCGTAATACACTTCTGTGCGGCCTTCATAACCGGAATCGGTGCCGACGAATAGCCAAATGCTACCATTGGCACTGGAGGTAAATTCCAGTTGAGTTTCGCTGGTGGTGGCGAGGGTTTTGCTACCAAAATCACCACCTTCACAGGCAAGTCCCGGCACGACAACATTACCGATCACTTTGGCATTGGTGCCGTCGGTGCTTTGATTACCTTTATCTAGATTCAGATAGTAGTCACTTTGCTTGGGTTCGATTTCGCCGAAGCCGAACTTGACATAAACTGATTCTCCCGGTGCTCCACCGGCGCCAAAACAGTTGTCACCGGCATTCGACACCAGATCAATACTAATGTTGGCAATGTAACGGGCCGAACCCTGTAACCCGCTAAAGTGACTCTTGATATACATAAACAGGTCGTCACTACGATTGGTGCCGCCCATAAAAAAGCCGTTATGAGTGCTGTCATTTGGCAAGGTCAGAATGCCGGAGGACAGTTCATAGGTATCGGCATTGTCGCTTGGGTAGTCGGAATAGGCGGCTTCCCAGCCCTGTTTACCTGTATCAAAATCGAAATGGATGGTTTGGGGTTGGCTGGTAAAGATATTATCGTTCGAATTGCAAGCGCTTAACAGGCTTGCCCCGAGCAGGACTAACAAGGTGTTTTTCATCTTGGCTTCTTGTGCTGATTAAAGATACCGATACTGTAGATAAGACTGGGATTTATCTCTTTATCAAGAAGTGTAGAGTTGTTATCAAACGTAACAGAAGTTGAATATTTATGTCGTTGCTCGTACCGTTGCTGTTAGATAGCTGAATTCACGAGGTAAAAATGCGTATCACTTTAGTAAAACTGACCGCTCTGACTGTTTTGATTATTATCTTGTTCGGTTTAGTTTGGCCTGCGTCCTATTGGGCGTTTGTTGTCCTTGTTCCGCTTATTGCTATTGGCATTTATGATTTTTTCCAGACCCGCCATACCTTATGGCGCAATTTCCCGCTAGTTGGACGAGGTCGCTGGATCATGGAGTTCTTCCGGCCTTATTTACGCCAGTACTTTTTTGAATCTGAAACCGACGGTATGCCGATTAATCGGATGTTTCGTACTGTTATCTATCAACGCGCCAAAGGTAGCATGGATACTAATCCCTACGGAACCAAGCTGGATACTCAGCGGGTCGGTTACGAATGGATTGGGCATTCTATTGCGGCTAAACACCATGAAGACTATCACAAGGAAGCGCGGGTGACGGTAGGTGGTCCGGACTGCACTCAACCCTATTGTGCCGCGATACTGAATGTGTCTGCCATGAGTTTTGGAGCCCTAAGTAATAACGCAATACGGGCATTGAACAAGGCAGCCAAGATAGCCAACTTTTATCATAATACCGGCGAAGGTGGTGTCAGCCCTTATCACTTGGAACATGGCGGCGATTTGGTGTGGCAAATCGGTACCGGCTATTTTGGCTGTCGTACCGAAGATGGACAATTTTGCCCGGATAACTTCAAGAAAGTTGCCAGCAAGGATGCCATCAAAATGATCGAAATCAAGCTTTCACAAGGAGCAAAACCAGGCCATGGCGGCATTCTGCCCGCGGATAAAAACAGTGAAGAAATTGCCCGCATTCGTCTGGTGGAACCCGGCACCCAGGTTAACTCGCCGCCGGCGCATAGTGCCTTTGGTACTCCAATAGAAATGATGCATTTTATTAAACAGTTACGTGAATTGTCGGGCGGCAAGCCGGTAGGATTTAAGCTGTGTATTGGCCGCACCAGCGAATTTGTCGCCTTGTGTAAAGCCATGGTGGAAACCGGGATTAAACCGGATTTTATTACCGTGGATGGCGGCGAAGGCGGTACGGGAGCCGCGCCACTGGAATATTCCAACTCGGTAGGGATGCCGCTGCGTGAAGGTTTATCTTTTGTATGTGACGTGTTGGTCGGCTTCGATCTTAAAAAAGATATCCGCGTGATTGCCAGCGGTAAAGTGTTTGCCGGATTTCATGTGGTCAAGAATTTGGCCATAGGTGCGGATTTGTGCAACAGCGCACGAGGCATGATGGTCGCACTGGGCTGCGTGCAATCGTTAATGTGCAACACCAATCATTGCCCAACTGGCGTGGCCACACAGGATCCCAAATTGGTCAGAGGATTGGTGGTAGAAGACAAGGCTGAACGGGTTGCCCGCTTTCACCAGGAAACCGTTAAAGCGTCAATGGAAATTATCGCTTCGGCGGGATTACGTCATACATCACAGTTGAATCGCTCACATGTTTTCCGTCGTGTGAGTGAAACAGAAGTGCGCCGCTTCGACGAAATTTATCTGAACCTGACGCCAGGCTGTATGCTCAATGGTGAAAGCCCGGCCAAATTTGAACAGGCGTTGGAAGAATCCAGTGCCGACAGTTTTTATCCCAAGCACTATGTGGAAGAAACAGAGGAAGGCCTGAAGAAAACCGATTCGGATACGCACTAGAAATTAAAATAGGATAGCAACAAATCCCGGTGCACAAACAGACTTGTGACTAGGGCGTGTAGATCTTTGGTGTGTGTTTTTGCAGCAGTTTGTAGCGTATTTATACAAGGCAGAGCGAGTGTAGTGTAGTTATTCTACATGAATGAGCGATAACGCTGTAGAAATGCGCTACAAACACTGCCCCCACGGTTTTAAAGAAAGAGGTTCAACCCAACGCTTCCTGCTCTTTGTTGCCGGGTTTTGACTTAGACCCACTAGGCCTGCAACCCGGCGTCGCGATCAGAACGCGTTGGACTTGAATAAAATTCATACACCAAAGATCAACACGCCCTAATTGGCTACAGAATTTTTTATCCCTGAGCTTATTTCATTCCGGTTTGTAAATATTTCGCTGCGCTAATCAAAATATCAGATAAATGTTCAGCACAATTTTGTATAAATTCATTAAAAACAAATTGTTAAAGAGGTTGTTCGTTCGTTTGTTCGGGATTGGCTTGCTTTATGCTCTGTCCATTGTGTCGTTGTTACTAATGGTTAAACGGATGGAGGAAATATGAAAAATTTATTGATTGTCACCATGTTAGGATTGGGTTCATTTGCTGTTGGTGCAAGTTCTGCGGCCGAGAAAATGGAAATTTCGTTAAATAATGTTGAGACAGGTAAATCAATAGGACAAATTGAAGTTACTGTAGCCGAGCAAGGTGGTTTGGTGTTTACCCCCAAATTGAGCGGACTTTCAGCGGGTTTGCATGGCTTCCATATTCATGAAAAACCAAGCTGCGATGCCGCCACGCAAGACGGTGAAAAAGTATTGGCCGGTGCCGCTGGCAGTCACTTTGACCCGGATGAAACGAAACAACACAGTTTTCCCTGGTCTGAAGAAGGCCATGCCGGAGATTTACCCGCGCTTTATGTGGCAGATGACGGAACCGCTACTCATCCGGTTTATGCTCCTTTGCTGGATATCGAAGACATACGTGGTCATGCAATTATGATCCATGCCAAAGGCGATAACTATGCCGATTCGCCAGAAAAACTGGGAGGTGGAGGCTCAAGAGTCGCCTGTGGTGTTATTCCGGAATCGGATGAGTCCCTGCCGTTATTGAATAATCTGGGGTAAAGTATTCAATCCAGCCGCTGGACGCATGCATTGTATGCGTCGTATGCGTCCATTTGGCGACAGGACTGATAGGTCACACACTGTTTTCACATTGTGCCAGCAGTGCCAGACTATGTAATCTGGCCTCAATATCGTAAATGGGCATTGAGACTATTACTTCATCTACGCCAGTGGCAGCCACAAAACGCTTGAGTTTGTCTTTTACTGTGGCAGGGCTGCCTACCAGCGCATATTGCAAGGTATGGTTTACCATCACGCGTTCCGCTTCAGACCAGAGCCCTTGCATAGAGTCCACCGGAGGCTGGAAAGGTTGATTGGCACCGCGGCGCAAATTAATAAATTGCTGTTGTACTGAACTGAATAAATAATTCGCCTGTTCATCGGAGTCGGCCACTACTGCCATTAATCCGGCTGAAACATAAGACTTGTCGCTTTGCATTGAGGGCTTAAAACCGTCGCGATAAAGACTAATGGCATCCAGTAACTGATCCGGGGCAAAATGCGACGCAAAAGAATAGGGCAATCCCATCTGGGCCGCCAGTTGAGCGCTGTACAGGCTTGACCCTAGTAGCCATAGAGGAATATTACTGTTTTGCCCGGGTACCGCGATGATTTTCTGCTCAGTTTGCGTGGGGCCCAGAAATAATTGCAATTCACGAATATTCTGCGGATATTCCTCGACGCTGGCATCCATATTACGCCTAAGTGCTCTGGCGGTGGCCATATCGGTTCCCGGCGCGCGACCCAGCCCCAAATCAATTCGGCCGGGATAAAGTGCGTCTAATGTGCCAAATTGCTCGGCAATAATCAGGGGGGAATGATTGGGCAGCATAATTCCACCAGAGCCGACTCGGATACTGTTGGTTGCCGCGGCGATATGACTGATGGCCAATGCGGTGGCAGAGCTGGCTACTCCCTGCATGCCATGATGTTCAGCCAGCCAAATACGTTTATAGCCATACTTTTCTGCGGCAATTGCCATGTTGCGGCTATTGTCCAGTGCTGCGGTAATATTGCCACCTTGGCAAATTGGAGCGAGATCAAGTAAAGAAAGAGGGGGCATATTGTGCTCAGTTCTTGCAATCAGATACCGGTTAACTTGGGGACGGGAAAGCGGGATTGCAAGGCTTCTGGACTAGTCCACTACAACGTTCTAATCAGTATGGCTGGATTGCCGCCTACCAGAGTATCGGGAGCTACATCTTTAGTCACGACGGAGCCGGCAGCAATCACCGCGTTATCACCAATATTGACGCCGGGACAGATAATGCTGCCACCGCCGATCCAGACATCGTTGCCGATGCTAACCGGTTTAAATATCTCGAATCCCTGACGGCGTTCTTCAACATTCAACGGATGATTATTGGTATATATTTTAACATTGGGGCCGATCAATACATTCTGGCCAATTGTTACGCCTCCGGAGTCCAGTAAAGTTAAACCGGTATTGGCATAGAAGTTTTCACCAATTTCCAGCTCAACGCCGCGCTCTATCCACACCGGTGGCTCTATTTTTATCCGCAAAGGCGAGGACTTAAAGCAGCTTATCAACTGATTAAAATGATTCTTGTTGGGGTCTTGATTAAAGCGTAAGCATACCTTACGCATAGCCACTTTTTGCTGACTAAGACTATTTTCTGACGACATAGGAAATAAATTGTAAGCTAATTGTTATTATATTAATCGCAACTTAGCCTGAATTGCATGCAAAATACAAGACTAAAAACGGTGAGTATACTCATTGTTACGATGATATTAAGTGCCTGCGGCGAGGCTCCTGTTCTTCCATCGCAAAAATTCAAGCAAAAAGTGTTGGGGTTGATTGCTGAAATTGAACAACAATCTTTCCCTGCTTTACAAGGTATATCGCTTTCGTTGCAAGGGATTGACAGTTCATCGATATTTTTGGCGACCGATATTGAGGTCCCTGCTTTATTGATTGGGCAGCGTCACTACGTGCTTTATCTCAATCCCAAGCTTGAACAACAGAATATCGGCGACACCGCGCTAAAGGCTATTCTGGTGCATGAATTAACCCACTTTAATGACTATCAGAAAATGGATGTTTTTGAGCTGGGCCGTTTCTATTATGCGATTCTGACCGACCCGATGTTTGAAGCAGAATATGAGCGGGCTACCGATTTTCAAACGTTAAAGCTTGGCTATGCACAGGGATTAGCTGAATTCCGTCAATGGCTATATCCGCAATTGAGTGAAGCTGAATTAAAAATTAAACAACGCAATTATTACACTCCTGCCGAAATCAAACAGTGGTCTGAGGAATCTGCTCAACTGCTGTGAATACGTATGCACTTTATTGTTGTTGATGAATTGTTAACGGTACTATCAGACCCAGTTGATTTGCAGTTGCCATCTTGTTCAGCATTTTTTGAGTAAGTTAGCAAATTCTTAAATTTACCTGACCGTCATTGATCCGGATACCGAGTGGAGACCTCATGTCATTGTTAAAACCAAGCTTAGTTATTGCCCTCCTTTTGTCGACTAACGCGCTAGCCGAACAACTGCAGGTTAGTTCACCGGATGGCAAGCTTGTCGTCAGTATTTCCGATGAACATGATCGCACTGAATATTGGGTAGATTATCAGCAACAACGGATTATCTTGCCCTCTCCATTGGGGCTGGAATTCAAGCAACAGGGGCAGTTTGGTGACGGTTTTAAAATTAGCGGCAAACAAACCGGGCAGGTGAGTGAAAGCTGGACCCAGCCCTGGGGAGAACGTAAACAGGTGCTGGACAATCATAATGAGCTGGCAGTGGAATTGACTGATGCGGAACGAGGTAAATTCACCCTGCGTTTTAGGGTGTTTAATGATGGTATAGGTTTTCGCTACGAAGTCCCCAAACAGGCCGGTCTGGATCAGGTGGATGTGATTGACGAAGATACCGAATTTGTCATCCCGGATAGCGACAAGGCCACTGCCTGGTGGATCCCGTCGCGCGCTTTTAACCGTTATGAATATGTGTATAACACTACGGCACTGGATAAAGTTGGCCGTTCACATACGCCCTTCACCTTCAAGCTGGATAGCGGCATACATATGAGTATTCATGAAGCGGCACTAGTGGATTGGGCGGCCATGACGCTCGAACCTCAACGAGCAGGTGAACTCAAAGCCGATCTTACTCCCTGGTCAGACGGAATTCTGGTTAAAACACAAACACCGTTTAAATCGTCATGGCGCACGGTACAGGTATCTCCGGATGCTAAAGGTCTGTTAAATTCCGATCTGATTTTAAATCTGAATGAGCCGAATAAACTGGGTGACGTATCCTGGGTTGAGCCGGGTAAGTATGTGGGTATCTGGTGGGGGATGCATATCAAGGAAAATACCTGGGGTAGCGGCCCTAACCATGGCGCTACTACATCTGAAACCAAGCGTTATATGGATTTTGCCGCCGATAACGGCTTTGCCGGTGTACTGGTGGAAGGCTGGAATATTGGCTGGGATGGCGACTGGTTTAACAACGGTGATGTATTCAGTTTCACCGAGAGTTACCCGGATTTTGACTTGCCTGAAGTTACCGCCTATGGCTTAAACAAAAACGTGCGCTTGATTGGCCACCATGAAACCTCCGGTAATGTCACCAATTATAAAAACCAGATGGCCGACGCCTATGATTTATATCAGAAAAATGGCGTGACTATGGTCAAGACAGGTTATGTGGCTGATGCTGGAGATATTAAACGTATTGATGAAAATGGGCTGGTACGGCATGAATGGCATGATGGCCAGTTTATGGTGGGGGAATATTTACGTTCTGTCACCGAGGCGGCCAAACGCCATATCAGTATTAATACCCATGAGCCGATTAAAGACACCGGACTGCGCCGCACTTATCCTAACTGGATCTCCCGTGAAGGCGCACGTGGACAGGAATTTAATGCCTGGGGAACGCCGCCCAATCCCCCCGAGCATACTGCCATTCTGCCTTATACCCGCATGTTGGCCGGACCAATGGATTTCACTCCCGGTATTTTTGATATGAGTTTTAATGGTCTGGATGGCGAAAACCGTCCACGCACGACCTTAACCAAACAGTTGGCGCTATATGTGGTGTTATATAGTCCGATCCAGATGGCGGCAGATTTACCGCGTAATTATTTAAAACATCCTGATGCCTTCCAGTTTATCAAGGATGTGCCGACCGACTGGGAAAACAGCCGTGCTATTGCCGGTGAAGTAGGTGATTATGTGGTATTTGCCCGCCAGCAACGCGACGCCGATGACTGGTTTGTGGGCGCGTTAACTGATGAAAACGCCCGTAGCGTGGAGATTGCGCTGGATTTTCTGTCGCCGGGTAAAAATTATCAGGCGCAAATTTATCGTGATGGTAAAGACGCTGACTGGCTAACCAATCCCTATGATTATGTGATTGAAAACAAAAACGTTACCTCTGCCGACAAGCTACGCCTGAAAATGGCTAAAAGTGGCGGTACGGCAATCCGTTTCAAGGCGCTACAACCATGAAGCGTATGGTGGCATGGGTGGGGCTGATGATGTTGTCAGCCAATACACTGGCGGCAGTAAAAATTGATCATCTTGAGCCATTGTCCTGGTGGGCCGGGATGCAGCAACCCGAATTACAATTAATGGTACATGGGCATGATATTGGTGATTTGACGGTGCAGCTTGATTATCCGGGGGTAAAACTGGAGTCTGTGCAAGCTGTCGACAATGCTAATTACCTGTTTATTAACCTGTTGCTGGATAAACAGGTTAAACCCGGTAAGTTTGACATCCAGTTTGTGCGCGATGGCAAGGTTGAGCTGCGTTATCCCTATCATATTCAGGCGCGGCGACAAGGCTCTGCGCAAAGACAGGGATTTAGCAGTAAAGACGCCATTTATCTGATTACCCCGGATCGTTTTGCCAATGGTGATAGCGCCAATGATAGCGTGGCAAGCCTGGCTGACAAGTGGGATCGCGCCGATATTGGCGGTCGCCATGGCGGCGATATTCAGGGCATTATCGATCATCTGGATTACATTAAACACATGGGTTTTAACCAAATATGGTTGATGCCGGTGCTGGAAAATGCCCAGGATAGCTATTCCTATCATGGCTATTCCACCACCGATTACTACCAGATTGACCCGCGTTACGGCGATAATCAGCTGTATAAAAGCTTATCCGCCCAGGCCGCTAAACAAGGCATAGGTCTGATTAAGGATGTGATCCTCAATCATATTGGTTCTGGTCACTGGTGGATGCAGGATAAACCGACCGCCGACTGGATCCATCATCAAGGCCAGTTTGTCGGCACAACCCACCGCCGTGAAGCATTACGTGATCCTCATGGGGTTAAATCCGATCGAGTGGCCTTTAGCGATGGCTGGTTTGTGCCCAGTATGCCGGATCTCAATCAGCGTAATCCGTTACTGGCCACTTATCTGATTCAAAACAGCATCTGGTGGATTGAATATGCCAATTTATCCGGCATTCGGCTGGATACCTATTCCTATCCTGACAAGGATTTTCTGGCCGATTATACCCAACGCATTATGCAAGAATACCCGAACTTCAATCTGGTGGGGGAAGAATGGAGCCTGAATCCGGCTATCGTATCCTACTGGCAAAAAGATAGCGTTTTGGGTCAAGGTTATCCTTCGGCTTTACCCAGTTTAATGGATTTTCCGCTGCAACATGCACTGGTCTCCGGTTTGAATGAAGCGGAATCCTTTAATGGCGGATTAGCCAAAATATATCAGGCACTAAGCAACGACTTTCTGTATGCCGATCCGGGTAATTTGGTGATTTTCCCGGATAACCACGATATGAGCCGTATCACCACTGAGCTCAATCAGGATAACGATCTACTCAAAATGGCCTTTGCATTTTTTGCTACCACACGAGGCATTCCACAGTTTTTCTATGGGGATGAAGTGTTGATGAGCAATCAGGGTACCGAAGATCACGGTATTATTCGCAGCGACTTCCCGGGCGGCTGGTCAAATGACCAGGTCAATGCATTTAATGGCCAAGGATTGACCGGGCAACAACAGCAGGTACAGCAATATTTGGCCAAATTACTTAACTGGCGTCAGGGTAACGAGGCAGTCACCAGTGGAAAGTTAACTCATTACGCACCGCAAGACGGGGTCTATGTGTATTTCCGTTATACCGACAAACAAAAGGTGATGGTAGTGTTAAATAAAGGTGGGCAACGGCAACTGGATTTAAACCGTTATAGGGAAATGCTGGGTAATGCGACGCAAGGGCAGAGCGTGATTTGCGGACAAAACTATTCGTTTCAACAGCCAATTTCCTTAGCGGCAAAGTCTGCGTTAATCCTGCAATGGACTGTGCAATAATGCGTTTATCCATAGCAATAGCCGGAGTATTACTGCTACTGTTATCGTCCTGTGCTAATCAGCAAAGGGTGACAACGCCTGCAATGGATAACGCTCAACCACCAGCAGTAACTAGCAAACCTGTGGTCTACCAGGTGATGACCCGTCTATTTGGCAATAAAAATACCACCAATAAAGCTTGGGGAACCATTGAGGAAAATGGTGTTGGCAAGTTCAGCGATTTTACCCCGCAGGCGCTCAAGGGGATTAAACAACTGGGCGTTACGCATATCTGGTTTACCGGTATTCCCCATCATGCGGTTATCCGCGATTATACCGCTTTTGGTATTAGCAATGATGATCCCGATGTGGTCAAAGGGCGCGCAGGTTCGCCTTATGCGGTAAAGGATTATTACAATGTCGATCCGGATTTAGCCGACGATGTATCACAACGTTTGCAGGAGTTTGAGGCGTTAATCAAACGCACTCATCAACAGGGCATGAAGGTGATTATCGACATTGTGCCCAATCATGTTGCCAGACGTTATGCCTCGGTTAGTGCGCCGGAAGGGGTGGTGGATTTTGGTGCCAAGGATAATACCCGGCTGGAATACGCCAGAGATAATAATTTTTATTATGTGCCCGGTCAGGCATTTCGTGTGCCAAATAGCAAAGACGGCTATTTACCGTTAAATGGCGAATCCCATCCCCTGGCGGACGGACAGTTTAACGAAAAACCGGCCAAATGGACCGGTAACGGTTCCCGCGCTGCGCAACCAGATGCCAATGACTGGTACGAAACAGTCAAAATCAATTACGGGGTTAAACCCGATGGCAGTTACGACTTTCCGCGTTTACCGGCCGAGTACGCCGATAAAAATATTGCTGAACATGCGGCATTCTGGCAAAACGTGGATGTACCCGATTCATGGCGCAAGTTTCATGATATTACCCTGTACTGGCTGGATAAAGGCGTGGACGGTTTTCGTTATGATGTGGCGGCCATGGTACCGGTGGAGTTCTGGAGCTATCTCAACAGCTCTATTAAAACCCAAAAGCCTGACGTGTTTTTACTGGCCGAGATTTATCAACCCGAGCTTTATCGTGATTATATTCAGCTGGGCAAAATGGACTATCTGTATGACAAGGTCGGCACCTACGATACCTTGCGGGCAATTATTCAGGGTGGTGCTAGTACCGATGACTTGGTGGATATTCAACACAGCTTGCAGGATATTGATGCGCATATGCTGCATTTTTTAGAAAACCATGACGAACAGCGCATTGCCAGCGATGCCTTCGCCGGCAATCCGGATAAAGCTAAACCGGCGATGGTGTACTCGGCGTTGGCAGGGCGCGCGCCGACCATGATCTATTTTGGGCAGGAGGTCGGCGAAGCCGCCGAACAGGATTTGGGTTTTGGCGATCCCTCTCGCACCAGTATTTTTGATTACGCCGGTGTACCGGCACATCAACGCTGGATGAATAACGGCAAATTTGACGGTGGCAATTTATCTGCTGACGAGAAGTCCTTGCGTGATTTTTATATGCGTTTACTGAATTTATCTGCCAGTTACCCGGCATTCAAAGGTCAATACGCCGGTTTGCATCGTTTCAACCGTCAATTTAACCAGGGTTACGATGATCAGCTATTCAGTTTTGTGCGCTGGTCAGCAGACAAACGCCTGATTGTGATCAGTAATTTTGCAGAACAGGCCAAACAGCTGACCTTGCGACTGCCTAAAGATGTTATTTCAAGTTGGCAAATCGCCGACGGTCAATACTCGTTGACCAATCAGCTTAGTCAAAAATCTGCTCCGAAGCTGATTATTGAAGATGGACAGGGCAGTATTCAACTAACCCTAAGCGGGTTGGATTCACGGGTATTACAGGTTCAATAACTTCTAGCAAATTGATAATAAAGGGCGGCAACGAAAGCTACAACCGGCTGCCGAGGCCGGCTTGGCTGAGCTATTCCGCCCAGGCACGACCAATTTCTTTATAAGGCACTGACCCCTTATAGCTGCCCGGGATCGGATCATACTTCAGTACTTTGGTTGCACCGATTTCAGAGGTAAAAAAACCGATAATAGTGAATTCTTTCATGGTCTGGAAAAAGTCCAGGCCATTGTCCTGCTCAACGGGCTGACCCCAGCGCCGATGCACCATATCCTGGTTCAGCTCGGTTAACCACTGCTGCTGTTGTGCGGCAGAAAGATTCATAAAGTCCTGTCCCATTTGAATCTTGGTACGCTGCCGAAATAGCTGCAAGTGATTGGCAAAATCGAGTTGCTGCTGCTGGTTGAATACCTGATTAACCATATCGTGCACAAAATTGCCCACTTTTGCATCTGCAGCGCCCGGCGTATCGGTAGCCGGAATGATGGTATTGGCAATCCTAGTGAATAACGGAATATCATCATTAAACAAGGTCTTGTCATTTACTAACCCGGTTAGTTGATGGCTATTCTCCAGCGCCAGTAATGCCGGTGCGCTCAATGCGCCGCCTAACAACATTGACATTTGTTTTAGAAACACACGACGATTCAGCATTACAGGTTTCTCCGGTTTAGTTCATCCACCGCATAGTTGGCCGCGCGGGCAGTCAGTGCCATATAAGTCAATGAGGGATTCTGGCAGGCAGATGAAGTCATACAGGCGCCATCGGTGACAAATACATTTTTAGCAGCGTGTACCTGGTTAAAGCCGTTGAGTACAGATGTCTCGGGATCTCTACCCATACGTGCAGTACCCATTTCATGAATACCAAAACCCGGAGCAATGGTATTGTTGTATGCTTTAACGTCTTTTAAACCGCATTTTTCCAACATTTCAGCCGCCGATTCAGCCATATCCTTGCGCATCAGCAGTTCATTTTCCTGCCATTCACAATCAATATTGAGCGTGGCCAGACCCCATTTATCCCGCACCTTGGTATTAAGTGTTACGCGGTTTTGCTGGTAAGGTAAAAATTCACCAAAACCTGTCATCCCCATGCCCCATTTGCCGGGTTCCATCAGGGTGGCCTTGAGTTGTTGGCCAATACTCAGTTCTGCTACACCGCGTTGCCAATTACTGCGTCCGGCACCACCCTGATAGCCAAAACCACGCAGGAATTGACTGTCCCGCTTACCGATATTGCGAAAACGGGGAATGTAGAAACCCACTGGCTTGCGTCCGGAATAATACATGTCTTCCAGCCCCTCAAAGGTACCTGAGGCGCCGGATTGATGGTGATGATCCATCAGATTACGGCCCAGTTGATCGCTGTCATTACCAAAACCGTTAGGAAACCGCTTCGAAACCGAGTTAAGCATAATAGAGGTTGATGCCAGAGTTGAGGCATTCAGGAAGATAATTTTGGCATGGTAGTCGATCACTTCGTTAGTGTGTGAATCAATCACCCGCACACCGGTAGCCTTGCCCAATTTATCGTCATAAATAATTTCGGCTACTACCGAATCGGGGCGTAAGGTCATATTACCTGTCAGCGCGGCGGCCGGCAGGGTAGACGCATTGCTGCTGAAATAACCCCCGAACGGGCAGCCGCGAATACATTTGTTGCGGGCCTGACAATTACCACGGCCATTATGTGGCACTGTCAGATTAGCGCTGCGACTGGGTAACAGGTGGCGATCTTTATAGGCTTTGGCCAGTCTTTTCTGGACTTCTTTTTCGACTACATTCAGTTCAAAGGGCGGGAGAAATTCGCCGTCGGGTAGTTGCGCTAGCCCCGCAGCCTGACCGCTTACACCGATAAACTTTTCTACATGGCTATACCAGGGGGCAATATCGGCGTAACGGATTGGCCAATCCACCCCGAAACCGTCTTTACTATTGGCCTCAAAATCCATTTCACTCCAGCGTAAACTGACCCGTCCCCACATCAGTGAACGGCCACCCACATGGTGACCTCTGAACCAGGAAAAGGGTTTTATCTGGGTATAGGGATTATCAAGATCGTTGACAAACCAGTGCTGGTTGTCCTGCTTAAGCAGCCCGCCTTGTCCTTGAACCGGAAAATGTTTGCGTTGTTCGTCTGTCAGCTGGTTAGCATGAGGTAATTCCCACGGCGCTTTTAGGGCGGTGGGATAATCCACAATATGCTTAACATCGCGGCCTTTTTCCAATACCAGAGTTTTGAGTCCGCGGCCGCATAGCTCTTTGGCTGCCCAGCCACCGCTGATACCGGTTCCAACCACAATGGCATCATACTGTGTTGTTGCCTGACCATTAATATTCATCGCCAATTACACGGCTTTATTTGCATCAAGCTGTAACTGTCTGTGCACTCGTTCCAGCAGCGCTATGGTTTGATGCACACCTTCGACTTCCGGCCAGTCGCTGCCCTCATATTCGACACCGACATAATCGTGATAACCGGCATCGGTTACGATTTTCATCATTTTGTAGTAATCAATGTGCGGTTCGTTACCCTGCATATTAATGCCGTTGGTTTTGGCGCTGACAGCCTTGGCGTAAGGCATTAATTCCGTTACGCCCTGATATTTGTCATATGCTTCGCCCGTTTCGCGGTTAATAATAAAATTGCCGAAGTCGGGCAGGGTGCCCACTCGAGGATTGTCTGCCAGTTTCATCACACCGGTTAGCCATTTGCCGTTAGAGGACAGGCCACCGTGATTTTCGACTATTACATTCAGGTTTAACGGCGCACAATATTCAGCTAGTTGATTAAGCCCGTCGGCGGCGGCTTTCATTTGCTCGTCCCAGCTACCGCTGCTTTGCGCATTGACCCGAATAGAATGACAACCTAGCTCCTGGGCCGCATCGGCCCAGCGATAATGGTTCTGTACCGCTTTTTTACGCGCTTTGGCATCCTGATCGCCGAGTGCGCCTTCGCCGTCGCACATAATCAGGCGGCTTTCGATGCCTTCATCTTTGGCCTGATTTTTCAGCTGCATAACCACTTTGTCGGACAAGCTATCGAAATAAAACTGGTTGACGTACTCGATGGCATCCAGATTAAACAATTTACGGGTGATGGAGGCAAAGTTGGCCGGGTCCATTTCTCCGCTGCGAAAGGCTTTATGCAATGACCATTGCGCCAACGATATCTTGAACAAACGGGTAGGCTCGGCCAAAGCCAGGCCGGACAACAAGCCGCTGGATACTGTGGCCGAAGCGGCCAAGGCCATTTTTATAAACTGACGACGAGCGAGAGGTGAGTTTTTCATGTTATTGCCCTTGTTGAATGGGCCTGATAGTGGTTCTGTCGGCCCGCTTTTAATAATTATTGTCAGGTACGACTTTTAAGTTGATATTTTCTGGGGGTCATACCCATTGATACCCTGAATTCACGGGTAAAGTAACTCTGGTCACAAAAGCCGCATGCCATAGTCACATGCTGAATGCTATAGCCCGCCATCAGTAGTTCACAGGCCTTATGGATCCTCAAACGTTTGACGTATTGGTTGGGAGTAATAGCAAATTGGCGTTTAAAGCGCCGCTCAAAGGTACTGAGCGACATACAGGACAGCTTGGCCAGCTCTTCGATACTGATGCTGTTCATGTAGTTCTGCTGCAAATAACTGATGCAATGACGAAATACATTGTAAGGTTCAAAACTGGACTGGGAGCGCCGGGCATCGCGGGTAAAACCTTCGACGCCAATAATGTCACCGGCTTTATTTTTCAGTGCCAGCTTACTGGTAATAAACCAGTGAACATCTCCTTTGCCATCTTGCACCAACTCCAGTTTATTATTGATGGTCATGCCTTCATTCATGACCTTCAGATCATCCTGATGCATCTGATCGGCGATATCGAATCGGAAAAAGTCATAATCGGTTTTACCAATCACATCAGAAGGATCATCCAGATCAAAATGTTCGAACAACAGCCGATTGGCATAAACGAAATGACCGTCGCGGTTTTTAGCGAAATAAAATGCGTCGCTGAGCAAGTCAAACAACGGACTGGGTTTGTCAAGGTCGTGTTGCTGATAGAAATCAAACACTTTGTTTAACATATCCATTATTTACTCCGGTAAATTCCAGCGAGGTTCATTTAGTTATGCTTGTGTGCAAAGTTTTTACGCAGCATATACAAGCCAGCGAACAGCACGACTAGCGTGAGCGGGAACAACGTCATACTTTGCAATGTGGCCTGGCCGGTGGCTAATTCTGCCGTTTCGCCCATTTGCCCCATGGCAATGGCAGCCTCGCGGTTGGTATCTATCCAGCCGCCAATAACCGGATTCCAGATACTGACCGAAAACATGCCGGCCCCACCAATTAACGACATACCTAAAGCTCCGGTTTTGGGCTGATATTCACCGATAAAACCGACCATAGTTGGCCAGAAATACATCACCCCACAGGCAAATACAATGGTGGCCAGATAGACCATACTGCCGGTTGCAATACTTAGCAGGTAGATACCTATAGTGGCAGTGATGGCAGAAAACAGTAATACACCAATTGGATTAAGTGCATGGATGACCGGCCCGGCAAAATAACGGCCTACTGCCATTAAACCTGTACCCAAAGCTAATATAATCATCGGTGAGGCACCGCTTTCGCCAAGTAAACGCCCCACCCATTGCTGAGGACCAAATTCGGATATAGCCGTTAATGTCATGCATACAATCATAAATAAATATAAGGGTGACAGTAACGCGGTAATATTGGTTGATGTTGAGGATTCAATATTTTGCGTTGCAGGAAAGGTCGAGGTAAAGACTAAATAACCATAAATAATGGTAGGTACAATCATCACCGCAATTTGTAATTGCCAGCCAAGCCCCATAGAGGTCATAAAATTAGATACCAGCGCACCAATCACAATGCCCCCTGGAAACCACACATGAAAACGGTTGAGCATGGTGGTTTTCTTGTCTGGATAGGTATCGGCAATCAGTGGATTACAGGCTGCTTCAACGGCCCCGTTGGCAAAGCCAATCAAGAAGGTTGAAATAAGTAATGACCAGAAACCACTGGCATAAATGGTTAACACTAGCCCAAGTAAATGCCCGATAAACGCGAGGGCCAGTATCTTTTTAGCGCCTAAAATATTGTAAAGCAGACCCAGTACCATCATCGCCACCGGGAAACCCAGAAAGGCCATGCTGTTAACCCAACCGAGTTCAGTATCATTGAGATTAAAAATGCTGCCTAACTCACCCAAAATACCGGCACGGATGGCAAATGTCATTGCCGTAACGATCAATGCTATACAACTGATATTGAATAGTTTGCTGTTGTTGTTCATTGGTTTATCTCATTATAGTTATTGTATTGTCCGGGGTGTTTGTGTTGATGTCACAGCCCCAGTATTTTGTTATTCAAATCCTGATCTGCGCCTACAGAGGCAAAATCATCAAAAGCTTTTTGTGGTTTGCGGATCATGTGTTGCTGAATAAATGGCGCCCCTTCGCGCGCTCCGTCTTCAGGGTGTTTGAGGCAGCACTCCCATTCCAGTACAGCCCAACCCTGATAGTCATATTTGGTTAAACGGCTGAATATGCCGCGAAAATCGATTTGGCCGTCTCCCAGCGAGCGGAAACGTCCCGGTCTATCGATCCAGCTTTGATAACCGCCATATACGCCGCTGCGTGGATCCTGTTTATATTCGGCGTCCTTGACATGAAAGGCTTTGATCCTGTCATGATAGATATCGATAAAGCCCAGATAATCCATTTGTTGCAATACCAGATGGCTGGGATCATACAAAATATTGGCGCGTGGATGATGATCGACAGCATCCAGAAAACGCTCAAAAGTAACCCCGTCATGTAAATCTTCGCCTGGATGCAGTTCATAGCAGGCGTCCACGCCACACTCCTCAAAAACATCCAAAATTGGCTTCCAGCGTTTGGCCAGTTCGGCAAAGCCGGCATCTACCAGTCCGGCGGGCCGCTGTGGCCACGGGTAGAAGGTATGCCAGAGCAAAGCGCCGGAAAACGTAGCATGGCTGGTTAAACCCAGATTTTGACTGGCTTTAGCGGCCAGTTTCAGCTGATTAATCGCCCACTCGGTGCGCGCAGCGGGATTGCCTCGCTGCGCCTCGGGGGCGAAACCGTCAAACATCAAATCATAGGCAGGGTTCACCGCCACCAGCTGGCCTTGTAAATGGGTGGACAATTCGGTTATTTGCAGTCCGTATTGTGCGGCTTTTGCGGTTAATTCATCACAATAGGCTTGGCTTGTTGCCGCCCGTTCAAGGTCAATACAGCGACTATCCCAGGTAGGAATTTGCACTCCCTTGTAACCTAACGAGCTGGCCCACTGTAAAATGGAGTCGAGAGAATTAAACGGGGCCTCATCGCCCATAAATTGCGCTAAGAATATCGCCGGTCCTTTCATTTAGTGTGCTCCGCAGGGGTTAACTTATCCAATTTTAGCCAGCTGTTGTTTGCCTGGCTGCTTGTTACTGTGCCTTCAATAAATTGCATACCGGATACGGCATGCTCGATATCCGGTACACCCTCAACCCGAGAATCTTTTACCGGGTTATTACGATGTTGCTTAACACCATTTGCAAAAGCCTGGTAAAGATTGGCAAAGGCTTCGATGTAACCCTCAGGATGACCTGCCGGGGTGCGGGTACATTGTTTGGCCTGGTCACAAAGATAATCAAAGCCGGTGCGCAGCAGCTGCGCGGGTTGATCGCCTGACATCAGCCACAAAGAGTTTGGTTCCTGTTGCGACCAACTTAAACTGCCCTGACTGCCGTAAACTTTAATATTCAGGTTGTTCTCTTCGCCTAAACTGATTTGGCTGGCAATCAGTACTCCACGAGCCTGATTGGCAAAACGCAATAATACTGTAGCGTCATCGTCCAGGCTGCGGTCAGCTTCAACACTACCCAAATCAGCCAATATCTGCTTAATCGGACTGTCAATAATATACTCAGCCAGATTGGCTGCATGCACGCCAATATCTCCTACGCAACAGCTTACCCCTGCGTAGGTCGGGTCCAGACGCCAACTGCCTTGCTTACTGGTTTGATTATTCAGCTTTTTCGCCAACCAACCTTGTGAATATTCGACAACCACTTTTTTAATTTCACCCAACTCGCCGTTGGCAACCCGTTGCCGAGCCTCTTTTACCAGAGGATAACCGGTATAGGTATGAGCCAAGCCAAATAATACCGGCGATGTTTGTAGTTGCCGTTGTAGATCCACGGATTCGGCCAGAGTAAAGGTCGCGGGTTTTTCGCAAAAAACATGAAAACCGGCGTCTATAGCTGCACTGGCTATGGCATGATGGGAACTGTTGGGTGTGACTATGGAAACAAATTCCATTCGTTGTTCTGCTGGAAGTTTTTGTTCGGCAGCAAATAATGAGGCAATATCGGCATAGGCTCTAGCCGGATCGGCCAACAGACTTTCGCCTGCCTGTCTATTTTTTTGTTGGTCCCGGCTGAACACTCCGCAAACCAGTTCGATATTACCATCCAGTCCGGCGGCCATACGGTGCACCTGGCCGATAAAAGCATCGGGCCCACCACCTACCATACCCATACGTACTTTTGTCATTTGTACTCCGCTATGTTTTATCAATGTTATTTAACATTGCTTATATTTTGTAACGCAATTGTTAACAAGACTACGCCTGACTGACGAATAAGGTTATAAGTGGATTTGCAAATTTTGTAATAAAATCGGCGTCGATATAAGAAGGAAGTGCTGATTATTTTTTATTTAATTTTAACTATATGATATTTATTGGTTTTTAACTGTTTTTATATTTTCAACAATGTTTTATTTTTTACAACCTGGAAATATTAAGGTAAGCGCAAGCTCGTTAATCAATTGTTGTTGAATGGGATAATTCCGGCGCACGCAACAAATTCTGTTTGAGTTCCGGCAGTTAAAAACTCATCTCTCGCCAGCGGGTTTCCAACACCAGAATGGTGACCAGATAAGTGAGTACAATGATCATCGGCACCAGGGTAAAACGGAGATCAGGGAAGAAATACCAGCCAATCAATATACACAAGGTTCGGGTGACTGCATGAAAAATACCGATCCAGTGTTCGATGATCCAGGCGTGCGGGATCCACATCAAGCCGGTTAATATACCAACGGTCAGCGGCAGCGAGCTTTTGTCGACGAGGAAAAAGGGCAAGGCAATAGCGTAGACCAGCAACGCCATTCCGATAGAGTACATAAACAATTGGTCAAAAACATTTTTGGGCCGGGTTTTATCCATAAAGTCTTCGCCGGTATAACGGGAAATATAAATACCCACATAGGCAATGCAGCCCGTGCCGATAAACAACACCAGAGAAGCATATTCGTCTGTCAGTACGGCACTAAACAGCCCGATAAAGAACCATACAATGCCTCCGGCCAGCGGCATGGCTAAAAAACGTCTTCTTTTATATTCCCTGCGCTGAAAGTCCAGTGTGCGGTAGTCGTCCATCAACCTGATCTCCTTGTTATCCTAATGCCCAGTGCAAAATCACAATATATCCTGATGACATGTTAACTTACATATTAACAATAGGCTAAGTCACTAAAGTTTTGTTTAAATTAATCATTGTTAACAGGCATTTTTATGTCAATGCTGTCGTTTCGCGTATTAACCAAATGTTTGCTACTAGCAACCTTTCAGCTTAAAGAGAGTAACAATGATCTTGTTTGTCATTTGTCTTATCAGCGTCATATTTTGCTATACCTTTGCTTACTTGCGCGGCGCCAACGTACCGTTTTGGACCCTTATAGCGTTATTGCTGGGACCTTTGGCTATCCCGTTGGTATTATTTTCCAAGCCTAAAAAGAAATAGTCCAACAGCCCAGACTATTCCGGCAATGGGATAAATTCAACTTCATCGTCTGGCACTTTGCTAAAACGCCCGGCTTTCCAGTCCTGCTTTGCCTGTTCTATACGTTCTTTACGGCTAGAGACAAAATTCCAGTCAATATACCTTTTACCTACAGGCTCGCCACCGATTATCGCGATCCGGGCAGGTTGGGTTGCTTTTAGCGTTATCCCGGCTTGAGCGGAAAAAACCGCCATTGAATGTTCGGCAAGCAGGTTATCCATACAAGTTAATTTGCCGCTAACAATGTACACCGCCCGTTCTTCGCAATCGGGTAATTGGATAGTTTGTCCTGCTTGTAAACTGGCTTCCACATACAAGGTTTCAGCGTAAGTGTTAACCGGCGAAGTTAAGCCAAAAGCACTACCCATCATCACCCGAACTGGAACACCGTCAACTTCCCGGACGGGAATATCCCTTGCCGGATAGTGATGAAACTCGGCGTCCATCTCCTCGTCCTGCTCCGGCAGTGCTAACCAAAGCTGCAGTCCGTGCAGATGATGTTCAGTGCTATTGACTTCGGGCCGCTCCCTTTCTGAATGGACAATGCCGTTACCTGCTACCATCAGATTGATATCACCAGGTCTGATGGCCTGTAGGCTTCCCAGTGAATCCCGATGCAGGATCTCGCCTTCAAAAAGATAGGTCACCGTGGCGATATTAATATGCGGATGGGGGCGCACATTAACCCCTTGTCCAGCTTTAAAACGGGCAGGTCCCATATGGTCAAAAAAGATCCAGGGGCCAACCATTTTGCGCTCTTTGGTGGGTAAACTGCGGCGTACCGACAAACCGCCCAAATCCTTGTCGCGTGGCTGGATCAGTATCTCAATCGCCTCGCAGGGCTTTGAATATTCGCATTTTTCTAGTGGATTCTTGCTTACCAGACTCATATCGGGTTCCTTGGCAATAGGTTCTGGCTTGATTATAGAGGCTGTTGATCTTTGGTGCGTGTTTTTGCATGGCTGACCCGGATCAAATAATCGGGCCGATCCGAAATAATCCCGTCTACGCCTTTATCGATCAGCTTGCTCATAATTGACGGATCGTTAATGGTCCACGCATGCACTTTCAAGCCTTTGGCGTGGGCGTCATCAATAACCCCCTGGGTTAACACTTCCAGTCCACTGCCATACAACGGTACTTGCAGTGCATGGCCTTTGGGCGAATAAAATTGACTTAAGCCCAGTTTGCTCAGGATCACAAACAGGGTGGTTTCATCGGATGCCATTGAGGTGGCCACATCAACACAATCATCGCGGAATTGATCAATGGCCGATTGATGAAAAGAACCGATTATCACTTTATCCTGCATATTATATTGGTGAATTAACTGACACAGCGGCTGCACTATCGAGGGTTGGGTCTGCTTGATTTCGATGGTCATCAATTTATCCGGGAACTGGCGGAAAACCTCGTCCAGCGTGGGTACCTGAATACCCTTGTCACGAAATGCCAGATCGCCTCCCGGTGCATCTTCCAGCCAGCGATAGCCGGCATCCAATGCCCTGATTTGGGGTAAGGTCATCTGTTTAATTGCACCAACTCCGTTGGTTGTACGATCAACGGTGGCATCATGCATTACAATAAGGTGATTATCTTTGGATAGATGAACGTCCATTTCCAGCATATCGATGCCCAAGTCCGCGGCACCCTGATACGCGGTTAAGGTATTGCTGGGCCAGATTAAATAGCCGCCTTGATGACCAATAGTCAAAAATTCGGGATGTTGTTTAAATAGTTGGCTTTGCGGAGCATCTTCGGCGCTGATATACAGCCCGCCGATCAGCAAAATAAGACATAGTGGTATTATGATGTTAAGTCGTTTTAGCATGGAGGGCCTGTTTTTTTATTGTTGTTATCCGTTCATCAGGATGGATACTCTATATTGATTTTTTGTATTGCTCCACCCACATAGCAGTGGCGCCGCAAATAGCCACCGGCATCACTAAAAAATTGATGATTGGTATCATCGCAAACAGAGTAGTGACAATACCAAAACCAAAGGCACGGCCTCTATCTGCGCCCAATACCCGACGCATGGTGGTAAAAGGCACCTTGTGATTATCAAAGGGATAATCACAATATTGCACTGCCATCATCCAGGCGGTAAATAGAAACCAGATAATTTGCCCGAATACGGGTAACAGGAAAAATATCAGTAAAAAGCCGATAGCGCGGGGAATGTAATACAGCAGTTTGGTCCACTCCCTGCCCAAAGTGCGCGGAATATCCTTGATAACTGCGCTAATTCCGTCACTGCCCATCGGTTGTCCGGTTAAATGCAGTTCGACTTTTTCGGCCAGCAAGCCGTTGAAAGGAGCAGCCAGCCAGTTGGCGAAGGAGCTGAATACAAACGAAAATACCACCAGGATCGCTATAACCGACAAAGGCCAAAGCAGGTAATTAAGCCAGTCCAGCCAGCTCGGGATGTATTGTTGCAACCATTGAAACATCACATCCAACTGCTGGAACAGATAATAAAATGCGACAGAGAACAACAGTAAATTGACCATCAGCGGAATAAACACAAAACGGCGGATACCTTTGACCTGAATTAAGTCGAACCCGCGCATAAAATAACGGATCCCCCCCTGATTAACGGTATTGGTCACCTTTGTTTTCCTGTCTATGGCTAAATTGGCCATCAGTATAGCGATTCATCCCTGGCCGACAAAACCCCAATTGTTACAAATAACGACTTCTGATACATTCGTTGCAACTTGATTAATATTGTCACCTTAGTGTGGATAATATGAATTGCTGCTAACCATTAAAAAATAATAATAGATGCGTCTAAAAAAAATCAGATTGGCAGGCTTTAAGTCCTTTGTTGATCCAACCAACATTCCTTTCCCGGACGATATGACGGCTATTGTTGGCCCGAATGGTTGCGGCAAATCCAATGTGATCGATGCGGTGCGTTGGGTGTTGGGAGAAAGTTCGGCTAAAAATCTGCGTGGTGATGCCATGACAGATGTTATTTTTAATGGTTCTACTGCGCGTAAGCCAGTGTCGCAGTCGAGCGTCGAGTTGGTATTTGAAAATGCCAGTGAGCGTCTGCAAGGCGAGTATGCCAAGTATAACGAGTTATCCATCAAGCGGGTCGTTACCCGTGAAGCCATCTCTAGTTATTTTTTAAATGGTTCAAAATGTCGCCGTCGTGACGTCACTGATTTATTTTTGGGCACCGGTCTGGGCCCGCGTAGTTATGCGATTATCGAACAAGGCATGATCTCGCGGCTGATCGAATCAAAACCGCAAGAATTACGCATCTTTATCGAAGAGGCGGCCGGTATTTCCAAATATAAAGAACGTCGTCGTGAAACCGAAAATCGCATTCGCCATACCAAGGACAACCTGGAGCGGTTGGCTGATGTGCGCGGTGAGCTGGGTCAGCAGTTGGAAAAACTGCAACGCCAGGCTTCTGCCGCCAAGCGTTATCGGGATCTTAAGGCGCAGGAACGTGAACTCAAGGGGCAGTTGGCTGCCTTGCGCTGGATCAAATACAGCGATCTGATCGAATCACTGGAAAGCCAGATTGAGCAGGTTGAAAATCAGTTACAGGCCTTTATCGCCGAGCAACGCGGTAGTGAAAAAGGCATGTTAAGTTATCAGGACAAACAGCAGGACTTGAAGCAACAACTGGATGACTTACAACAGCAGATGTTCAAATTGGGTAACGATATAACTCGCCTCGAACAAAGCCAGATCCATCATAAAGTGCGGAGCCAGCAAATTCGTCAGGAGTTGCAAAAACTGGATGACGATATCCAGGAGCATCAGCAACATTATCAGCAGGAAATGGATCTGCTGGAAGAGCTGCAAGCTCAACTGGATATGTTACAACCTGATGCTGAGGTGCTTGAACAGCAACTGGAACAAGCAGTGATGCAGCTTGAAACGCAGGAACAGCAATTTGAGCAGCAGCAGAACAATTGGCGTCAACAAGAACAGCAATTGCAGCAACAACAGCAACAGCAGCAATTGCTGGAGGGTAAACAGCAGTCGTTGCAGTCCATGCAGGCGCGCAGCCGTGAACGTTTGGCTGAACTGGACAGTGAGCTTAGTGGCTTGTCCGACAATGAAGATAACCAACAGCTAAGTGACCTGGAGCAACAAGTCGAGCGGGCCGAACAGCAATATCAGCAGACTAAACAGCAACTTGAACAGGATAATCAGCAAGCTGAAATAGAGCAGACTGCGCTTAAAACAGCTGAAAATAATTTATTGGAACTGACCGGCAGACAACAAAAACTGGAAGCCGAGAGCGCCTCTTTAACCGTGTTGCAGGCCAGTGGCCAATCAGATAAAAAACTGCAACAGTGGTTGTCTGAGCAGCAAATTGACCATCAACCTTTGTGGCAATATTTGCAGGTGCAAAGCGGCTGGCAAATTGCAGTTGAAACGGCTTTACAACACTGGTTGCAAAATAGTTTGCTGGAGCAGCAATGCGATTTGCCGGATATTGTCGGTAGCAGATTATTATTTGCCGACAGATTAACCTCGGCTAAACCAGCAGGTAGCTTGGCCGCGAAGCTGGATAATCGGACTGTTCCTGAACAGCTTTGTCAAATACAGGTAACCGACAGTATTGAGCTGGCCAATCAGATGGTTCTTCAGGCAGGCCAGTCGGTGATAACTCGCGAAGGATATTGGCGAGGGGCCGATTGGGCGATATTGGGTAGCCAGAGTGAACACAATGGCATGCTTGAACGGGCACAAAAGCTGGAGCTAAACCAGCAGCAACAAGCAGAACTGGCTCAGCAGCGTCAAGTGCTGCAACAAGAGGTGGAAATGCGTCAGCAGACAGTCACACAACAACGTGACGCGATGCAGCTGGCCCAATCGCTTTTGCAGGAGCAATATGAAGCTGCTGGCACCTTGCGTAGTCAATTTCTGGTTGCCGAGCAGCGCCAGCAGCAAACTCGCCAGCGTCAGGATAGATTGCAATCAGAAAGATTGCGGGTTGAACAACAACTGCAGGAAGAACAGTTACAGCAGGAAGAAATTGCTCAACAACAGGAAGAGTTACTGTTCAGACTGGAAGAATTGCAACAGCATCAGCCGGATATCAGTGCCGAGCGGGAGCGCGGCATGCAACAGATCCAACAACACCGGCAACAGGTCGAGCAGATTAAAAATCGTCAGCATCAACAAGCCTTGCAATTGCAGGGAATTTCCAGCCAATTACATAGTCGTACAGAAGGTATGAACCGCTCACAGAAGTTGGTTGGCCAAATGACAGAACGACAAAGCAGTTTAACTAGCGAGTTGCAGGAGATGACGTCCCCACTGGAAGATCAGGAAATCCAGTTGCAGGAATGGTTAGCGCAACGCAGTGAACTGGAAAGCATGCGCAGTGCGCTGGCGGATGAACTGGCCGAAGTGGAAAGCTTTTTGGCGGATAATCAAAAAGGCCAACAGGCGGTGGTAGATAAAATCAGTCAGTTGCGTGGCCAGCAAGAAAGTTTACGCGTCGAATGTGAAGGGCATCGGGTACGGGCCAACGCAGTGGTGGAACAACTGCCGGAAATTGACATGGGACTGAAAGAGTTGTTGGAAAATATGCCTGAAGAGGCAGAAGAGAAACAATGGCAAGAGCGGCTGGAAAAAATTGGCCAATCGGTTGTTCGTTTAGGCGCGGTCAATTTGGCGGCGGTCGAAGAATACGAGATTCAGTCCGTGCGTAAGGCTCATCTGGACGAACAGCACGAGGATTTGACCAGTGCGCTGGATACGCTGGAGGGGGCTATCCGCAAGATTGACAAAGAAACCCGCAGCCGCTTTAAACAAACGTTCACCCAGGTAAACAGTGATTTGCAAGTATTGTTTCCCAAAGTGTTTGGCGGTGGGGCGGCGAGTCTGGAGTTAACCGATGATGACTTGCTGGAAACGGGCGTGACCATCATGGCGCAACCACCCGGCAAGAAAAATAGTACGATTCACCTTCTTTCTGGTGGAGAAAAAGCGCTGACCGCTTTATCATTGGTGTTCGCTATATTCCGGCTCAACCCGGCTCCCTTCTGTTTATTGGATGAAGTGGATGCACCGTTGGATGATGCCAATGTGGTTCGTTTTTGTAAGCTGGTGTCGGAAATGTCTAAAAGCGTACAGTTTATTTACATTACTCATAACAAAATTGCGATGGAGATGGCTTCACACCTTACCGGTGTCACTATGGCAGAACCAGGCGTATCACGCATGGTTGCTGTTGATGTTGAAGAAGCCGTAGCACTCGCCGAAGCATAAAAAGATTATTGAATGGATTTGCAGCTAGCGTTAATTATTTTAGGGGGATTTGCCATAGCCGGGATACTGGTACATGGCTTATGGACCATTCGTAACAACTCGCAAAAGCAGGCTGACTGGACCTCTGTGAAAAAGGCCATTGAAGATCAGCAGCCGAAAAATTACTCTGACGGTTTTGATCATGACGGTATCGGCAAGGTACGGGTGGTGCATCGTGAAGAAAAACAGCCGGGCGATGACATGCATGTGCATGAACCGCAGCAAACAGACAATTTCGAACATACTGAGTCAGCAACTTTGTCAGCCCAACAGGATGATATCGACTTCGCGCAACCTCAGGTTCGTTCAGAGCCGACATTTTCTGCCAATAGGGTAGAAGATGAAGTCAACGATGAACATTCGTCTGTTGAAGAGGCTTCGGTGGAATCTCCGCGCAGCGAACCCAAATGGACTTCGACCCAGCATCACTATCCGGATCCACCCAACTCCCTGCTAATGGCAGGAGCCGAGCCGCAAAACCAACCAAACAAGATAGAACCCGGTATCCGGCAGAGTGAATTTTTGGAAGACAGTCCCGTAAACGGGCGTCAGGAACCCAAAATGGGTGACGTGGATCCTGTCCAGCCACCAGCACCAGACGAGACTGACAATAAAATCAGCTTAACCGAGCAGGCCAAAAAACTGGTTAAACGGGAAAAACCGCTGAAAAAAATTCGCCGTACCGAGCCCCGTATTGCCGAAGATCAATTGCGCATTGATTTTGATGATCAGCCATCGGTGGAAGAAGTTGAGCAAGCTGAACAGACGGATAGTGATCAGGAGCAGGAAGTGCTGGTACTGAATGTCAGAATGCCGGAAGGTAAAAGCATTCCGGGTTCGGCCTTGCTACCGATGTTGCTGACATTAGGCTTAAAGTTTGGTGATCAGGATATTTTTCACCGGCATGTGAATACTAACGGTAAAGGTCCGGTGTTATTCAGTTTGGCTAATATGTTCAGACCCGGCGTGTTTGATATCGACAATATGGAAAACTTTACCACACGTGGCATATCGCTGTTTATGGTGTTGCCAATTGAGGGTGATCCGCGTCAGGTGTTCAATATGATGCATAATGCCAGCCGCAAAATTGCGGATGAGTTCGGAGCAGAGATCCTGGATGGCCGTCGCGCCATCTTGACCAAACAGGCTTTGCAGCAATATATGGACAAAATTCGCGAATCCGAGCGACGCAGGATGTTGCGTAAAAACTAACAATAAGTGAGCCCCCTGCGGGCTAGCCTGTATGTCATTTAGGTAATCTCATGAGTCAGTCAGCCAGCCAGCGCATTGAACAACTGCGTAACGAAATCAATCAACACAACTTCAACTATTACGTCGATGATAATCCGAGCATCCCTGACGCGGCTTATGATCGGTTATTGAATGAACTTAAAGCGCTCGAACAAGCTCATCCTGACTTAGTGACTGCCGACTCGCCCACCCGTAAGGTGGGAGGAAAAGCATTGGATGCCTTTACTCAGGTTGAACATGAAGTGCCGATGTTGTCACTGGATAACGCGTTCGACGAAACGGAATTCAATGCTTTTGTTAAACGCATAAACGACAGATTGAAACAGGATTCGGTGCTGGATTTTAGTTGTGAGCCCAAACTGGATGGTCTGGCGGTCAGTCTGTTATATGAAAATGGCGAGTTGGTGCGAGGGGCCACCCGTGGAGACGGGCGCACCGGTGAGAACATTACCGAAAACGTCAAAACTATCGCCAACGTGCCACTGCGTCTGCGCGGTGATGATTATCCGCAACGTTTTGAAGTGCGCGGTGAAGTATTTATGTCTACCGCCGGATTTGAAAAGATGAACCAGACCCAGCGCGAACAGGGCAAAAAAGTGTTTGTTAATCCGCGTAATGCAGCAGCAGGTAGCTTACGTCAGCTCGATTCCAGAATTACCGCCAGCCGCCCTCTATTGTTTTATGCTTATTCGGTTGGTTTGGTAGAAAATGAAAAACAGTCGTTAGCCGATACCCATTCAGGACGGTTGCAGCAACTTAAAGGCTGGGGATTGCCTTTAAGTAAAGAAATTGCAGTGGCTAAAGGGGCCGAGCAATGTTTGCAATATTTTCAGCAAATGCTCGACAAGCGCAGTTCGCTGACATACGAAATTGATGGCGTAGTATTTAAAGTCGATGATATTGAATTGCAGCAACAACTCGGCTTTGTGGCGCGTGCGCCGCGCTGGGCTATTGCCCATAAGTTTCCTGCCCAGGAAGAAATGACCCGCTTGCTGGATGTGGAGTTTCAGGTCGGCCGCACTGGGGCTATTACGCCAGTAGCCAGACTGGAGCCGGTGTTTGTGGGTGGTGTGACGGTGTCCAATGCGACCCTGCATAATCAGGATGAAATCAACCGGTTAGGTATTCAAATTGGCGATACGGTAATTATTCGCAGGGCGGGAGATGTGATCCCGCAAGTGGTGTCGGTTGTCGAGGCGATGCGCCCTGAGGATGCCAGAGAGATCGTGTTTCCCGTGACTTGCCCAGTTTGTGACTCCAATATTGAAAAGCTGGAAAGCGAGGCCGTTGCACGTTGCACCGGAGGCTTGTTCTGCGCCGCGCAGCGTAAAGAAGCGATGAAACATTTTGCTTCACGCAAGGCGCTGGATATCGATGGACTGGGCGATAAACTGATTGAACAACTGGTTGAAGCCGAGCTGGTAAAAACGCCGGCGGACTTTTTTAATCTGCAATTGCCCCAGTTGGCGTCTATGGAGCGCATGGGCGAAAAATCGGCGGTGAATCTGGTTAATGCGCTTGATGTAGCCAAGCTAACAACGCTCCCCCGCTTTATCTATTCATTGGGTATACGTGAAGTTGGCGAAGCGACGGCGACCAATTTGGCCAATCATTTTCTGACTCTGGACGCTATCAAAAATGCGTCGTTAGAGGATCTGCTTGAGGTGGATGATGTGGGCGAAGTGGTTGCCCAACATCTGCTTAATTTCTTTAGCGAAGAACATAATATTCAAGTGATTGAACACCTTGTTCAGGCTGGCGTGCATTGGCCGAAGATTGAAGCCAAGCCGGTTGATAACATGCCGTTGCATGGTCAAACCTGGGTATTAACCGGTACTTTAACCGGTATGGGCCGCACAGATGCCAAAGCAAAGTTGCAACAGCTCGGTGCCAAAGTCGCCGGAAGTGTGTCGGCTAAAACTCACGCCGTAGTGGCCGGAGAAAAAGCCGGCTCCAAACTGACTAAAGCGCAAGAATTGGGGGTTGAAGTGTTAACCGAAGAGCAGATGACCGCGCTATTTAATCAGCATGGAGTGGTCTGATGGAAATTTGTTTAGCAGCATCCAGACAACAAATTCAGGACTGTTTTGCGGTAATGCAACATCTGCGACCACAATTTGAAGTGGACCAATTTGTTGAGCAAGTTAGCCAGCAAATGCAGCAGGGCTATCATTTAGCGTTTGTAAGTTTAAACAACCAGGTCGTGGGTGCGGCCGGATTTGTTATTGGTACTAAATTGGCCTGGGGTAAACATTTGTATGTCGACGATCTGGTCACTGATCCGCAGGTACGTAGCAGTGGGGTGGGTAAAGCGTTACTCGACTGGCTGGCGGATTTTGCGATGCAGCACGGATGTCAGCAATTACATCTGGATTCCGGAGTACAACGTTTCGCCGCACATAAATTCTATTTACGTGAAGGGATGAGTATAGCCAGCCATCATTTTTCCAAGCCATTGTGAGGCTTTTGCTGCCATTAAAACATTATGATCAGCAAGGACGGGTCAAGCCGCTAGCGTCTTTTTTGTTTTGTTTACTGTATCTGGCCCGCGGTTACGTGGTGTTTGTGATTTCCATGTCTTATCGAGCCGATACCGGCTTGTTATTAGGTTTATTCTACCCACAAAAATACGATTTCTATGCCAGCTTGCTATTAGGTATTCCCGCTATATTACTGGCGTTGGTCATGATTTATCGGGATAAGCTGTGGGAGCGGCATTATCTGTTCGCTTTTAAATGGATTAAGCCGTTATTGCTGATAACTTTATTAGCCGATTTTTTATTGCACCTCCAGCAGGGATACAATCAGGGGTGGCAATTTAGCTGGATACTGGCGGCAACTTTTATTGTTGATATTAGTCTGATTTATTATTTTATTCGCAGCCGTTACTTTAGTGCGATGATCAGGGACTGGGCAATTCCTGCTGCGTTATAATCGCTCCTTGGTTATATCAAACCTTACTGCACGTTATTCTCTACGGCCTGCTGAAAATAGTTTTTCACGCTGATTTGACTGTCGTTAACCAGGCGCTGATAACAGATACCGGCAAACGCATAGCTACGACCGGCGTATTCCAGCACTATATAAGGCGCGTCGGGATTGGAGCTGTCATAGTGCCAGTGTCCGCCAACCAAATGCCGGAACACTTCACCCACGTAGGCGCCGTAGATATTACAAAGGGTAAAAACCGCCTGATCCTCCAGAGCTTCATCTTTGTATTTATCAATCCAGCCCAGGATCAGATCATCTACCATGGCTATGCTGTTAATTGAGCCGTCTAATTCAATATTAAATTCATCACGGCTGGTCTCGATGGCATTTTGGGCGCTATCGGCCATGAGTTGCTGAATTTCTTCCTGGGTCATATTCATTGTTATTCTCATCGCAACGGGAGGGATATTTCAGTCGATATGTTGCAGTGCATGGCTAGTGTTTGTCAAATTTGACTGTTGAAGTTCGATATATCCAAAAGCCCGAAAACGCGGCAATTTTATAAGATTAAATTGTTTAAAAGTGCCGGATAGTCAATCAGAACTATGGCAGACTGTTAATCTAGCACTTGTCCTTAAAATAGATTGATCAAGGTTAGAACAACGCCGTTTTGGGACGGTGAATTAACAGAGCGCAAGTTTTTAATCCTTCAGATCTGTCATTAATACTTCATATAGTCCCAGTAGTATCCGGTCTAAATTTAAAAAAATAAGCCAGCATAAACTGGCGTACCTAAATACTAAACACAACGCGTTAGGAGAGACTATGAAGCTCAAATATCCGGGCCTACTGGCACTATTCTGTGTGCCTGTGACTCAGGCCGCAGATTTGCTTATTTCAGAATATATTGAGGGTAGCAGCAACAACAAAGCGCTTGAAATATTTAACCCTACCGAATCGACAGTCGATTTATCCAGCTATCAGTTCAAGTTTTATTTCAACGGCAGTACCAGTGCTGGCAATACCATTAATTTGTCCGGAAACCTTGCCAGTGGTGCAACTTTTGTTGTTGCCGATAATGACTCGAACAGCGCCATTCTGACTATTGCCAATCAAACCAATTCAGGCAATTTTTTTAATGGCGATGACGCTATCGAGTTATTAAACAACGGTAGCGTGATCGATTCTATAGGTGTGGTTGGCTCCGATCCTGGCAGTGAATGGGGCAGCGGTAGTACCAGCACGCAAAACAATACTATAAGACGCAAAGCCAGCATTCTAACCGGTGATACTATTGTTAACGACGCATTTGACCCTGTTGTGGAATGGGACGGTTATGCGCAGGACGACATTACCGGGCTGGGAAGCCATACTTTTGATGGCGATGTCGGCGGTGACGATGGCGGAGATACCGGTGGAGGCGGGGATGATGGCAACGGCGATATTATCAGTAATGCCTGTGTCAATTGTCCTGATCTGGAAAAAATAGCCGATGCCAGTACTTTTGATGATGCCAGTTATTATGCACCGGTTTATGCAGAAATTAATGCCAATCATACTGCCGGTGAAATCAAGGCGGCACTAAGTGATGTGATTGATGGCAATAAAGTACTGACCTACGCAGAGGTGTGGACAGCCCTGACCCAAACCGATCAGGATCCGGCTAATGCCGATAATGTGATCTTATTATACAAAGGCGTTTCTGCCGCAAAAATGTCCAATGCAACTGGTTCCAACGCTGATAGCGATCCGAATCGCTGGAATCGCGAACATGTTTGGGCCAAGAGCCATGGTTTCAGTTCTGACGTGAATGAAGCCTATACCGATATTCACCATCTGCGTCCTTCCGATGTATCGATTAACAGTGAT
This sequence comes from Neptunicella plasticusilytica, assembly GCF_047922965.1. Classification (GTDB taxonomy): domain Bacteria; phylum Pseudomonadota; class Gammaproteobacteria; order Enterobacterales; family Alteromonadaceae; genus Neptunicella; species Neptunicella plasticusilytica. The sequence goes on from NZ_CP150481.1 coordinate 1,537,331, forward strand.
CGGGGTAACAAGGATTTCGACAATAGTGATTCACCTGTCAGTGAAGCGCCGTTGAATCGGGTTGACGATGATTCTTTTGAGCCACGGGATGCAGTTAAGGGCGATGTTGCGCGAATATTATTTTATATGGATGTGCGCTACGAAGGCTTTGATACTACACCCGATTTGCATCTGGAAGATCGTCTGACTTCTGTAGGCGAACCTGCTATTGGGCGTTTATGTCGCCTGATTGAATGGAACAATGCTGATCCGGTGGATAGCTTTGAACAAACCCGTAATGATCGTATATATGAATTGCAGGGTAATCGTAACCCTTTTATCGATCATCCTGAATGGGTGAGTACTTTTTTCACTGCCGATACCTGTGAAGATTTAGGTGGAGATACCGGAGGTGACGACGACGGGGGCACCGGCGGCGATGATGGAGGTACGGGCGGCGATACAGGAGGAGACAGTCCCGCTGGCAGCGGTGATATTTTCATTTCTGAATATGTTGAAGGTAGTGGATACAACAAAGCGCTGGAATTATTCAACCCTACAGCACAGGCAATAGATTTAGCCTCTGCTAATTATCAACTTGGCCGTTTTGCTAATGGCTCAACCAGTCCGGCGATGATTAATTTAACTGGCGTGGTGAGCTCCGGGGAAACCTTTGTTATCGCAACCAGTGATTCACGAGCCGATGATGCGATTAAAAATATTGCCAGTCAGTTCAGCGGCAGTATTAGCCATAACGGCGATGACGGTTATGTATTGTACAAAGATGGCGTGGTTATCGATTCATTTGGCCGCATTGGCGAAGATCCTGGCAGTAGCTGGGGCAGCGATAGTTTTAGCACGCTTAACAATACATTAAGACGTAACCCGGATGTGCTGAGTGGCGATACGATTATCGATGATGAATTCGATCCTGCTGTTCAATGGACCGGCGCCGGCAATGATGTGTTTGACGGTTTAGGCCAGCATACAATTGTTAACCCCGAGATTTATATTTCCGAATATATTGAAGGTGGCAGTTTTAACAAAGCAATTGAATTGTATAACCCGTCTTTTTCGGTGGTGGATTTAACTGCCGGCAATTACCAGTTAGGTTTGTATGTGAACGGTTCTGCGTCTCCGACCTTGTTTGATTTACAAGGTAGCATTGAACCGCATGATGTCTTTGTGTTAGCTCATCCCAGTGCTATTCAAAGCATTCTGGATGTTGCCGATCAAATTACCGGTAGCATCAATCACAATGGTGATGACGCCTATGTGCTGTTTAAAGACGGAGTTGTGATTGATTCTTTTGGTCAGGTAGGTGTTGATCCTGGTAGTGAATGGGGTAGCGGCGAGCAAAGCAGTAAAGATCACACTTTGGTGCGCAAGGAATTTGTGACTAAAGGTGATGTAATTATAGATGACGCCTTTGATCCGGCTGTTGAGTGGGATGGTTTTGCCAGAGATACCACCGAATATCTGGGCGCCCACCGCTCTTCCGTTGGTGAAGATCCTGACGATCCGGTTGTAGATATCGGTGTTTGTCTTGATCCAGCCACTCGTATCAGTGCCATACAGGGAAGTGGTGATAGTTCTCCATTATCAGGCGAAACTCATATTATTGAGGGGGTCGTCACCGCGTCATTGAGTGCACTGAATGGCTATTTTGTGCAGGAAGAAGGCTCCGATGAAGATGGTGATTCGGCAACATCCGAAGGGGTGTTTGTATATAGCCCGGCTCTTTCTCTGCCGGTTAGTGGCAGTATTGTGCGGGTATTGGGTGAGGTCACCGAGTTTAATGGTAAAACTCAGCTGGTCGCCAGTGAGGTACTGACTGATTGCGGCACGGGCAGTGTTCAGCCTGTATCTTTGTCATTGCCTTTCGCCTCGGCAGCTGCGCCCGAAGCCATGGAAGGGATGCTGGTCACCAGTGCGGCGGAACTGACAGTAAGTGATAATTATAATCTTGGCCATTTTGGCGAAGTGACATTATCTAATGGTCGTTTGTTCACACCTACCAACTTGTTTATTCCTGATTCTGCAGAAGCACAAAATTTAGCGGTTCAAAATGCCCTGAATAAAGTGATTCTGGACGATGGAATGAACGGCAGTGATCCGGCTGATGTGATTTATCCTGCTGGCGGCTTGTCTGCGATCAACACCTTGCGTACCGGCGATACCGTTGCTGCTCTAACCGGAATACTGGACTACAGCTTTAGTAATTACCGGGTGATACCCACACAAGAGCCTACTTTTGTGCAAACTAATCCACGTACACCAGCGCCAGAATTAACCTCGGGTAATCTTAAAATTGCCAGTCTAAACGTGTTGAATCTGTTTAATGGTAACGGATTAGGACAGGGATTCCCGACGGCAAGAGGGGCCACCACTGAGGTTGAGTTTGAACGACAAATCGATAAAACCGTGGCGGCTATAGCGGCGATGAACGCCGACATTATTGGTTTGATGGAAATCGAGAATGACGGTTTTGCTGAAAATAGCGCTATTGCTGATTTAACCGCGCGTTTGAATGCACAACTGGGTGCCGGAACTTATGCCTATGTTGATGCCGGTGGTACGGTTGGAACGGATGAAATTATGGTTGCGCTGCTATATAAGCCTTCTGTAGTTGGATTAGATGGCCCGCTAAAAATTCTGGATAGCAGTAATTCGGTGCAGGATAGCAATGGTCCCTTATTCCTCGACTATCGTAATCGCCCTGCGCTTAATCAGAAGTTTTCTTTATTGGAAAATGGCGAGTCACTGGTTGTGAGTGTCAATCACCTTAAATCAAAAGGCAGTGGCTGCGGTGCAGGTGATGACGATACAACAACCGGACAGGGAAACTGTAACCTGACCCGAACCCGTGCTGCGCAAGCGTTGACGATCTTTTTGGCTGAGCAATTTCCGGACACCCCCGCATTAATCATTGGTGACTTGAATTCTAACGCCAAGGAAGATCCAATCAGAAAAATCGAGCAAGCCGGGTATACCAATCTGTTGAATCACTTTAATGGTGACGCGGCATATTCTTATACCTTTAATGGTGAATTTGGTTATCTGGATCATGGTTTAGCTAATCAGTTGCTGTTACCGCAAGTTGTTGATGCGGTTGAATGGCATATTAACGCTGATGAGCCACGTGTACTGGATTACAACGTGGAAAACAAAACCGCAGCACAGTTGGTTGATTTTTATGCCGCTGACGCCTATCGCGTTTCTGACCATGATCCGGTGGTAATTAGTTTGCAACTGGAAAGTCCGGCAATGGCCGGTGACTGGGATGCCGATGGCGATATCGATAATGATGACCTACGCGCGTTCCTTGACGCTTTGCGGGCTGGTACTGACATTGACTCGATTTACGATTTCAATAGTGATGGTGTGGTCAATTTGCGTGACTATTCTGAAATCAGACGTTTGTGTACCAGAAGTCGATGTGCGACTGAGTAAAATAAACTCTGGTCAAGGTTGAAAATAGACAACTGATAAGGGCTCGCCAAACTTGGTGAGCCCTTTTGTTTTATGCAGTATGTGGGGCAATATTAAAGGCGTTGCCGGAACGAGCTGGAGCGTGCAACATAGAGGCATCAGATTCTTGGTTGGTTGTAACTAGAGCCTGTTGATCTTTGCGGTATACTTTTGCAACGAATTGTGCGGCATTTATACAATGAAGCACGATTGTGGTGTAGTTGCTCTACATGAATGAGTGCTGAAGCGGTAGAAAGGCCGCACAAACGTTGCCCAAAGGGTTCGTCCTAAACGCTTTTTACTCTTTGTTGCTTATTTTTGACTTAACCCATTAGGCCTGCAAATAAGCGCCGCGATTAAAAAGCGTTTAGTTAGAACAAAATTTATACCGCAAAGATCAACAGGCTCTAGATGGTTCAACATATTGTTTTTGGTGCCGGTTTAATCGGCAGTTATCTTGGCGCCATAATGCAGTTACAGGGATTGTCGGTAACTTTGATTGGCCGACAGAACATGCTGGATAAGCTAAAAGACGGCATCACGCTTACCGATTATCATCAACATCGGCAACAGGTCAGGATGACGGGTTTATATGATATTTACCGGTCGCCGAATGCCATTTTACCCACGGCTGACTTTTTATGGCTAACGGTTAAATGTACCGGTATTCAACACGCATTAATCGATATTCAACTTTTGGTAACTCCGCAAACTGTCATTCTGTGTTGCCAAAATGGTTTGGGGTCTGACCAACAGGTTAAGCAGGCATTTCCAAACAATGCCGTGCTCAGAGTCATGGTGCCGTTTAATGTTGTGCAATTTGAAAATGGACATTTTCATCGTGGATCGGAAGGGGCATTAACTATTGAACATGATGAATCGACTATTGCTAATGAACTTCAAGCGCTATTGGCATGTGAGTTGTTGCCGGTTCGATGCGACAGCGATATGCACAACCTGTTATGGGCCAAATTACAGTTGAATCTGGGGAACGCTGTCAATGCGATTGCCGATATTCCGGTTAAGGCCATGTTGCGGCAACGGAATTTCAGGCGGGTCATCGCGACAATGATGGAAGAGTTATTAGCCGTGGTCAGGGCGCAGGATATAAAATTACCCCGAATCACCGCAGTGAGTGCCGATAAACTGCCGATGATCTTGCGCTTGCCAGACTGGTTGTTTGTGTTAGTGGCGAATAAAATGTTAGCGATTGATCCGGATGTGCGTACTTCAATGTGGTGGGACTTACACCAACATAAGCAGACAGAGATTGACTATCTGAACGGCGAAATTGTCAAATGGGGAGTAAAACTTGCTATCCCGACACCGGTAAATAGCGCAGTTGTACAATGGATAAAAGCGATTGAAAGCGAAGATATGGTGCAGGGAGTCAGCGGTCAGGATATGCTTGTTCGGCTGAATATCGGTTAAGCCGGTTTTGTGGTTATACCAGGATCGTTTTAGCCTTACCTGATTGTTTGGCCTGATACATGCCTTTGTCGGCGCGAGCACGAAGCGTATCTATGGAATCACTGGTTCGTACTTCGGTCAGACCTATACTGGCCGTCAAAGTAGGAATGCTGTCCGGTGTCCTGGCAGCCAACTGGTCAAGTATACGTTGGGCTATTTCCTGCGCCTGTTCTATTGTCGCACCTATTAACAATATTTCGAATTCTTCACCGCCACTGCGACAAATAACGTCGGATTTTCGGGCACACTCAAGTAATATTTTGCCAATCGATTGCAGCACTGTATCGCCTGTCATATGGCCAAATTTGTCATTGATTTGCTTAAAATTATCAATGTCCAGACTCAACATACAGGCCTGTTCCGGTATCCGTTGAAGTCGATGCAGATATTGAATGACCATAGTTTCAAAGAACCGGCGGTTGTGAACTCTGGTTAGCTTGTCCATGGTTGAGATGCGGTAGGTATAAGTGACCCAGCGGGTAGCGCCAAAACCAACCAGTACTGAGCCGAAAAAATAGGCGCCATCACCCAGCCAGATCAGTTTAAACGCTGAAAAGGAATAGTGTGCGGCTAATAAATTGATAATCATCGATATCTGGGCAATAAATAATCCAGCAATCAACCAGCCTTTAATCTGTTTTTTAAGGGGAATTAAGGCAATAAAACAATACACGACAAACAGTAGCAGGCTGTTAATACAATCTATTCCCAGATTAAGATTGTCTTGATTAGTTACGTAATGTGCCGAAGACAATATTATCCAGCAGACCAGCGCTGTCAGCAGTAAGTTAACCAAAATCATTAGCACTGCGTTGAGGTGAATTCCGCCACCCCCCTGAATAAAGGCTTCTTTTATCTGTGTCAGTGAACTAAACATTTGGTTCCTGTATTAAACAGTCGCTATGGATACAAATATTAGCGACAAATTTCATTCCTGTAATAAATCGAGGTCAACAAAAATATAAAATTCAAACAATTAGCTCCAGTTCTGGATAAGTTGACTATTTAAACTGAACAAAAATCATTCTATTCTCAATATTCTGACAACGGGTGGAAAAGAGCAATGGCATTTTTAAAAAGAGTGTTGATAACAATAATGGTGCTAATGGTTGTAGTGCTGGGTATTGGCTTTATGTTACCGGCCGAGTTTAAGGTGGAGCGTCAAATCGATATCGATGCGTCGCCAGCGCAAGTTTATAACCATATTGCCGATTTGAGGCAATGGCGCAACTGGGGAGTGTGGTATCAGCGAGACCTGGCTATGCAGGTGAGTTATCAGGGAGCTGAGTCTGGCCCTGGTATGAAAGCCTTGTGGCAAAGTAAACAGGAAGGTAATGGTGAAATGACTGTCATCGCGGCGGATCAGAATAAGCGTCTGGTGTACACCTTGTATTTTGCTGATTTTGATATGGGCTCCACCGGCGAAATGAAACTGATCGAAAATGATGGCAAAACCACTGTGCTGTGGCAGGATTATGGTGATGTGGGTAACAACCCGCTAAATCACTATTTTGTGCTAATGATGGATGACTTTGTGGGTCCCGATTTTGAAACCAGTTTGCTGAACCTTAAAACCTTGGTTGAATCTGAATGATCTCTCTAAGAAACCTTGCTATTTGTGTAGACAATATTGCCGTATGAATCAGTTTCTCAAATTACTGGAGCAATGGTTGCCCCAAAAAGATCAACTTGACTGGGTGCTGGCAACAATAGTCTCAACTGATGGTTCCACCTACCGTAAACCCGGCGCGATGATGATGATTAACAGTCTGGGCCAGTATTTTGGTTTACTGAGTGGTGGTTGTCTGGAAGCCGACATTATGCGGCAAGCCAGGCAGTGTTGGGACACGCATAAAAACCGTTTAATTGAATATGATATGCGTGAAGAAGACGATCTCGCCTGGCAACTTGGATTGGGGTGTGGGGGGATGGTGCGGATATTACTGCAGCCGATACTCGCGTCGCAAAATTACTTGCAGTTACAACAGGTTTATCAGCATTTAAGTCGGGATATGGCCTGTGGTTATCGTCAGAATCTGGATGAAAGTACACCCGATAACCAACTACTCGAATTAGAACAACTATCCCTTTTAACTGAATCTGGCCAACCATGCCGGTTGTCACAGCTCGGGGATACAGCTGTACTTACTCATTACCTGACCCCCCCTGTACACTTGGCGGTATTTGGTGGCGGAGTTGACGCGCGCCCGGTAGTGAATTTGGCGGCAACCTTAGGCTGGCAAGTGACGGTGTGCGATCCCAGAATTGCCAACGGTAGAGCGGCATATTTTAAGTCTGCGACACGGGTTATTCACGATTCTATCGTTCAACAAAATAACGCGGACTGGTTTAAAAGTATCAATGCTGCGCTAGTTATGACGCATAGTGTCGATTTGGATGCTCAGGCATTGGCGCTAGTTCAGCAGAGCCCGGCGCAGTATTTGGGGATTTTGGGACCGGTGCATCGCACTGACAAGGTACTGGAACGAGCCCAATTATCACGCCAGCAATTTAATGTACCCTTAGCGAATCCGGTAGGGTTACGACTAGGTGGCGATCTGCCCGAGTCCATTGCATTGGCAATGATTGCCGAGATACACAGCTTTTTATATCGGGCTGACGGTCAGTCGATAAGCAAAGTTCTTACCGGGTGGGGTAGCTGATGAAAGTCGCTATCATTGTTTTGGCTGCGGGTGAAAGCCGTCGCTTTAACGGTGTTAAACAACTGGCGATGATTAATGGTCAACCCATGATATGTTGTGTAGTCCGGCAATTTCAGCAAATTAACGGCGCAGATTTGTATGTGGTGCTTGGTGCCAATCACCAACAAATTGCCGAGGCTTTACCCGAAAGAATACAAACACTCTATTCTCGTCAATGGCAACGTGGGATCGGGCAAAGTATCGCGGATGCGATAAAACAACTGCGAGAGGGTTACACCCATATATTGATAGGGTTAGCGGATCAGGTAGGGATTGATGATGTCCATCTCGCTAATATGCTCCGGGCGGCGGAACAATACCCGGATAATATTATTGCCACCCTTTACGGGCAACATATGGGGGTGCCTGCTATCTTTGCTATACAAGATTTTACCGGTCTGAAACAGCTGCGTGGAGATATCGGAGCGAGGCAAATTATTCAGCAGAATCAGCATAGAACAACCACTATACCCTTTGAGCAGGCAGCCTTTGATATTGATACCCGGGGCGACTTGCAACATTGGCAACGGATGCAAAAAGAGGAACTAGAATGATCACTTTTACCTTAAACGATAAACCGGTCGATGTTGACGCAGAGCCTGATATGCCTTTGCTATGGGTGGTCCGGGATATACTTGATATGACTGGCACTAAATATGGTTGCGGCATGGCGTTGTGCGGTGCCTGTACAGTGCATCTGGACGGGCAGTCGGTGCGTTCCTGTACCTTACCGATGTCGGCGGTCGCCAATAAATCGGTCACTACCATTGAAGGCTTATCCGATACTGGCTCTCATCCGGTACAAAAAGCCTGGAGCGAACATAATGTGCCACAGTGTGGTTATTGCCAGTCTGGTCAAATCATGAGTGCGGTAGCGTTACTACAAAATAACCCCAATCCGTCTGATGAAGACATCGACAACCATATGCAGGGCAATATTTGTCGTTGTGGGACTTATCCTCGCATAAAAGCAGCGATTAAAGCGGCTGCTAAAAATGTGGGAGATATCCTATGAACGCATTACATAATGTGAGTCGTAGACAGTTTCTTAAAATCGCCGGAATAGGAAGTTCCGGCCTGGTTCTGGCAACAACAATGCCGGGGTGGGCGCCAGCTTGGGCAGCTCAGTCGACGGCTAACGAATTAAATCTGTTTGTCAGTATCAACACCGATAACACTGTTAATATCGTTTGTCATCGCAGTGAAATGGGGCAGGGGATCCGAACCGGATTACCTCAGGTAGTGGCCGATGAATTGATGGCAGACTGGGAGCTGGTCAAGGTTGTGCAAGGGTTGGCTAATGAACAATACGGTAGCCAGAATACCGATGGTTCGCGCTCTATGCGTCATTTTTATCAGGTTATGCGTGAAATGGGCGCAGCAGCCAGAATGATGCTGGAACAGGCTGCAGCTAACCAATGGCAAGTGCCGGTTAGTGAAGTGATGGCCAAAAATCACCAGGTTATTCATCGGCCAAGCGATAAATCCCTGCGTTTCGGCCAGCTGGCACGTGCCGCGTCATTGCTCGATGCTCCTGAGCAAAACCAATTGAAGTTAAAAGCTAAAAAAGATTTCACCTATATTGGTAAAGGGTTAGCCAGTGTCGATATGCATAAATTTGTCACCGGCCAGTCTGTGTATGGACAGGATGTGAAATTACCGGGAATGCTATATGCCAGTATCGAACGAGCGCCAGTACTGGGGTCAACGTTATCTAGCTTTGATGATAGTGAAACATTAAAAGTTAAGGGCGTGGTGCAGACCTATAGAATGCCGGACCAGCAGATGCCTGCTGGATTTAAGTCTTTACCTGGTGTAGCCGTGATGGCCACCCATACTTGGGCAGCGCTACAGGGCAGGAAAAAGCTCAAAATTGAATGGCAGGTCGGGGATAATCAGGATCATCAATCGGCGGATTTTCATGCTGATATGCAACAGCGAATTAAACACAAGGGCAAGGTTATTCGTCATGTAGGCGATGCCTATGCCGCCATTAAAAAGTCCAGTCAGCAAATTACTGCACAGTACAACGTACCTTATCTGGTGCATGCGCCGATGGAACCGCCAGCAGCTACGGCGGTTTTTAAAGACGGTAAACTGGAAATCTGGGCTTGTACGCAAACACCACAAAGCACCCAGTCAACGGTAGCTGAAATTATGGGTATGGATAAGGCCAACATAAAAGTCAATGTGACTTTGCTGGGCGGTGGGTTCGGTAGAAAATCAAAACCGGATTTCTCGGTAGAAGCAGCCATTCTGGCCAAGGCAACCGGTAAACCGGTGCGCGTCGCCTGGAGCCGCGAAGATGATATTCGTAATGGTTATTATCATGCCATCAGTTCACAATTTTATCAGGCGGGACTGGATAGCAACAATAAGGTTTCAGGCTGGGTACAACGAACCTGTTTTCCGAGTATAAGTTGGACCTTTACCGGTACCACTGATGAACCCTCTGATGGAGAACTGTCATTGGGGTTTGGTGATGTGCCCTTTGCAATTAGTGACTTGTCCTGTGAAACCCACAAGTCTACAGCGCATACCCGGATCGGCTGGTTGCGTTCGGTCAGCAATATTCACCATGGCTTTGCATTGGGCTCATTTGTAGACGAAATTGCCGATAAGGCCGGAATCCCCCCAAGAGATATGTGGTTACAGTTATTAGGTGAAGATCGTTTGGTCGATCCTACCGAGCAAGGTTTTGCATTTAATAATTATGGTGATCCGAAAGAAACCTTTCCGATTGATATTAAACGTTTCAGGCAGGTACTGAATCTTGTTGCTGACAAAGCCGGTATTGACCAACCTACAGCAAAAAATGAAGCCTGGGGAATTAGTGTACATCGAAGTTTTGTCACCTATTGTGCGGTAGCCACTAAGGTCAGAGTGGAAAATGGTGCGGTTAAGGTGCTGGATATGCATTTGGCGACTGATGCAGGAACAGTGATTAACCCGGATAGAGTGCGCTCACAAATGGAAGGAGCGATGAACTTTGGTCTTTCATTGGCATTGATGGGGGAAATTACCTATCAAAATGGCGCAGTAGTGCAATCCAATTTCCATGATTACCCCCAATTGAGAATGCCCCAATGCCCGTCTATGTCTGTTTATATAGTAGAATCTGATGCACCTCCTGGTGGCGTTGGAGAGCCCGGTGTACCGCCTGTGGCAGCCAGTTTGGCCAATGCAATTTTTCGCGCCAGCGGTTTAAGGATCCGAGATTTGCCAATTAATAAACAATTGCAAGTCTAGAGCTGGATCGCAGGTAAAAAAAAGCCCGCTCGGGTGAGCGGGCAAAACAACAAAGTTGATTAATGGAAAAAAATTCCAGGGAACATGTCTGTTTATCACAGGGGATGATAAACTGATGAATCTGGCTATGATGGGTTAACATCGTTGCGCTAGCTCAGAAAACAAGACCATTATATCGACGGCCGCCATATTCTCAAACGAGAAAAATTATCTTTTATTCATTAGTTTTTCTAATTCATTTTTTATTAATTTTACTTCAAAAGTATATTTAACAAGCTCGAATTTATTATTTTTTGTATAAAATACAATTGGATATAATTTCTGTGTGTTATTTGTTCTATTAGAATATGTGTTGATTAGAATCTTAATCTGTGATTTTTGTGGTGTTTGTGTAAATTAATTGTTATCACTCGTGTCTATTCGCTTATTAACAATTTGAACTAAAACAGCTTTTTGCTCAGATAGGCTGGCTCACAAAGCCAATATTTTATGTTACCTTAATATGCAACTAATTAACCTTGAACAGGGTCGTATGGGTTCAGTGCATCAGTATGAAGTGAGGGTGTATTATGAAGACACCGATGCAGGTGGTATTGTCTACTATGCTAACTATCTCAAGTTTATGGAACGAGCCAGAACAGAGTGGCTCAGGGATTTGGGTATAGAGCAGGACGTATTGCTGGCTGATAATTTGGGGTTTGTGGTGCGTCGTGTCGAAATGGATAATCATCGTCCTGCCAGATTTAACCAGTTACTCAACATCGAGTCCCAAATTACAAAGTTAAATCGGGCCAGCCTGATATTTGAACAAACAATTTACAATCATAATAATGAACTTTTGGTTAGTGCCGTTGTGTATGTCGCTTGTGTAGATCTGAGTCAAATGCGTGCGGTTGCTATTCCAAAAAACATCAAAGAGGAACTGCTAAGTGTCTGCTGAATTATCTTTTTTTGACTTGTTCTGGCAAGCCAGTTTATTGGTAAAACTGGTGATGTTGTTGTTATTAATGACGTCAGTGGTGTCCTGGGCGTTTATCTTTCAGCGCAGTAAAATACTCAATAACGCCCGCCGGGAAATGCGCAAGTTTGAGGATAAATTCTGGTCCGGTGTGGATTTGAATCGACTGTATCAAGAAATTTCCGCCCGTCAGGTCATTATGGGCATGGAAAGCTTGTTCTGTGCCGGTTTCAAGGAATTTATCCGTTTACGCAAAAGTCCTTCTACTCCATCAGGTGCAGTGATGGACGGTACCTTTCGGGCCATGCGAGTAGCCTTGTCCAGAGAAGTTGACCGTTTGGAAAATAGCTTACCTTTTTTGGCCACCGCCGGTTCTATAAGCCCTTATATCGGTTTGTTCGGTACGGTTTGGGGGATTATGAATGCTTTTATTGCCTTGGGTGAGGTGCAACAAGCCACCTTGGCAATGGTTGCGCCAGGTATTGCTGAGGCGCTTATCGCCACTGCGATGGGGTTGTTCGCTGCTATTCCGGCCGTCATCGCCTACAACAGATTTAGTAATCAGGTAGAAAAGCTGGAGAATAATTACGGTAACTTTATGGAGGAGTTTTCCAGCATTCTGCACCGACAAACTTTGTCATCTGAAGGTGTTGTGCGGGAGGGATAGTTTATGTATGTACGCAAAAAACGCAAACCCGTATCGGAAATCAACGTTGTGCCTTATATAGACGTGATGTTGGTGTTATTGATTATTTTTATGGTAACAGCGCCCTTGATTACGCAAGGCGTAAAAGTTGATTTACCCAAAGCGTCAGCAGAAGCACTAGATGAAGATAGTAAACCACCAATGGTGGCATCTGTTGATGCAGAGGGTAATTACTATCTGAATATTGGTGACACTCAGGATAAAGCCATGTCGGCGGTGGATTTAGCCACTATTGTCGCAGCGCAACTGCAAAAAGATCCGGATATTCCCGTGGTGGTTAACGGCGACGGCGCTGTGTCCTATAGTCAGGTAGTGCAATTGATGGTGTTATTGCAGCGCGCTGGTGTGCCTTCCGTGGGATTAATGACGGATTCATCGGAACAAAAATGAGTCAAAAAACATTCAGTGGCGCGGTAGTTAAGTCCGGTATCCTGCATATAGTTGTGGTTGTACTGTTAATGCTTAGCTTTGATTTCAGCTCAACGCCGGAAATGCCGATGACCGTTAGCCAGCCGGTTATTAACGCAACGGTAGTCGACAAGGCGGTCATCGAACAAAAATTCAAGAAAATAGAGGATAATAAAAAAGCCGAAGCACAGCGCAAGCGCAGTGAAGAGCTGGCTAAACAGCAGCGCGAAAAGGAACGAAAACAAAAAATTGAAGATGATCGCCGTGCGCAGGAAAAAGCCAAACAAGCCAGAATTAAGAAAGAGCAAGATAAGAAAAAGGCTGCTGAGCTGGAAAAAGAACGTCAGCGCAAAGAGCAGGAAGAGCGCAAGAAGCGGGAAGAAATTGCTAGACAAAAACAAGAACAGGAACGCAAGGAAGCTGAGCGTAAAAAACAGTTGGCCAAAGAACAGGCAGAGCAGCAGCGTATGATGGAGGAGCAGTTGCAAGCCGAAATGGCTAGCCGCCAACGGGCTCGGAGTAGTCAGGTTTTGTCTGAAGTACAAAAATATAAAGCACTGATTTATAATACTATTCAACGTAACCTCATTGTAGACGACTCGATGAACGGTAAAAAGTGCCGGTTAAATATTCGGTTGGCTTCCAACGGATTTGTGACTAATGTCAGTGTGTTGGGAGGAGATGGTATTGTATGCGATGCCGCTCGACGAGCAGTATTGAAATCAGAAACCTTACCGGTATCATCTGATCCGGATATTTATCAACAATTACGTGATATTAATTTAACTGTAGAACCGGAGCTATAATGTTCAAAGCACTTGTAAAGATATGTCTTCTTGCTTGTACCTGTTTCACTCTGACCAGTCATGCTGCATTGGAAATTGTGATAACGGAAGGTGTCGATACCGCCAGACCTATAGCAATAGTTCCTTTTAAATTCAGCGGACAAGGCCAATTACCCGGCACTATCGCCGATGTCGTCGCTGCCGACCTGCGTCGCAGCGGGAAGTTTAATCCCATCAATACTGCCAACATGCCACAGTTTCCCGGTGAAGATGCGGATGTGGATTATGCAGCTTGGGCTTCCACTGGTGTCGAGGCCGTGTTGGTGGGTAAAATTGAGGTGGAGTCTATTGACCGCTATGTGGTTTCGTTTGAACTTATCGATGTACTGCGTGGCCAGATTACCGGTGGACAGTCGCAAATGCTAAGCAATGGACGGCTGATTAAATCCAATGATCATATTCTTGATAGCCGTAAAACGGTCATCAACGGTAACCAGTTCCGCCAATATGCCCACCGTATTAGCGATGTTGTATATGAGAAACTGACCGGCGTTCGTGGTGCATTTTTAACCCGTATAGCCTACGTTATTGTGCGTGACAGAGCGACTAACGAGTATCCCTATCAGCTAGTGGTTGCTGACTATGACGGTGCTAACGAATCTGTGTTATTACGCTCGCGGGAACCGCTGATGTCACCTTCATGGTCTCCGGATGGTAATAAATTGGCTTATGTCAGTTTTGAAAACAAGAAATCCGAAATTTATGTACAAGATATATATACCATGAGCCGAACCAAGTTAACCTCGTTTCCTGGCATAAACGGAGCGCCGGTGTTTTCTCCCGACGGTAAAAAACTGGCGATGGTGCTATCTAAAGACGGTAATTCTGAGCTATATATAATGGATTTGGCGAGTAAGCAAATGCGCCGATTGACTAAAAACCGTAACATTGATACCGAACCGAGTTGGGCACCAGATGGAGAAAGCATCATTTTTAGTTCGGAACGGGGTGGTAAACCACAGATTTATCGAGTAAATTTAGCATCAGGACAAGTCAGGCGTCTGACTTTTGACGGCGAAATGAATCTAGGTGGGGTGTTTACACCTGATGGCCGTCAAGTGGTGATGGTAAATAGAACTCGTGGCAATTACCATATCGCCAGATTAGATGTCCAGTCTGGAGCAATACAGGTTTTAACAAAAACTGAACTGGACGAATCGCCAAGTATTGCGCCAAACGGTAGTATGATCATGTACAGTACGTTGCATGGAGGGAGACAGGTGTTGTCATTAGTTTCGCTGGATGGACGATTTAAAGCCCGTTTACCAGCTGCAAATGGCGAAGTTAAATCACCTAGCTGGTCGCCTTTTTTGCGATAAATATTGTCACTATTCAGTACTATCAGGCTGGATAGTAGTAATTATTAAACAATTTGAATAACGATAAGGATCTACAGGATGCAACTTAACAAAGTGTTAAAAGGCTTATTTATTGCGTTACCAGTAATGACGATGATGGCATGTTCATCCAGTTCTGGTGTGAAGGAGCAAGCAGAATCAAATGACTCTGCAATGGAGTCATCAACCGAGAACCAGAATTCTGGTGTGCAAATGGGTTCTATGGAGCCTGTCATGAGCGCTGAAGAACAAATGCGCGAAGACATTGCTGCCTTGGAAAATGAACAGGTTGTTTATTTCGACTTTGACCGTGCAACTGTACGTTCTGATTATTACCCTATTCTGGACAAACACGCCGACTTTTTGGTTAAGCATCATGGTGTCAATATTGTCATTGAAGGACATTGTGATGAGCGTGGTACACCTGAGTACAATATTTCATTAGGTGAGAGTCGCGCTAAATCTGTAGCGACTTACTTGCAAAATGCCGGTGTCAGCCCAAGCCAGATTTCTGTTGTTTCTTACGGCGAAGAAAAACCGGTTAATACAGGACATTCAGAATCTGCTTTTGCTGAAAACCGTCGTGGAGTTCTGGTTTATCAAAACTAAGAGATTGGGATGATTAAACACAATATTGTTTTATTGTCCTTGTTGGTAACAGGAGCCGCAGTTTATGCGGCTCCTGCGCCTGTAACGGACGTTAACAGCGGTAGCCTTGAACAGCGCCTTGCCACACTAGAAAGAATGGTAGGGACGCGTACTGACATGCAGCAACGTTTGCAGCAACAGTTGGATACGGTTCAAGATGAAGTGAATGAGTTACGAGGTACAGTCGAGTTACATACGCACAAGCTGGAACAGATTCTGGAGCGCCAACGAGAGCTTTATCAGGAAATAGATAAACGCATCCAGTCGGTTATGCAGAAACCGGATTCCACTCCGATGTTACCTGCTAATCCTCAAACCAATACACCATCTGGCAACCAATCTGCTGTAGGCGAGAGTCAGGCGTATGACAACGCCGTTAACCTTATCCTGAAAGATAAACGTTATGATCAGGCTATTGCAGAGTTTGAGAAGTTTTTGACTCAATTTCCTAACTCAACCTATGCGGCTAATGCCTATTATTGGTTGGGACAGCTGTTGTTTAATAAGCAAGACTGGTCAGGTGCGGAAGCGCGTTTTAATTATTTAGTCGGTCACTATCCTGACTCAACCAAGCGTGCAGATTCTTTGTTAAAACTGGGTATGATCGCTCAAAAGCAAAATAATCTACCCCGGGCACAACAACTTTTTTCCCAGGTTGTTGACCAATATACAGGCTCTACTGCCGCAAAATTAGCTGATAGCCGATTAAAAAGTCTGAAATAAGTCGAACTTTTGTTGGTATTTTCAGCAAACACACGCTTATCTGCTTTTTTTAACTGTTTTAGGTTGCGCCGGGGGCATAAATAAGTATTATATGCCGCCGTTGAGACAGACAGAGCGGGTCGTTGGCTCAAGGAGTAGGTGACATAAAGTCAACTGCGCCGGCAACGAGTTGTAAAGTTTAAAGGGTTTAAAAGCGGGTCGTTAGCTCAGTTGGTAGAGCAGTTGACTTTTAATCAATTGGTCGCTGGTTCGAATCCAGCACGACCCACCAATGTTTAAGGTAGTGATAAACAGAAGGTTTACTATCAGCCTGTGATTTTATCAAACCGGATAAGAAAGTTTATGATCTTATCGACACCTTTTGTCCCCGATGTATTTTCAGCGTCTGTATTCCAGACACACTAAGTGGGTCGTTAGCTCAGTTGGTAGAGCAGTTGACTTTTAATCAATTGGTCGCTGGTTCGAATCCAGCACGACCCACCACTTTTTACTTTAATTGGTGATTTAGCAGATGTAGATATTGCATCTTGGTAGACCAGTTAGCGTGATCTGTAAGGTAACACTATGGATTACGTGATATTTGGCGCCATCGCCATTTGTTCCGTTAGCGTCGCGTTACGGTTTAAATTTAAGATTGAAGTAAATCAATCATGATTAGTGGGTCGTTAGCTCACGGAGTAGGTGACATTAAAGGTCAACTGCACCGGCAGTGAGTTGTAAAGAATAAAGAATTTAAATGTGGGTCGTTAGCTCAGTTGGTAGAGCAGTTGACTTTTAATCAATTGGTCGCTGGTTCGAATCCAGCACGACCCACCACTTATCTTTGATCATTTCGCCTACCTATCCCGCTATCGTAAATAACAGATTAATCTATCAGCTTAATCTTTGTATATGACAAGTTCATTTCAAAATATCAGGCAATTCGTTATAATTGCCAGTCTTGAAGCTATTTGAGTCGTTGTATGAATCAGGCCGTTCAAATTGATACGTTAGCGTATCCATTTCCTCCAAAACCGAAGCCGTTAAGTGATATTGAGCAGAAAGAATATAAAGCTCGGATTAAGGCACTGTTGCTGGAAAAAAATGCCGTCCTTGTGGCGCATTATTATACCGATCCTGAAATCCAGGCTTTGGCCGAAGAAACCAACGGTTGTATCTCTGATTCTTTGGAAATGGCCCGTTTTGGCCGCGATCATGATGCGCAAACATTGATTGTCGCGGGTGTCCGCTTTATGGGAGAAACGGCCAAGATACTGAGTCCGGAAAAGAAAGTCTTGATGCCGACACTAGAGGCTACTTGTTCACTGGATTTGGGCTGTCCTGCAGATAAATTCAGTGAATTTTGTGATGCTCATCCTGATCATACCGTTGTGGTGTATGCCAATACATCCGCTGCAGTTAAGGCGAGAGCTGATTGGGTGGTGACTTCCAGTATAGCGCTAGAAATTGTTGAACATCTTGATTCTCAAGGGAAGAAAATTCTGTGGGGACCCGATCGCCATTTAGGAGCCTATATTCAAAAGCAAACCGGCGCCGAAATGATAATGTGGCAGGGCGCCTGTGTTGTTCACGATGAATTTAAATCCAAAGCACTCAAGCAACTTAAACAGCAATATCCCGAAGCTGCGATACTGGTTCACCCAGAGTCGCCGGAACATATTGTGGCAATGGCCGATGCTGTTGGTTCCACCACCCAGTTGATTAATGCCGCCAAAAACTTGCCGAACGAGACCTTTATTGTTGCAACAGATCGAGGCATTTTTTATAAAATGCAGCAACTTTGTCCCGACAAGACCTTTATGGAAGCCCCAACAGGCGGAAATGGTGCAACTTGCCGCAGTTGTGCGCACTGCCCCTGGATGGCGATGAATGGCTTACAGGCGATTGAGAAAGCTCTTACAGATAGTCAGGGGCATGAGATTTTTGTCGATGAAGACTTACGCCAGAAAGCCTTGATACCACTGGACCGCATGCTGGACTTCTCCACACAACTTAAAATTAAGTTAAAGGGCAATGCCTGATTGCTGAAATATGCAGCAAACTAGCTAATTGTCGATAATAACGCTTGATTCAATGGGTTGAATTCCCTACCATACGCGGCGCTCGCATAATGGTTTGATTGTGCAAAAGAATTTGCCGGGTTGGCTGAGTGGCTGACCATTTTGTCCGGAACAAAATGGAACAGCGGAGCGAAGCGACACTGGCCTGAAAGGCGAAGGACAGGATGTCCGGCGTAGCGCGCACGATAAGGGCGCCAGCACATAATCGATACAACAAATAGATGTGCTGATATTATAGAATTTGGTGAGGTGGCTGAGTGGCTGAAGGCGCACGCCTGGAAAGTGTGTTTAGGTTAACCCCTAACGAGAGTTCGAATCTCTCCCTCACCGCCATTTTAAGATAACCCGTTGATATTAAAAGAATGTCAACGGGTTTTTTATTGATTTGCCGGTGACCGAATCATTACTGATAGTATTGCTCACCCCTATATATTGCCTATAGTTTAATAATACCAATCCGTACTAATAAATGATCGCCCAGATAGAATTAAAAAGGCTTAATCAAGGTGCATGAATGACGGAATAGTAGTGCTCTTTCGAGTTCGAGCAACGCAGAGTAAGCCCTGTTTAAAAACTCGCTATGCAGGAATGGACATTCCTGCATAGCGACGCCTTGTTCAAGAAGCGTTGGATGCATCCTGAATGGTCACTCATTAGTACGGATTGGTATAACAATACTGGTAAGTTTTGTTAGTTCTTTCAGGCTTCGGCCGTTTAATTAAAATTTTTCATTTAGTAGTAGAAAGAGAACATTATCATGCTTAAAAAGACATTTCTGGCAGTCAGTTTGGCTACTTTATCTTTGGATACCTTCGCCGCTGCATTTCAACTCGCCGAACACAGTGCGTCTGGTTTGGGGCGTGCTTTTGCCGGTGAAGCTGCAATCGCAGAGAATGCGTCCGTTATCGCGCGTAACCCGGCGTTAATGGCACAGTTCACCAGCAAGCAGTTATCACTGTCAGCCACCTATGTTAAACCAGACGTGAGTCTGGAAGGTGTTAGTGCACCGGTATATTCCAACACCAGTGCCATGGATGACGACAGCATTGCAGACAGTGCTTTTGTTCCCGCGGCTTATTTTATTTCCCCCATAAATGATAAATTGGTTTTTGGTTTGGGAGTGTTTTCCAACTTCGGGTTGTCTACCGAATTTGCGTCCGATTATGCGGCAGGCCAGTTAGCGGGCAAAAGTGATATAACGACTATTAATCTAAACGCTGCCTTATCTTATAAACTGAATGAGCAATTCACTATAGGTGGCGGCATCAGTTATATTTATGCCGAAGCACAAATCATCCGCCACTTCGGTGATATCAGCAATGTCCTTGCGATGAATGGTGTAAACATACCGGCTGAGACTGAATCGGTTAATCTGGAAGGGGATGACAACGCCTTCGGCTGGAATATAGGTGTAGCTTATGATTTAGCGCCTGGTCATAGACTAGGCTTGCACTATCGAGCGGCTAGCGATATTAATTTCAAGGGACATATCAGTAATGACTTACCCTACATTCCAGGCTTGCTTGATAGTGGCTTAAATGGCCAAGATTATGCGGGCAGTCTGGAGTTGGAATTGCCTGCAACGCTCGAGTTTTCAGGCAGTCATCAGTTTAGCGACGAAACTGGGTTACATTACAGTATTTTATGGACTGACTGGAGCAGCTTCGAGTCATTGCAAGCGTATTCTTCTGAGCTTGAAGATCGTTTTGACGATGGACAAGTGTTTGCCAAAGAAGAAGGTTTTGAAGATGCAATGCGTTATGCGATTGGTACCGATTACCAGCTGAACCAAAATGTGAAATTACGAGCTGGAATCGCCTATGATAAAACAGCGTCGAAACAACATTTATCTATCTCTATTCCAGATACAAATCGATTGTGGTTGACTACCGGAGTTAACTATAAACTGGCAGACGATTCTTCGATTGATGTCGCTGTAGCGTATTTAAAAGGCGATAAACAAACCTTTAGCGAAACAGATAATTCGGGCGGGGTTTGGGAATTTGAATCCGAAGGTAATGCCTGGTTGTTTTCAGCCCAATATAACATGGCATTTTAACGTTTATTATCACTGCCAAATGTCATTTGGCCGAAGAAAAGCCGTTTACCCGGGTAAACGGCTTTTGTGTATTTCCTGCCTTACCGAAAAATCTATTTTAACCTCAGACTGATATTCGGCTGCCTTTCCGTCATACAAACTATTCGCTACCCTTAATTGTTTAACATGTGTGTGAGATTTTATCTATTGCCTGTTTGGCAAATAGGTGATATTCAGCACAATATAAAGGCAGGTAAGGTATTAATGAATCTACTTTTTATAAGACAATTCTCTACAAGCTCGGTGATAGTTGACTTTGCCGGTAAACCTGACCTAACGATGTGCCTATTGCCGCTGACGCAGTGCTCAGTATTATGTCTCCATAAACGAGTTTAGAGATGAATAAAACGATTATTGTTGCAGACAATACAAACCTCTTGCTGGATGATAGCGAACTAACCGTTATCAGTTTTGAAAGCTATTTGGCTGATTATCCGAAGCTTAACGAGCCTAAAACCCGCGTTATTAATTTATGTGATACAGAACACTATCTAAGTTGTGGTTATTATTGCTCATTGCTAGCTGAAGCAAGACGTCACAAAGTCTTGCCTAATGTCGGTACCATCAACGACTTGCGGGATATGTCTAACGACAGTCTTTCCGGCATACTGGTGACTATACCTACTGAACAAATCGCCAATGTTGTTGATGGTAAAACGATTGAAATTATGGTGTTTTTTGGCTGGACGGCTCAGGATGACTGGAAAAAAATTGCCCGACAGGCGTTTGAGAAATACCCGTCACCTATATTGAAATTGCTGATTTTAAAAGATCATAACGGTATGCGTATTCAGGTGCGACGTTCAGCGTTAAACCAGCTCGATACGGAACAACAACAGCAGTTTCAGCAGCGTTTGTTAGCTTTTACGCGAAATGTGTGGCGACATGGAGGCTCACAGCGTCGTCAGCGCTGGGATTTGGCGATTCTGGTTAATCCTGATGAACCTCATCCGCCGAGCGATAAAGAGGCCATCAAACAGTTTATCAAGGCGGCCGCTAAAGAAGGCATCCACGCAGAAACAGTGAGTGCCGTTCGATTTAGTCAGATTGCACAATATGATGCCTTATTTATCCGCGAAACGACGGCAATCGATCACCACACCTACAGGTTGGCGCGCAAGGCTGAACAGGAAGGTCTGGTGGTCATTGATGATTACACTTCAATATTGCGTTGTTGCAACAAGGTTTTCTTGCATGATGCGTTTAGCTATAACAAGGTACCTTCACTGAAAACCAAAGTGATTATAGGCAGTAGCGACAAAGAGTTGGATTATATCGAACAGGAATTCAGCTATCCGATTGTACTTAAAATGCCTGAGGGCTCGTTTTCAAAAGGTGTGTTTAAAGTGGATGATCGCACCGAGCTTAAAAGTAAGCTGGACGAATTATTGCTCAGCACCGCTTTGGTGCTGGTTCAGGAGTTCCTGTATACCGATTTTGACTGGCGTATCGGCGTGCTAAACGGTCGGGCGATTTATGCCTGCCGCTATCATATGGCACGCAAGCATTGGCAGATTTATAATCATGGCGCAAAACGTTTCTCGGCAGGCGGATTTGAAACTTTACCGACTTTTGAGGTGCCCAAAGCTGTTTTGGATGCAGCTCTGAGTGCTTGTAGTATTATTGGTCGCGGGTTGTATGGGGTGGATATCAAACAAAAAGGCAATCAGGTTTACGTGATTGAAGTGAACGATAATCCCAGCATCGATAGTAAAGTAGAAGATGCGTATTTGGGCAATGAGCTATATAAAATTATTATGCAAGAATTTGCCCATCGACTTGAACAGCGTGGACGCGAAAAATAATCATGAGTATCCGCCTGGCAAGGCTGAATGATGCCCAGGAATTGGATGATATTGAGCAGCA
The DNA here is from genome assembly GCF_047922965.1 of Neptunicella plasticusilytica. Classification (GTDB taxonomy): domain Bacteria; phylum Pseudomonadota; class Gammaproteobacteria; order Enterobacterales; family Alteromonadaceae; genus Neptunicella; species Neptunicella plasticusilytica. The sequence goes on from NZ_CP150481.1 coordinate 1,559,851, forward strand.
TAGCTTTTCCACTGACCAGATTCCTCTGCGGCAAATGCGTTACTTGCTTGATAAAGCAAAAGCGAAAACCTGGGTGCTGGAAAGAGACAACAAATTGGCGGGTTATTGCATGGTGTTGTTACCCCAGTTACCCAGACCGGCGAGACTGTATTCCATTGCTGTATTATCTGAGTATCGAGGTATGGGGGTCGCCAACCGGCTGATCGAAACAATGCTAGCTGATATTAAACTATGCGGTTATACCAGAGTACGACTGGAAGTGAGGGCTAGTCAGCATAAAGTGCAGGCGTTGTATCAAAAATTTGGTTTCAATCCTGTTGAGCAGATTAGCGGTTATTACGCTGACGGAGAAGATGCTTTTCGCATGGAAAGGCCGCTTTAGGCGGCGTAAATCATCAGGCTATGTTGTTACAACATAGCCTGAATTTCCTGGGCTCCAAACATCACAATCTCGATCGCAATTAAAATGATGATTATCCATTCCAGAAAAGCGGAATGTTGATGTTTTTGCTCATCAGCCAGCATACCGAATAGCTCGTGGATGGTAGACAGTTTTTTTGACAGTATTTCTACCCGTGGATGGATCTCCAGGTAACGCGCCGCGACATTGTAAATGGCTTCATACTCTGGATATTCCCAAAAAAAGTTGGGGGTATCCAGTAATTCATAGTGCAGGATAATATCGCTTTTGGTGCTGAATAGATTACCCCGTATTTTGGCTATTTCCTGACGACTGAGTTTGATTTTACCCGTCTCGGCTAAAGCATGGGGTAGATGTGCGTATGCTTGAATCGTCTGCTGAGCTTGAGATTCGTACTCGTTTAGCTTTAACGACTGAGCTAATGCATGGCTAATTGCCAGGCGACTTAGTACATCATCATCAGCGAGCACAATTTTATCCTGACTAATGCGCAATTCACTACCGCCGGTGACAAAACGGAAATGCTCCTGATTGTCGGAATGGAGCTGATGATTTTCCAGTTGTAAACGGTTAAGCAATGCCATTCTTTCGTCTTCGGTGACGGCCCAGAAAATGATGACTCCATAATCAAAAATCCAAGCTTCACCATCGGGTAGAGCAATGTGGGCTGCATCCCGATAACGTACACCCCGTTCATTATTTAACAACTCGAGTTGTTCGGAGCCGCTAACAAAAATATCGCCTAAATTGAAGGCGGAAACCCGGTCGTTAATAAACTTCATGGCGTGTTCCAAAACATAGGTGAGATTGCCTATACAATAATCCGCAGTTGCCTAACTGTCGATAGGACGTACAGATCAAACTAGAGTATTTTTTCTTTTGATACACAAGAGTATCCTTGTGCTACCCGTGAAGTGGTATTTAAATATGAGTGACGCAGCATTGAATAGAAAAATTGACATCAGGAATGCCCATCTTGACCATCTGGATATGCTGGTTAAGCTGGAAGAACAATGTTTCGTGACTGATCGATTGAGCCGCCGGAGCTTAAGGCGCTTTTTAAATAGCGAACAGGTGGTTTTTTTAGTTGCGTTGAAAGACGGGATTTGTATTGGTTATTTGCTGATTATCTTTCATCGAGGCACCAGTCTAGCACGACTTTATTCAATCGCTATAGATGAGCAATATAGAAGAAAAGGGATTGGTAAAGCGTTGATGTTGGAAGGTGAGTCTCGTGCCCAACTTAAAGGTGCGCTCTATATTCGCCTGGAAGTCAATCAAACCAATTTGAGTGCAATTGAATTTTATCACCAGTTTGATTACAAAGAGTTTGGCTTATTGCCCGACTACTATGATGATCATACAGATGCATGGCGTATGCAAAAGCGTATACGTCAATATCGGCAGGGGATCGTTAAAACGCCGCTGCCCTGGTGTCAGCAAAGCACGCCGTTCACATGCGGTCCTGCCGCATTGATGATGGCGATGGCGGGATTAAAAAAGAACTATCAGGCCAATTTGACGGAAGAGCTTCAGTTATGGCGAGAGGCAACGACCATCTTTATGACTTCGGGGCACGGAGGTTGCCATCCACTCGGTCTGGCTTTGTCGGCCGCACGTCGTGGGTTTTCGGCCGAAGTATGGATAAGTCAGTCGGGGGCGCTGTTTATTGACGGGGTGCGCAGTGAAGAAAAAAAATCGGTTATCCAGCATGTGCACGCCGATTTTTTATATCAAGCGACCAAAGAAAACATTGAAATATACTATCAAAACATCGAACAACAACGATTAGCCGATGCCTGTGACCAGGGCGCGGTGCCGATTGTACTGATTAGCACTTACCGTATGGATCGTAAAAAAGCCCCGCATTGGGTGGCAGTAACGGGCTATGATGAGCATTGCTTTTATGTGCATGATCCTGATCCGGACGAGAAACACCAAGACTTGGTCGACTGCCAGTATTTGCCTATTGCCAGAGCCGACTTTGAGAAAATGTCATCTTTTGGCAGTAGCCGTTTGCGTACAGCCGTGATTTTATCCTCGATTGAATAAAATTTAGCAGGCAAATGATGTTGTTATCAGCGAGTTCAATAGTGGTGATTTGAGTAAAAATCGTTCGATTCAATGCAAAAAATGTAAGCGGTACCATTTGTATGATGTGTAAACTAAAAAACATAAATAAAGAAGCGGTTTTAATCAATATTATGAGTTGCATTTGAAGTTATTTCAGGTATTTTTCAGAAACCGGTTACATGTTTTTAACAAAAATGTAACGGGTAATGATAGCTCATGCATGTATTGAGTTTTATCTTCCTTAGTCTTTGTGTTTTGGTGTTTTAGTGCGACCTTTGGTCGCACTTTTTTTATGTAACGATGCGGCAAAATTTGACAATACTTTGATAAATCAACACTTGTGTTACATCTTTGATGTGTTTGAAAGATAAGGAAATAGTTTTTTTATCTGAGTAGCAGAAAGTGCTGTCATTCGAGCAATATTATTACGTGGAATGTTGTCCGGATCAGGGTAATGTCTCAACACATCTTCAATTTCCTCCTCCCGCAAAATATGCAAAATAGGGTAGGGGGAGCGATTGGTCAGATTCTCCTTGTCTTCTAGATCGGTTCCGGCAAACTGATATCCCGGGTGAAAGCTGGCAATCTGAAATATTCCCTGCCAGCCTTGTTGTACAAGTAGATCATCGGCTAACTGGAGAAATTGATTATACTGCTCAAAATCACATAGCCCTTTATCCAATACCAATAAACTGGTGGATATGGTTGGTGTATCTGACAAATGGAGAATTTCCTGATCGAGACTGGTTAATATTTCCTCTTCAGTCTGTGCATCACTGACGATAATCCTGATTCTATCTTGTCGACGAGGCTTGGCGGCAAAAGGACATAAATTTAATCCGATCACGATAGTGTCGAGCCATTCTTCAATGCTACGTATAACTTGTTTTTCATTCATTCAGAATTCCCTAACCTTTTATTGGCAATTCTGTGGTGTATTTAACTTGTTTCAGGGCAAAGGTTGAACTCAGATGATCGACATTGGGTAAATGGGTGAGTTTGCTTTTTAGCAGATGTTCGTATTCTTCAATACTTTCCACCATTACTTTTAGCAGATAGTCCCGATCGCCACTGGTGGTATGGCATTCTACTACTTCGTCAATATCCTGTACTGCCATTTCAAAATTGTTTAATGCACCTTCGTCATGATTTTTAAGTGAGACGTAAATAAATACACTGACACCGAGATTCAATTTTTTATTATTGAGTAACGTGACTTTCCGCAATATTATTCCTTCACTTTCCAGTCTTTTTACTCGGCGCCAGCAAGGAGTGTGGGAAAGTCCCACATGCACGCTGAGCTCAGCCATGGAGATGGTGGCGTTCTGTTGCAAGGTGCGTAGAATTTGTTTATCAAACTTGTCTAGTTTCATATAGGCAGGGTCGTAATTTAGGTGTGCCAAGGATGCGTAAAAAACGTATCTTAATCAATCTAAAAATTTAGGATGCTACTCCTAATATAGGGGATAAATTGGCAAAATTAGTTTCCGCTTAGATAATGCTGTCCGCTAATAATGCAAAATGTGTCCTCGCTAATATGAGCTAATATAAGGCTCAATCTCATTACCCTACAATAAGGCATTCAATGTCACTGTTTGAACACAAAGCGTATAACCAGCACGAGCACGTTGCATTTTTTCAACATAAATCATCCGGATTAAAAGCCATTATTGCTATCCATAATACTAATCTTGGCCCGTCGTTGGGTGGATGTCGTATGTGGCCCTATTCCAGTAGTGAAGAAGCACTAACCGACGTACTGAGGCTGTCCAAAGGAATGTCCTACAAGGCGGCAATGGCAAACCTAAAATTGGGCGGCGGAAAATCAGTTATCATCGGCGATCCTCGTAAGGGGAAAACAGACGACATGATGCTGGCAATGGGGGATTTTGTGCAAAGTCTGGGGGGCAAATATATTTGTGCCGAAGATTCGGGCATATCCGTTGATAACCTTAAAGTGATGGCGCGGCGTACTGATTATGCGAGTGGTACTGAAGCCAAGTTCCGTTACGATGGTGGGCCAGCTGACGGTAATCCCGCTCCATCGACAGCCTATGGTGTATTCGTGGGTTTGAAGGCTGCTGTTAGGTACAAACTGAATAGTGATCTTCGTGGTATTACAGTCGCTATTCAGGGATTGGGACATGTAGGTTATCGTTTGGCGGAACATTTGCATCATGAAGGGGCCAAACTCATTGTCACGGATATTTTTCCGGATAATCTGGATAAGGCAGTAGAGCAATTTGGTGCAAAAGTGGTTAAACCTGGAGAAATTCACGCCGTACAGGCGGATGTTTTTGCTCCTTGCGCATTAGGGGCGGCTATCAATGACGATAGCATTGACAATATCAAAGCCGGAGTGATTGCTGGCGCGGCTAATAACCAGTTGGCGGAAGACCACCACGGTGATCGTTTGAAAGATAAAGGCATTTTGTATGCTCCTGACTACGTTATTAACGCTGGTGGCGTGATTGATATTTACCATCAGCGAATGGAAAGCAGCGCGGACAATTTGCGCCAGCACATTGAGGGTATCGGCGATACATTGACTGATATTTTTGTTCGATCAGCGGAAGAGAACAAGGCAACCAGTTCAGTGGCAAATAAAATGGCTGAAGAACGATTTTTGAGCGGTTGTTAGCAAGAGCAAAGGAACCGGCTTGCATAATTGGGCGGCATTGTAGATAATGCGCGCCGCCTTAACCGGCAGTTTCAATGGTGACCCTTTTGGTCCTCTCGCAATGATACTTTGTGAACTCGGTCAGGCCCGGAAGGGAGCAGCCGCAGCAAAGGACTCATGTGCCGTGATGTGGCTGGAGGGGTTGCCACCTCAATCCTCGTTATCCTTTTTCTGATCCAGAAATTTTTGTGCTTTCTCTATTGCGTGAACGACATTCATTTCCATTTGTTGACGTTCATTTTGGGGTAAATAAAAGGCCATATCGACCTCGAAGCGAATATAGCGTGGAGGCACCTGATTCAACGACAAACAGCACAGATCCGCCAGATAATCGGGACTTTTTGTTTTATCCAATTTTAGCGTCTGAATACGTTCCAGAATAAGGTGTTCATAATAGTTGTGGATATCGTCGTCTAAAGTCATTGTTATAAAATCTCGTAACGGATTGAATATTCAAGAGTAATGTCAGTATAGATGTTTTATTGCCAGTGCCAATGTTAAATTTGGTATTGAGATTCATCCGACCAGAGTTAACTTGAAGGTAGTAAAATGAAAAAAAATCAAACGTCAGTTTATTACGGAGAATACTTGCAACTGGATAAACTGTTGTCGGCTCAACAAACCGAAAGTGCCAAATATGGCATTGCCGCCCACGATGAGACACTTTTTATCATAGTCCATCAGGTATACGAGTTGTGGTTTAAACAAATTCTGCACGAACTTTCTACCGTTATTGATACGTTTTCACACAACCAGATCCAGGATCGTGATCTGACTGTCGTTGTGCACAGACTCAAACGCGTTGTTGCCATTCAAAGATTGCTAAACGATCAAATCGGTATTATTGAAACCATGACGCCACAGGATTTTTTATCATTCAGGGACTACCTAGTGCCTGCGTCCGGTTTTCAAAGCATTCAGTTTAAAATACTGGAAATATCCTTAGGTTTAAAAACGCAGTACAGAATCGATTTTGACAAGCAATCATTTTTTAAACGATTAAATCGATCTGATAGAGACTTTCTACAGCAACTGGAGACTAAGGCTAGTCTGTTCGAACTTGTTGAAAAGTGGTTAGAAAGGATGCCATTTTTATCTTTCGGTGATTTTGAATTCTGGAAATATTATCAAGCTGCCACAGACAAAATGTTGCAAAGCGATCGCGATATCATAGATACCAATCCCACTTTGACAGAAAAAGAAAAACAGCTGGAGTTGGCAGAGTTGGCCAACACACGAGCTAGTTTCAACGCATTATTCGACGATAAAATTTATGACAAGCTAAGAGAGGCGGATCAGGTGCGACTCTCCAGGCAAGCTATGTTATCCGCGCTGTTTATTCAACAGTATTCTGAAGAACCGATTTTTAATCTGGCCCACCAATTTATTACCTGTTTAACAGAAATAGACGAAAACCTGACCATATGGCGTTACCGCCATGCCATGATGGTTCAGCGTATGCTTGGCAGCAAGATAGGAACAGGTGGTTCAAGCGGACATGAGTATTTGAAGCGCACAACCGAGTCCAATCGCATATTTAAAGACTTCTTTAATATGTCAACATTCTTACTCCCAAAAGATGCACTACCTGAGCTACCACAGGAGGTAATAGCTAGATTGGGATTTTATCCTTGATTTCTATAATTTTGTAAAGAAATGATTACAAAAATCTGGTTATTAATTATTCGAAAAATGGAACTTAGTAGATTGTTACTGTGAGGGTGGTTGACCCTTCAATTTATCTCGTTATATCATCGAAGAGAGGCTTATCACCTTGCTTTAAATAAAAAAGCCGCGTTAAGCGGCACAAACACAGTCACTGAAATAAAATTAGTGATCCAGGGAGAAAATACATGTTTACATTCAAGAAAAGCGTAACAGCTATAGCTGTTGCTGCTTCGTTGGGCATGGCTATGCCTGTTCTTGCAGCTAACTCAACATCTAACATTGTTGGTACTATTGCTGCTCAAGACTATACCAAGTACACAGTTGTTGCTTCTGAACCTGCAACAGGGTACAGCCGTGAAATTTCTGTGAACAGCGATGGAAGTTACCGCTTCTCGCAGTTACCCACAGGTACTTATGACATCAAAGTTATGAAGGACGGTGCGGTAGTTGGACAAGATAAAGTAAGAGTTAAGCTGGGCTCTAACAGTACCAGTGATTTTGACTTTTTATCGGCTTCAACGGAAGTAATTGAAGTTACAGGCGCCAGAGTTTCAGCAATTGACGTTTCTACGACCGATTCAGGTTTAGTTATTGGTGAAATCGAATTAGATCGTATGCCAGTTGCACGTGATATTACGTCAGTAGCGTTGCTTGCCCCAGGTACCATCAAAGGTGACTCTGGTTTCGGTAATGTAGCTTCTTTCGGTGGCTCATCCGTGGCAGAGAACTCGTGCTACATCAATGGCTTGGAAGTTACCGACACTCGTCAAGGTTTAGGTTGTGGTTCAGTACCTTTTGAATTCTACAAAGAATTCCAAGTTAAAACTGGTGGTATGTCTGCTCAGTTTGGCCGTACAACCGGTGGTGTTGTAAACGCTGTAACTAAGAGTGGTACTAACGAATGGGAATTTTCTGCGACTGCAACATGGAGTCCTGATAGTCTTCGAGAAGAAGGCCGGATTTCTCGTGGCGATGGTGGTACAGGTAAAGTATTCCGTGATACTACTCGTGATGAATATGATAAAAAGGACTTCAGTATTTCAGCGGCAGGCCCAATCATCGAAGATACTTTGTTCATTTATGCATTAGTAAATCCTCGTCAGGTCAAAGATAATTTTGCATATGCAAATGGTACTCGCCGTATTACTGATGTAGATGAATTCCGTGAGAGAGATTCTTCAGGCGGAGATAACTTATTTTGGGCGGGTAAACTGGACTGGCAAATCAGTGATAACCATCGTTTAAGCTATTTCGCATACTCTAACCGTAGTGACACCACAGAAGAAATCTATGACTATGATGCTAATACAGGTGAAATCAGTGTAGGTGAATCAGGTGAACCAGAAATTAACCTGAGAAAACGTGGCGGTGAAGCGCAAAGCTTAAGCTATACCGGTTATTTAACCGATGATTTAACATTAACTGCGATGGCTGGTCGTATTGAGACCCAGTATACAACGGAAAAACCAGGCGCAGATCCAAATTGTCCTTCTGTAAATGATACTCGTGATGTTCCTAACCCTTATGAAGGCTGTGGTCAGGGCGGTTCTGTTGGTGAAGATTATGACGAGAATACTCAATACCGGCTGGATTTAGAGTATGTGTTAGGTGATCACACTATTACTGCAGGTTTGGATATTCAAAAACGTGAGTCAACCAATATCACCGAACCTGTTGGCGGGCATAGTTGGACTTACACGACATTACAAAATACTGGAACCATTCAAGGGATACCATTTACCAACAATACTGGCGCGCCTCTTGATTATGTAAGTGACCGTATCTTTGTTGGTGGTGGTGGTTTCAGCTCAGACTTGAACGCTTACTATATTGAAGATAACTGGCAGATTACGGATAACTTGTTGTTATCTATAGGTTTGCGTAAAGACAAGTTCGAAGGTGCTGGTATTACTGGTAAAACTTTATATGATTTTGATACTGATGTAGCTCCTCGTTTAGGGTTTAGCTGGGATGTTAATGGTGACGGCAATACTAAAGTTTTTGGTACCTTTGGTACTTATTATCTGCCAGTCGCTAACAACACTATCTATCGCGCAGCATCTGGTGTAAGTGATGTAACTACCCATTATACTTTCACCGGAGCTGATGCATCTGGCCAGCCCACAGGTATTGCTCCAATTACAGGTGACTTAGCTAGCTCTCAGTCAGTTACTTCTGTATCGACTATCCCGCAAAAAGATATATTTGTGGCGCAAGAAGCCGATCCATTTGCTAAAGATGAGTATATCTTAGGTTGGGAGCAAGCCGTTAATGACGAATTCTCATATTCTGTGCGCGGTATTTATCGTGAAGTAACTAGCGCTTTGGATGACTACTGTGGTGAATTTGCATACCCATATTGCTTGCTAGTTTCGCCTGGTGACTCAGCGACTTCATATAAAGATGGCTTCTATTATTATGGTTATGGCGATCCAAGAAACTATCGTGATTTCGACTTGTATGACGGTGAACCTGATCCTGGTTCGTTAACTACCATACCTGCAGAAGATATCGGTCTGCCAGAAGGTGTAAACGAGTATACAGCGATTCAAACCAAGTTTGATTATCGTACAGATAATTTCCGCATGAGTTTCCAATACACTTGGTCTCGTAGTGTAGGTAACTTCGAAGGGGCAGTTAAGTCTGATATCGTACAGGCTGATGCTGGCGTAACTCAGGACTTCGATTTCCCTGCATTGATGGACGGTGCATATGGTTATCAAGCAAACGATCGTCGTCATGCCTTTAAAATGTTTGGTAGTTATGACATAAATGATGACTGGACCTTTGGTTTTAATGCTTATTTGATGAGCGGACGGCCTTTGTCTACATTCGGCCGTGGGTATCCAGATGATAACCCGGATATCTATGGTAGTTATGGTGATACGTTCTATATCTACACCGGACAATGTCCAGATACCAATGGTGATGGAGAATGTCAGCAGTCTGAAAAGATCTACAATTTCACACCTAAAGGTTCTGCAGGACGTACTCCGTGGTTATTTAACGTGGATGCTTCTTTAACCTATAACTTTAGTGTTTCAGGTGTAGATATGAAGGCTTCCTTGAATGTATTCAATGTATTGAATAACCAAGAAATTACTAACACCAACGAACACTATGAAATTAGTGAAGGTACAGTTAGTCAATGGTACGGTGCTGCTTATGACTGGCAATCCCCACGCTCAGTTCGTTTAGGATTTGAAGCAAGATTTTAATCTACGATTGTTGATTGAGATTAAGAACCACCTCAGGGTGGTTTGATAAAACTAAGTTAACCCCACTTTTTTGTGGGGTTTTTTGTGCGTGCTCGATTTGACGTTTTGAAGCGGCCAAGAATGATGCTGAGGACTCTTTAAATGACTAGTGTTCTACAGCGATTAAAATCCCGAAGAATTTATTCTTCGGGATTTTTTATTTTTTGGCGATGAATCATCCAAGTTTAACATGGCGAGAATAGCCATTTTTTCGGGCTAAATATTAATAAAGCACATTAATTTTCATAAAGGGCATGGTCTAAAACATTCAACAGATAACTTATGTCATTAGTCCATACCAGCTTGACAATTTACATCTATCCATGTGAATATTCGGCGGTCGTATGTGTTATCAATTGATGATAACGCTACACTCCAATAACAATTCGTTTTCATAAGCCCCTTATCGCTTAGGCGTTGTTGCCGTAAGATAAGGTTTCAAAACAAAATAATTGGTTGGGAACTATGTCCAAAGTAAGCAAAAGAAATATGATTGCTGCTTCTGTAATCGGTGCCTTCGCACTAGGAAGTAGCCAGATTGTTTCTGCAGATACATTAAATGACCTTCACAAAGAAGAAGGGAAAATTCATGCGGCTGCAGCACAATCTCAAAAGAAAATTGACAGTATCTATGAGCAAACTCAAGAACTGCTGGTTGAATATCGTTCAGTTGTTGATGAAACCGAGAACCTGAAAGTTTACAACGATCACGTTGCCAGACTGGTTGCTGATCAACAGGCTGGAATCAGCTCTCTGCAGAAGCAAATCGACAGCATTGAAGAAACCAAGCAAGGTGTGGTTCCTTTGATGTATCGTATGATTGATGCGCTTGAAAAGTTTGTTGAACTGGATGTTCCTATCAACTACGAAGTCCGTAAGGAGCGTATCGCTCATTTGCGTGAGACAATGGGCCGTTCAAACGTATCTGTTTCTGAGCAATTCCGCCAAGTGCTGGAAGCCTATCAGATTGAAAATGAATACGGTTCTAAAATTACCAGTAATCAAGGCAAACTTGATTTTGAGGGTAAAGAAATTTCCGTTGATTTCTTCAACTTGGGTCGTACTGCCTTAGTGGCATTGTCACTTGATCAAAAATCTGCTTGGGTTTGGAACAATGATACCCGTGGATGGGATGAGTTAGGTGATGAATACCTGAGTTCAGTCGTTACCGCCGTTAAAATGGCGAAGAAACTGGTTCCATTTGACCTGATTAAATTACCTATCAAAGCAGCGGAGTGATCAGAATGAAAGTATTATTCAAATCTGTCTTACTTACAGCTGCATTGGCTGTAAGTGCAGTTCATGCACAAAATGCAACCACACTGGATCAATTACTGGATCAAGTGAAAAAGAATCGTGTATCTGAAGCACGAATCAATCAAAAACGTGAAGCTGAATTTAATTCTGCCCGTGCTGATAAGCAGGCTCTGTTAAAAAAAGCCCAAGCAGAACTTAAAGCTGAACAAGCACGTGGCGATCGTCTGGCCAAGCAATTTGCTGACAACGAAATTACCTTGGCTAATAAAGAAGTGGAACTTAAAAATGCCACCGGTACTTTAGGTGAGATGTTTGGTGTGGTTCGTCAGGCATCTGCTGAAGCTTATGGACGTATTTCGACATCTATCGTCAGCGCCGAGTACCCGGGGCGCTCTGATTTTCTGGAAGGAATGGCGTCAGAAACGAAAGGTTTGCCAAGCTTAGGTGAACTGGAAGAGCTTTGGTTTGCTATGCAAACTGAAATGACCGAGTCAGGTAAAGTATCACGCTTCAATACTGAGGTAGTGAGCCTGGATGGTGGTTCTAAAACAGAATCTGTTGTTCGTGTTGGTACCTTCAACTTAGTTGGTGAACAAGGCTATCTGGTTTATGACGCTGAAAGTAAACAAGTTTTACCCTTGGGACGTCAACCTGATGCGTACATGACTGATACGGCTGTCGACTTCGCTGAAGAAACTTCCGGGGTTCAGCCCTTCTATGCTGATCCATCTCAAGGTGGCATATTGGGTCTGTTAATCGCTAAAGCGACTATGATGGAACGTTATCATGCTGGTGGATTACCTGGTTATGTTATTACCGGTTTATTCTTCCTGGGTCTATTGATTGCCTTGTATAAGATCATCACATTAACGTTGATCGGTGGCAAAATGCGTGCTCAATTGAAAAATATTGATAATCCTTCAAGCGGTAACCCTCTGGGACGTATCCTGACTGTTTATAAAGAGAATAAAAACGCGGATGTTGAAAATCTGGAATTGAAACTGGATGAAGCTATCTTGCGTGAACTTCCAAGTATTGATAGTGGTATTAATATCATCAAAATCTTGGCCGCTATTGCACCATTACTAGGTTTGTTAGGTACTGTAATCGGTATGATTGCAACCTTCCAGCAAATTACTTTGTTCGGTACAGGCGACCCTAAATTGATGGCTGGTAGTATTTCAATGGCATTGGTTACCACTGCTGAAGGTATTATTGCCGCATTACCTCTACTGTTGCTGCACAGCATGGTGGCGGGTCGTGCAAAATCGATCGTACATATTCTGGACGAGCAGACCGCTGGTATCATCGCTGCTCACGCAGAGGCGGAGAAAGCATAATATGCTATACCTGATTGGATTATGGGAATCGGTCAGGGATTTTATCGCTGCTGGCGGTGACGTTCTGTACGTCGTCGCCATAGCGCTCTTCCTCATGTGGATACTAATGGTAGAGCGTTATTGGTTTCTGACTTCCTCTTTCCCATCAATACAAAAACGTATTGTGGCGGATTGGGAAGCAAGAGCAGACACCAAGTCCTGGTATGCGCATAAGATCCGTGATACATGGATTTCGCAAGCATCAGATAAACTTAGTGAGAGAATGTTATTGATTAAAACGCTAGTTGCTATATGTCCATTAATAGGACTGCTAGGTACAGTAACGGGCATGATCGGAGTGTTTGAGGTCATGGCTGTTCAAGGTACCGGTAATCCCCGTTTGATGGCTGCTGGTATCTCTATGGCGACTATTCCGACAATGGCGGGAATGGTTGCAGCGTTGTCTGGCGTGTTCTTTAGCTCACGTCTGGAAGCTAAAGTGAAGCTTTCCAAAGAAAAATTAATCGATAGCTTGCCTCATCATTAAAGAGAGAATTTTATGGCTCGTAAACATCGTGCAGAAGAAGAAGAAGCAACCATTGATATGACACCGATGCTTGACGTCGTGTTCATCATGTTGATCTTCTTTATTGTAACCACCTCTTTCGTTAAAGAGGCCGGTATAGAAGTAAACAAACCTAAGGCTCAACAAGCCACCAAGCAAAAATCAGCCAACATCTTTATCGCTATTAATGAGAATGGTGATATATGGATGGATAAGCGTGAAGTAGACGTAGAACGTGTTCGTGCCAACCTCGAGAGAATGCTGGCGGAACAACCTACAGACATCGTTATCTTACAAGCTGATGTAAAGACAAAGCATGGTGTTGTAGTTGAGGTAATGGATCAAATCAAAGCAGCTGGCATTGACAGGATCTCGGTAGCAGCAAAGGATAATTAATATGGTTCGTCTAATAGTATCTATACTTTTAGGTGCGGGTATTACCTTTGCTTTGTTTGTGTTGATGGCTGAATTGATTGCTAACTCATCCAGACCACAAGAAGAATCGGCACCGACACCGGTGATTGACATTGTGATGAACGAGCCTGATTCAAATACTCAGGTTCGTAACAGGGTTCCGCCACCGCCACCGCCACCGCCACAACAGCCTCCTAAGTTGGAGCCAGTTGAGCCGGATACAGCGGATGCTAGTAACAACGCGTTATCTTTCAATATTCCTGGTGTGGATGTTGGTGGAGCATCGGTTGATATTGGCGCACCAGGTGCGATGATGCGAGATGGTGAAGCAACACCTATTGTTCGTATCGAACCTAAATATCCAATGCAAGCCGCACGTGATGGAAAAGAGGGCTGGGTACAGTTATCGTTTACCATCAATGAAGTAGGTGGAGTCGATGATGTTGAAGTTATTGATGCAGATCCTAAACGTGTTTTTGACCGCGAAGCCAGACGCGCACTTAGTCGCTGGAAGTACAAGCCTAAGATCGTTGATGGAAAACCGGTTAAACAGTTCAATATGAAAGTGCAGTTGGACTTTAAGTTGGAGGGCGGTTCATAATGAAAATGAGACAGATTTCATTGAAAAAATGGGTAGCAACTTCTGCTTTGTCTTTAGGCCTGATGTCAGTTTCAATGACCAGTTTGGCCCAAACTGCACCAATAGTTTGTCCAGGTTACCAAAAGAGCTCTACCAATATTATCGGAGAACGTGCGGGTAAAAAGGTACAAAAAGCCTTTGAAGCCTATTCTGACGAGACAGTAAATGAAGACTTGCGGGTCAAGAATGCGCTGGATATCTTGTTAGACATTGAAACCGATGGTTTTGATCGTGCTTATGTGGATAAGTTTATTGGTAGTTTGTATGCATCAATAGATCCTAAAAAATCATTGTTCTACTTTAAACGGGCTGCTGATGCCAACATTCTGAACGACGGCGAACAGGCGCAAGCTTTAAGGACAGTCGGCGATTTACAGATGATGGATAAGAATTACGATGCAGCGATAGCCGCTTATCAAAAGTGGATGTCGTTTACCTGTAAAGAAGATCCAGAAGTTTATATCAGAATGTCGCAAGCATATTACGAGTCTGGACAATTACCAAAAATGGTAGATCCTGCTCAGAAAGCTATTGACTTGAATAAAGCATCAGGAAAGCTTAACAAGAATCCCTATTTGCTTAAGTTGACGTCATTTTACGAACGTAAAATGTATCCTCAAACTGTCGCAGTTGCTGAAGAGTTGGTTCGGATCTTTCCGGAGAACAAACAGTGGTGGATTCAGTTAGGCCAGTTTTATTTTCTGGTGGAAGATTATAAGAAAGCATTGTCTACATTAGAGATTGCTTATAATCAGGGCTACTTGGAAAAGCCTAATCAAGTCAAGATATTGGCACAGCTTTATGCAACTAACGAAATCCCGTTTAAGGCGGCAGAGTTGTTAGAAAAGCATACAAAGTCTGGTTTTATTAAAGCTGATGATAAAGTACTGTCGTCTATGGCGAATAGCTATCACCAAGCACGTGAATACAAAAAAGCTGCTTTCTATTATGGTAAAGCTGCAGCTTTGTCCAACGACTCAGATTTGTACCGTAAGCAAGGTACTTTATTACTTGCCGCAGAGGATTATAAAGGTGCTATTTCGGCGCTGAATAAATCTTTGGATGGTACGGATAAAGCTGGTCGTGTTCATATGGCGTTGATGGAAGCATACTTTTATCAAGGTGACTACAAGTCAGCCTATCAGCATGTAAAAGAGGCCAGTAAGGATAGCTCAACTGCGCGAAGTGCAAGAAGTTGGGAACCTTATATAAAAGAAAAGGCCAGCAATAAAGGCGTTAAAATTTAATTAGAAAGCCCCGAAAGGGGCTTTTTTATTGCAAGCATCTGTTAAAGATCTTCGTCAGTTCCTCGTTTCCCTCCGTTCAACACTAAGATATTGTGGATTGATTAGTTGTCGCCTATTGTTAACCAGGCTGAAATTATCGACTTTATTTAAGTTAGATTAATGTTAGCGAAATATTTTGCATTGCAGTCTGGTCTATTTGGATGGACGCCTTAGGGTTAACACCAAATTACAATAAAACAGGAAAACAACATGAAACAAATGAATAAAACCAATATTTCTACAGCAATAGGTGCCGTTGTCGTCAGTCTGTCTGCAGTCAGTTTTTCTGCTACGGCTAATCCATTTACTGCAGATACACTAGATTCAGGTTATATGCTTACTGCGGCAGAAGGAAATTGTGGTGCCGATAAAGCGGATAAAAAAGCCGAAGGTAAATGCGGCGAAGATAAAGCTGGCAAAGAAGGACAATGCGGTGCTGACAAGGCCAAAAAGGAAGGTAAGTGTGGCGAAGCAAAGTGCGGCGCTGACAAAATGAAAAAAGAAGGTAAATGTGGTGGTGATAAAGCCGCTAAAGAAGGCAAATGTGGTGAAGATAAAGCCAAAAAAGAAGGCAGCTGCGGCGAAGATAAAAAGTAGTTAATCTTTGCTTCAGCAGGTATAAAAGGGTCGGTTAGTCCGACCCTTTATTATTTAAAACTGTTAACATCAAATTAATTCTTTTATTTTCAAGCTGTCCAGGTAACTGTTATGTACAAAAGTATTCAAGGAGTCGGATTAGGCCTGCGCAGGGATATGCTGAGCGAAATTCAGCAAGGTTGTAAGCTGGATGTGGATTTTTGGGAGGTCGCTCCGGAAAATTGGATAAAATTAGGCGGTAGCTATGCCCGGCAGCTTGCCGATATGACATCTTGCTATCCTTTCACAACTCATGGATTATCATTATCCATTGGTTCTCCCGAACCGCTAGATCTGCAATTTGTTAAGGCAGTGAAAGGGTTTCTTGATACTCACAATATATCTTTGTACAGCGAACATTTAAGCTATTGTTCCGGACAGGGACATCTATATGACCTGATGCCGATTCCTTTTACTGAAGATGCGGTTGGTTATATTGCGCAACGAGTTAAGCAAGTGCAGGATATTCTTGAACGACCATTAATATTGGAAAACGTGTCTTATTATGCCGCGCCAGGCCAAGAATTATCGGAACTGGAATTTTTATTAGCGGTGCTGGAAGAAGCAGATTGCAAATTGTTGCTGGATATTAACAATATTTATGTCAATTCGGTCAATCATCAATATGATGCCGAAAGTTTTTTATCCGCTATACCGACTAAACGAATTGCATACGGTCATATAGCTGGCCACTATAACGAAGCCGACGATTTGATTGTTGATACTCATGGTGCCGATGTTATCGAACCGGTATGGAAATTATTGGACAGAGCCTATGGCTTGCATGGCATATTCCCGACCTTACTGGAAAGAGATTTCAATATTCCGCCTATGGAAGTATTAATGAAAGAAGTGGATCGTATCAGGCAAATTCAAAATCGCTATTCAACCCACAAGATAACCGCCTAAATGGAAGATTTTCAAACTGTCCAGCAGCAGTTTATTCGGTATATTAAAGATCCGGATAATCACCCCGCACCATCCGGCATAGAAGACCGTCGTCTGAAAATCTATCGCGAATTGTTCTTCAATAATATCCTGGGTTTCCTCACTAATGGATTTCCGGTTTTAGCCTCGCTTTATGGCGAAATACGTTGGCAACAACTAGCCCGTCAGTTTTTTGCCCGGCATGTCTGCGTCTCTCCCTATTTTGTGGATATCAGTAAAGAGTTTATTGATTTCCTGCAAAATGAATATGAAATACAGGATCAAGATCCGGTATTTCTATTGGAACTGGCGCATTACGAATGGGTCGAACTGGACATCAGTATCAGGCAGGCTGACCGAATTGTTAAATGGTGGGATGGCAAGTCGCTAGATGTACCACTTTGCTTTTCTGAATTAGCCTGGTTGTTGAGTTACCCCTATCCGGTGCACAAGATTACACCTGAATACCAGCCGCAGGAAAAGCAGCCGCCAACTTATCTGGTGGTGTACAGAAACAGCCAGGACAAAGTTGAGTTTATGCAGGTTAACGAACTTACCGCGCTTTTACTAACGATAATTCAACAAAACGAAGGAATGTATCTTGAGCAGCTAAAGACTCGTCTGATTGAGGATATTCCTTCAGTACCCGTTGAACAGTTGCATCAGGGAGCCGAACAGATAGTGACAAAAATGCTTCAGCAGCAAATATTAACCACCATTTAAGCTTTAAAGGCCGGTAATTTATTTTCCTATTCTATATTTGCGCTGTTAATTTTACGGTCTTTCTATTACTATTTGCGCGTTAACATCAGTAGGAATAATTCATGTCAGAGCAAGATTATAAAGATCCGTTTAACGCCAAATATGCCTTGTTAGCTTTGGTTACCTTATTGGCATTCCCACTTTTACACGTTATCTGTGGTTGGACGGTTTTTTATCTTTAAATTCAACAAACGGAGTGCGTGAATGTCCGTTGAACAAGTAAAGTCGTCTATCCGAACCATAGCTGATTATCCCAAACCGGGTATTCAGTTTCGTGATGTGACATCTCTAATGGCTGACTCGGCCGCTTTTAATCAAACCATCCAGTTGCTATCCAAACATTATCAAACCCTGCCGTTTGATAAAATAGTAGGAACCGAGGCACGCGGTTTCATTTTTGGCGCTCCTTTAGCGATTGCGTTGGGGGTAGGATTTGTACCTGTGCGTAAGCCAAATAAACTGCCAGGTGCGGTGCATAGCCAGTCCTATGAGCTGGAATATGGTGAAGACTGTCTGGAGATCCATCAGGATGCGATCAAGCCCGGTGAACGGGTTCTTATGATTGACGACTTATTGGCAACTGGTGGCACCATATTAGCCACTGCCAGTTTGATCCAGAAAATGGGCGGGATTGTGGAACACGCAGGATTTGTTATTTCTTTACCTGATCTGGGTGGCGAAAGTGCCCTCAAGGCCAAGGGAATTACATCCTACTCCTTATGTCAGTTTGAAGGCGATTAGGCTAGCGAATGAACTATCAGGTATTGGCCAGGAAATGGCGGCCGCAAAATTTTGCCCAGTTAGTTGGCCAGGAACATGTCGTAACGGCTATATCCAATGCACTGGACAATAATCGCTTACATCATGCTTACCTGTTTACCGGCACCCGTGGTGTGGGTAAAACGACTATTGCGCGTATTTTTTCGAAAAGCCTGAATTGCGAGCAGGGAATGAGTTCGACGCCCTGTGGTCAATGCCCTACCTGCCAGGAAATCGATCAGGGGCGTTTTATTGATTTACTCGAAATTGATGCCGCATCCCGTACCAAAGTAGAGGACACAAGGGAACTACTGGATAACGTGCAGTACAAGCCTACACGTGGCCAATATAAAGTTTACCTGATTGATGAAGTGCATATGCTGTCCAAACATAGTTTCAATGCACTATTGAAAACGCTGGAAGAGCCACCTCCGCACGTCAAATTTTTATTGGCCACTACCGATCCACAAAAATTGCCGGTTACCATTTTATCCCGTTGCTTGCAGTTTAATCTTAAGGCGATGTCACGGGAACAGATCAGTGGACAACTTGGATATATTCTGGGTGAAGAAGGGCTGAAATTTGAACCCGAAGCTCTGGCACAGTTAGCCCGTGCTGCTAACGGCAGTATGCGGGACGCGTTAAGTTTGACCGATCAGGCTATTGCGCAGGGCAACGGGCAAGTCAATCTGGCGGTGGTGACTGATATGCTTGGCTTAATGGATAAAAACCAGGTATTAAAACTACTTAAAGCCATTCTGGAAGGTCAGAACCAGCAGATGCTCCAGCAATTGGATGATTTAGCCAGCCAATCGGTTGACTATTCACAGCTATTAGCCGAACTGCTGAGTCTGTTGCATCAAGTTGCCTTAACTCAAATGGTGCCCGAAGTGTGTAAACTGGAAACCATTGCAGCCCGTGCTATTTATCATTTGGCCAGCTCAGTTCCGGCCGAGCAAATTCAGTTGTTGTACCAAATAGCGTTACAAGGTCGCAAAGATTTACCTTATGCAATGGATGGGCGCAGCGGTATCGAAATGACATTGTTGCGTATGCTGGCGTTCAATCCCCAACGGCAATTGTCATCGGCACAGTTTATTGCGCAAAATCAACCTGTAGCTCAGCCTCCCGCAGCTGCAGCGGCGGCAGAACAAAGTACAGATTTTTCCGGTCAGGAAGCTGAGTCAACCGCCATCGACCAACAACAGCTTAACCAGCAGCAAGAGCATATTTGGCAACAGGCAGAGCAGTTTCACTCCCGGCAAGAACCGACAGATAACCTGACGATAGAAGCCGAAACTGTCGAAAGTGCACCTAACGAGACTGAACATGAGCCAGAACGGCCATCCTTAATTGAACAACCATCCTCGCCGTTATCACAAACCGAGAGCTTGTTGGCGTTGCGACGAGGTTTACGCCAAAATCAACAAGAGGCATCACAGCCAAAAAAGCCTGAAGCGGTAGAACCCGCCGTTGAATTAAATCAACCGGAATTACCCCCTTTAGCTGAACCGGATTTCGTTGCGGATCATACTGATGCTCAATCTATAGAGCCAGAGCCAGAGCCAGAATCAGCCGAACCGCTGCAAACAACGCCGGTGCCGAATGAATCCGGCAACAGTGAAATCCCGCCTTGGGCATTATCGGTTAATCAGCTACCTGCAATAGCTGAGGATGAAACTCAAACTCCCGAGTTGGATATGCAGGATTTGCTGAATCAGGTGGTGGATGTTCCGGTTAATATCGATATTCCAACTTTCCTGGATGATGGCCAAAAAGTCACTCAGGCTAAACAACTGGATAACTGGAGTGATATTATCGAGCAATCGGGAGTAGGCGGTTTGACCAAACAGTTGGCTCTGCAGTCATCGATGCACAAGCAGGATAGTCTATGCCAGTTAACATTGCCTGAAGCGCTACAGCATCTAAACAACGATACGGCCCGGATTCAGTTACAATCTGCATTGTCTGAATTATGGCAGCAGCCTGTGGAGTTACAAGTAGACAAAGGCGAGCCGGAAAATACTCCTTTTGCCATTCAACAGAGTATCAATAAAATGCGTCAACAATACGCGCAGCAAGTGATTAACAGCGATACAAATATCCAATTTTTTCAACAGCAGTTCGATGCTCAGCTTGTCGAAAACAGCATCGAACCCAGATAGATTAGAGAGAGAACATTATGTTTAAAGGTGGCATGGGTAACATCATGAAGCAGGCGCAACAAATGCAAGAGCGCATGCAAAAAAGTCAGGAAGAGCTGGCCAATATTGAAGTGGTCGGTGAAGCGGGCGCGGGAATGGTTAAGGTGACTATGACCTGTAACCATAACGTGCGTCAGGTTGAAATTGATCCGTCACTGATGGATGACGAAAAAGATATGATTGAAGATTTGGTGGCAGCAGCGATTAACGATGCGGTGAGACGTGTACAAGAAACCACTAAAGAGAAAATGTCTGATGTAACCGGAGGAATGCAAATGCCGCCGGGTTTTAAAATGCCATTCTGATTAGCAATCAAGATATCAGCAATTTGTAGGTATTCATGAAATTTAGTCCTCTTATCACTGAACTCATTACCAGTTTGAAATGTTTGCCCGGTGTCGGGCAAAAAAGCGCTCAGCGCATGGCATTTCATTTACTGGAGCGCAACCGTCCTGGCGCTTTGACACTAAGCCAAACTCTGCACAACGCGATGGAGCATGTTCATCATTGTCAACAGTGTCGAACCTTTACCGAAAGCCGTTTGTGCGAAATATGTGCAGACCCGGTGCGCGGACAAAGTGAGTTATTGTGTATTGTTGAATCACCACAGGATATGTTGGCCATTGAATTAACGTCCGAGTTCAAAGGCCGTTATTTTGTCTTGATGGGGCATTTGTCACCCATTGACGGCATTGGACCTTCGGACATCGGTTTAGATGAATTATCCGCTATTTTGCAGCAACAGGCGGTAGAAGAAGTCATTCTAGCCACCAATCCCACTGTCGAAGGCGAGGCTACCGCTCACTATATTGCCGATATTTGTCGCGATAATAACATACAGGCAAGTCGCATTGCCCATGGTGTGCCCTTTGGCGGCGAGCTTGAGTTTATCGATGGTAATACGCTAACTCACGCATTTACCGGACGTAAAAGCTTTTAAGCGTCTTATTTGAGGACACTTTGGTGAGTTTGGCTGACCAGCTCACTATTTTCGCCGATTTATCAGTATTTTTAACCGCCCTACGCTTGAAAAAAAAGCGCCAGCCCTTATCTCCTAGCATGTAATTAAATTAAGCAATGCAGCAGGAGAATAATTGCTATGGCTGAAGTAGCCCATCAAGAAACCCATGGTTTTCAGACAGAAGTTAAACAACTTCTACAGCTGATGATCCATTCTCTTTATTCGAATAAAGAAATCTTCCTTCGTGAACTGGTATCTAATGCCGCCGATGCCGCAGATAAGCTGCGTTTTCGTGCGCTTTCTAATGATGCTCTTTATGAAAATGATGGCGATCTGCGAGTTCGTATTTCTGTCAACAAAGATGCCGGAACAATCACCATTGCTGATAATGGTATTGGTATGACTCGTGATGAAGTGATAGAGCATTTAGGTACTATCGCCAAGTCCGGAACCAAAGAATTTTTCGGTCAATTATCCGGTGATCAGGCCAAAGATTCACAACTGATTGGTCAGTTCGGGGTCGGTTTCTATTCGTCCTTTATCGTCGCTGATAACGTGATTGTCAGAAGTCGTGCAGCGGGCGCAGATGCCAGTCAAGGCGTAGAGTGGACTTCTGCCGGAGAAGGCGAGTTTACTGTAGCCGATATTGAAAAAGCCGATCGTGGTACCGAAATCATTCTGCATTTGCGAGAAGAGGAACAAGAATTCCTGGATGACTGGCGCTTACGTTCTATTGTGGGCAAATACTCTGATCACATCAGCATTCCTGTGCAAATGTATAAAGAAGAGCAACCTGAGCGAGATGGCCCTAAAGGACCGGATGGTGAAGAAGGTGAAAAAATCCCTGCTGTTCCTGCTCATTGGGAAGCGGTTAACAAAGCTACGGCATTGTGGAATCGTGATAAATCTGAAGTCAGTGATGACGAATATAAAGAATTCTACAAGCATATTTCCCATGACTTTGGCGATCCGTTGCATTGGTCACACAACAAGGTTGAAGGGAAAACCGAATATACCAGCCTATTGTATATTCCGGCTAAAGCCCCTTACGATCTGTGGAATCGTGATCAGAAACACGGCTTGAAACTGTTTGTCCAGCGGGTATTTATTATGGACGATGCAGAACAGTTTATGCCTACGTACCTGCGTTTTGTTAAAGGTTTGCTGGACTCCAACGACCTACCCTTGAACGTTTCCCGTGAGATTTTGCAAGATAACAAGATTACCCAGGCAATGCGTCAGGGCTGTACCAAGCGCGTGTTACAAATGCTGGAGCGCATGGCCAAGAACGATGCGGACAAATATCAGACCTTCTGGAACGAATTCGGTAACGTCATCAAAGAAGGTCCGGCAGAGGATTATGCCAATAAAGACAAGATCGCCGCGTTATTGCGCTTTGCCTCAACGCACAGCGATTCCGACGAGCAAAATATATCTTTAGACGATTACATCAGCCGCATGAAAGAAGGTCAGAGCAAAATATACTTTGTCTCTGCCGATAGTCATAAGGCAGCCAAGAACAGCCCGCACCTTGAAGTGTTCCGCAAGAAAGGCATCGAAGTATTGTTGTTGTCCGACCGTATCGATGAATGGTTAATGCAGCACTTAACCGAGTACGCTGAAAAGTCGTTGCAATCGATCAGTCGTGGTGACCTGGATCTGGGTGATCTGGATGATGAAGAAAGCAAACAGGCTCAGGAAAAAGCCGAGCAAGAAGTAAAAGGCGTATTGGAGCGTGCTAAAACAGTATTAGGTGATAAAGTCACCGATGTTAAGTTTACTCACCGTTTGACTGGCTCGCCGGCTTGCGTGGTCGTCGACGAGCACGGTATGAGTACCCAAATGCTTAAATTGATGGAAGCGGCAGGACAGCCGGTACCGGAAGCCAAATATACGCTGGAGCTAAACCCCGAACATCAACTGGTTAAACTGATGGCAGATGAACAGGATGAAGCCCGTTTTGCCCAGTGGAGTGAAGTGTTGTTCGAGCAAGCTTCACTCTCGGAGCAGGGCAGCTTGAAAGATCCTGCCGCCTTCGTACAGAAGTTGAATCAACTATTGCTAGATTTGGCAAAATAGCAAAGTATGATGTTGTCCCCGAAGGTAATAAGCTTATTACTTTCGGGGCGATACCTAAAAAACTATGACTTAATTGCAGTTAATCCAATAACAACGATTTTTGCGCCAATATGGTGCGTAATAATCTTGTAACCTGTTGATTGAGTGTGTAAAGTCCCGTGTTTAAAATAAACAGAGATACGCGAGAGGAACTACGGTATGCGCATCATTCTTCTTGGCGCTCCCGGTGCAGGAAAAGGCACACAAGCCCAGTTTTTAATGGGTAAGTACGGGATCCCACAAATATCCACCGGCGATATGCTAAGGGCTGCTATTAAAGCAGGCACTGAACTTGGTCTTGAAGCCAAAAAAGTGATGGATGAAGGTAAACTGGTATCTGATGATCTGATGATCGGTCTGGTTAAAGAACGGATAGCTCAGCAAGATTGCCACAACGGTTTCTTACTGGACGGTTTTCCGCGCACCATCCCGCAAGCCGATGCGATGGTGGAAAATGGTGTCAAGGTCGATCATGTGATCGAGTTTGCCGTGCCTGATGATGTGATTGTTTCGCGCATGAGCGGAAGACGTGTGCATCCTGCGTCCGGTCGAGTTTATCATGTCGAGTTTAATCCTCCTGCAGAAGAAGGCAAAGATGATAAGACAGGCGAAGAACTGGTTATTCGTCCTGATGATCAGGAAGATACAGTACGTAAGCGTTTGAGCATTTATCATGAGCAAACCGAACCTCTAGTCAGCTATTATAAAAAACAGGCCGACCAAGGGTTGTGTCAGTATCATCGCATTGAAGGTACTAAACCGGTGGAAGAAGTGAGCCAAACTCTGGCAGCCTTGTTGGGTTAAATAGCCTAAGGTAAATCATCAGGGTTAAACCAGATTAACAAATGTAATAGCCCACAACATGTGGGCTTTTTTATGCGACAGGATAAATAATGCGGCCTAATAACCAGACTGTTTTAGCGGGTGTCAAAATCAGTGGAGCAGGGCGACCACTGGTGTTATTGCATAGCTCAATGAGCAGTGGAAAACAGTGGACAAAATTGGTCCAACAGCTAAAGGACAATCATCAAATCATCAATATCGATCTGCTGGGGTACGGCGATGCACCTCAGCCGGATCGAAATACAGTATTTTCTTTGCAATATGAAACTCGTCGAATTGAATCAATACTGGCTGAGCTTGGTGTTGAACAATTTGATCTGGTTGGCCATTCCTATGGCGGTGCTACCGCGTTAAAGTTTACTTACGAGAACCCTTCGAGAGTAAACAGGCTGGTAGTCTTCGAACCTGTCGCTTTCCATTTACTGGCTGCCGATAATCCTGCCCGGCAAGATGTTGTGCAGCTTGGCAATTCGATGGCTGAAATGTCTGACTTTGAAGCAGCAGAATCTTTTCTGGATTACTGGAATGGGCAAGGTTACTTCGCCAGTATTCCCGATTTTGTCCGTCAGCCGCTGCTAAATAGGGTGTATAAAGGCGTGCTGGATTTTACCGCGTTATTAGGTGAATCCTATCAGTTATCGGACTATGCGAATATTGTGCAGCCGACATTGTTGCTGAGCGGTGAAAAAACACGTCGTAGTGCGCAGGCCGTTGTTCACGAATTAAGCCAGCATTTACCTAATAGCCATATGCAGGTGACTCCAGGTGGGCATATGGCACCAATTAGTCATGCGGATACAGTTAACCAGTATATCGTGGATTTTCTGGATTAGCCTCGCTAAGGGCTAGTTGGAGATTTTAGACAACATGCTGGATATTTGCTGATAAAGCGGTTGATGTATTGTTGGTATTGGTTGCTCGTTTAACTGGGCGAGTATTTGTTTGGCGGTATTCGTATCTTGTTGAGCAAGCTTTATTTCAGCCAATCGTAACTGAACTAAAATAATACCGTTATCAAACTGGGCGTGTTGTGCTAGTTCCAATGCCTGTTGATAAATTTTTTCGGCGTCAGCAATACGTCCTAATCGCTGCAAAGCGCGACCTAGATTGTAATTAGCTACCGCTATTTGTTGTTTGTTACCCAGCTCCAGTGCTGCTTTGTTGGCTTTTTGCAAATAGTCCAGTTGTTTGTCTGGCTGATCAGTTTGCCTGTATAAATCACCTAGATTGCTATACAACTCGAGTTTAAAGTGAGCATCTTGGCTGTGGGAATATCGCTGTTCCAATTCCAGCAGCATAGATTCTGCCTGAGAATATTGATGCAAGTAGAGTTGTAAATTAGTGATGTCAACATAACGCATCAGACTGAAGGAGGCCTGATTAATAGTCTTGATAAGATCAATCGCACTTTGCAGATAGTGCTTGGCGTCGTCGGTTTTTCCTTCTTGTGCCAGCATTTTGGCGTGATAGGTTAATACCGTTGATTTAAGTACCGGCGGTAAGTCATCTCGGTCAACAAGAGGCTGCAATTCTTTTTTAAGCCAGTTGAATTTCTGCAATGTACTTAGTGAGTTCAATTGCAATTGTTTAACCCGGTTCCACTTGAGACTGTTAATTTGGAGGGTTAACAACTTGTTGGTTGACCATTCAAGGCAAGCTGAGGGATCAAGAGAACAAAGCTCTATCTGTTTTTGGTCATCAGTTACATCAGCCTGCGCAGGGAGCAATAAACCGAGTAGCGTAACTATTGTCAGGAAACCTTTTATTATCATTATACACGCCGATGACAACACCAAATGTTTTAGAGACCGTCGAAGAGACGAAACCGCAAGATACTATCACAAGTACTATGACGTCGGTACTTTGGCGTATTATATCCATGCGGATATTACCTCAAACTTATTTTGCAGACATAAAAAAGCGGCTTATCAGGCCGCTTTTATCAGAGAGACAGTAAAGGTTAACGAGCTTATTCGGTTTTGTTCTCGATTAAGCTGTTACCAATTTGAATCTTGCGTGGTTTCTTGGCTTCGGGAATTAATCGTTCCAAATCAATGTGCAGTAACCCGTTTTGCAGGTCCGCTGACAGCACTTTGACATGGTCGCCTAATTGAAACTTGCGTTCAAAATTGCGCTCTGAAATACCCTTATGCAGGAATTTACGTTCCTCATCTTTAGCCTGTTTATTACCCGTCACCAGCAAGGTGTTTTCCTGGGCTTCGATTTCGATTTGATCTTCAGCGAAACCGGCTACAGCCATGGTAATTCGGTACTTGTCTTCGGCTAACAGTTCGATGTTATAAGGTGGATAAGTGGTTTGTTTTTCATTTCGCGAGGCACTGTCAATCATAGATGCCAAGTGGTCAAAACCAATGAAAGAACGGTAAAGTGGAGATAGATCGATGTTACGCATTTGCATATCCTCTTAATTAAGCAATATGTGATGGCAAGTCGTTTTTTGTGGTGACTGCACCATCAATTTCAAGTTTGCCCCGATAATCGGCGGCGGTTTTATCGACCCTGTCGGCGTCGATAATTTATATATATGGCAGGCCAATCTTTTTTCAACAAGAAAATATAAAATAAAATATAACTAATTGATTAATAAGTATTTTAAGTTGTATTTTTATTG
This sequence comes from Neptunicella plasticusilytica, assembly GCF_047922965.1. Taxonomy (GTDB): domain Bacteria; phylum Pseudomonadota; class Gammaproteobacteria; order Enterobacterales; family Alteromonadaceae; genus Neptunicella; species Neptunicella plasticusilytica. The sequence continues at coordinate 1,587,273 of NZ_CP150481.1, forward strand.
TTGACAGCGATTATCTGGAGGGATCAATTGAATCACCCAGACTGTTATTCACCCGGAACCAACCGGTTAGGCTGTAGCGATCTTTGCGGGCGGCTAACACTTCGTGCGGAAAACGTTCGCTTAGAAACAGGATAAACGAACCTAACTTGGGTGTAACAGTGACAAAGGGGATTTTAACCTTTTTGCGATACATTAATAACTCGCCACCATCAGCCGGATCCCAGTCCGGATTTAGGTAGAGTACAGTGGATAATACGCGGTTGGTATTGCCTTTGAAGGCGTCCAGATGGCGTTTGTAATAAGCACCTTGACTGTAATGAGCAAAATGGCACTCATAGTCGAACAATCCCATAAACAGGCGACGATTCAGCTCTGTACGCAGTTCTGACATAATTTTCAGATATTGTTGCTCAAACCCGTTTTGGCCATTTAACCAATGAATCTCATCGGTGCGTACAAACTGGTTAATTTGCTGGTCTGTTGCTCGTCCAATGGCGGCTCGTTTAAAATAATCCGCGGGTAACTGGCGCACCTGTATGGCTAACTGGCTAATTAGCTCCGGAGGGAAAAAGTCATCGATAAGGCAATAGCCGCTATCAACCAATGCATCGGCAATGAGATCAAACTTGATAGTAAGATCAAGGTTATCTGCTAGAGCGAACGCGCCCATAGGATTTCGCAATCAGTTAAAGGTGACGCTTTATATACGCAAATTATGATTTTGTCATCGCAAAAATGTGTAAATTGGATTTTTTATTTAAATGCATCCCACGACAGGCCCAATTCAGGTTAAAATAGTATTTTTAAACGCATTGATTTGCGTGTTATTACCACGGAATTTTGCATGATCCACAATGATGTTTTACGCCGCTTACGCTATGCCCTGACGATTAACGATACTGCCGCTATTGCAATATTCAAACTGGCTGACTACGACATGGAGCTAGAGTATTTGCATGGCATCATGAAAAAAGAAGATGAGCCGGGCTTTGTTCAATGTCGCGATAAAGTATTGTCATTATTTTTAGATGGATTGATCTATAAAAATCGTGGCAAACAAGAGGGTAGGGAACCTACAGTACTTGAGCCGGGCGAAAAGCTTAGCAACAACGAAATTTTGAAGAAAATTCGTATCGCGCTGACGTTGCAGGAACAGGATATTATCAACATTATGCAACTGGCCAACTTCAAGTTGGGCAAAAGTGAATTATCGGCTTTGTTCAGAAATCCCCAGCATCGCAATTACAAGGAATGTGGCGATCAGTTTTTGCGTAATTTTTTGCAAGGATTGACTAAAAAATACCGTCCAGCGGATCATTGGCAACCCCAATAATATATTGTTAGTGGCCATACTCCAGGCTTGTTCCTGACAGGATTGGAATATGCTCCATCCCTGGGAATAAAAAAAACGGCGATTAATACGCCGTTTTTTTATCTAACATCGATGAGGTTTATTGTTTTACACCTTCAACAATCAAATCAAATTCGACTTTGCCAAAATCCATTTTAATCCCGAAATCACCCATATTGATGCTGGTAGTACCTTCAAAGCCTGCGCGGTAACCACCCCAGGGATCATCACCTTCACCGATCTTGGTGGCTTTAATCACAATAGGTTTGGTCACACCTAATAAGGTTAAATCACCGTGGATGTCCATTGATTCGTCACCGGTACTCTCTACCTTGGTACTGACAAATTTGGCTGTGGTAAAGTCATCTGTTTTCAGGAAGTCATCACCAAGAACATGTTTATTACGTTTGGCGTGGTTGGTATCAACGCTGGTCGTGTCAATATTAACGGTAACACTGGACGCTTCCGGTTTGGCCGCATCATAACTAAACTTGCCGTCAAATGTATTGAAACGTCCTGTCACATAGGAATAACCTAAATGGCTGACTTTAAAATTGATTGATGCATGCGCGCCTTTAGTGTCGATCACATAGTCGGCGGCATTCGCCATCTGCGATGCAGTCAGTAACGCGGTGGCTAAAATCAGTTTTTTCATTGTGTATCTCCGTGATTGTTGGCAGGTTTTAGCATTCTGCGCAAGGTTGAATCTTTATCGATTAGATGGTGCTTAAATGCAGCCAACCCATGGAATAGGCTTAAGCCTATTATAATGTAGGCTGCCCAGCGGTGAATATCACCACTTATGGTTTCCTGATGTTCAAATAGTTCACCCATTGACGGCAAGGCGAACCAGTCAAACACCTCTATACCTCTTCCGTCTGCGGTGGGGATAAGGTATCCGGTCACAAATAGTAAAAACAGCAGTAAATACAATAATCCGTGCGCTAATTGGGCGGCAACTTTTTCCCAGTTGGCACCTTCATTGATCGGTACCGGCTGGCTAAAGCGCCAAATTAGCCTGACCACTGTGACAGCCGCTAGCAAAATACCAATACTAACGTGCCACAACGGCGCGGTTTGGTACCACTCGCTGTAGTAGGTCAGATCTACCATCCACCAACCCAAAGCGAATAAACCGATAACGGCTAACGCACTTATCCAGTGGATAATAATACTTACCCATCCAAAGCTGGATTTACTGTTTGTTAATTCCATTACTCATCCTAAAAGGTAGATCAGCATTTAATCTAGTTAGCTTAATCTAAATTAATTTATGAAACATATCTAAATATAGATAGTAATGGCCTAAATTTTAGATGAATTAGAATTTGAGTGGCTGGAATCTAAAAATATATTCACCACAAAGGCGCGCAGTTCATAGAAGTAAATATAATATTGACTGTCATTCCTGTGTTATTACCCCTTTGTCACCTCTGCGTTATTTTAGGCGGGAGGCATAATCAGCAATTCAACTGTTTAAACACTGGACTCCGTTCCGGCCTAAAACACAAGCGGAATGACAAAAACTACCGAAGTGATGGTTTTATAAAACAATCTGATCACAAAGTTTTAGTTCACAGATGATCATTAGCACTCCTACGCTGCAAAAATCCCGCGCTTTTTTTCATTTTTGTAAAATTTACATTGTGTAATTTCTATTGTGAAATTTTAGTTAAAAGTTAACTAAGATATTTATCAACAAACGCGGGTTGTCCCGAATTCAGGTTAATTTAACAACATAATAATACGGAGTACCCTATGCAAGACTACAAGACTGAAATCAACCAGGCTCAAGCAACGCTTAATCATCAAGGCGCCGGATGGCAGGCGATTGACGCTGAATCCGTCGCCCGTATGCGGTTACAAAATCGTTTCAAAACGGGACTGGATATTGCCAAATATACCGCCGGAATTATGCGTGAAGATATGGCTGCCTATGATAAAAACTCAGCTAATTACACCCAATCGTTGGGCGTCTGGCATGGCTTTATTGGTCAGCAGAAAATGATTTCGGTGAAAAATCATTTTAATAGTACCAAAGGGCGTTACTTGTATTTATCCGGTTGGATGGTGGCGGCTATGCGATCTGAGTTTGGCCCACTGCCGGATCAGTCCATGCACGAGAAAACCTCGGTTCCGGCCTTAATCGAAGAATTGTATACCTTCTTGAAACAGGCTGATGCCCGTGAACTGCAGCATTTGTTTAGCGATCTGGATAATGCCCGTGAAGCGGGTGATGAAGTTAAAGTGCAGGCGATTCAAAAGCAGATTGACCACTTCCAAACCCATGTAGTGCCGATTATTGCCGATATCGATGCCGGTTTTGGTAATGAAGAAGCCACTTATTTACTGGCCAAAAAAATGATTGAAGCCGGTGCCTGCTGTATCCAGATTGAAAATCAGGTGTCCGATGCCAAGCAATGTGGTCATCAGGACGGTAAAGTGACCGTGCCCCATGAAGACTTTTTAGCCAAAATTAACGCCGTACGTTATGCCTTTATGGAACTGGGTGTAGAAGAGGGGGTTATTGTCGCACGAACCGATTCATTGGGTGCAGGCCTGACCCAGAAAATCCCGGTATCGCAACAGGTTGGTGATTTGGCTGACCAGTATAATGAATTTATTGACGGCCAGCCCATTACGTCGCTGGAGCAACTGCAATCTGGCGATATGCTGATTAAGCAGGGTGAACAATTAATTCGTCCAACACGTTTGCCTAACGGACTGGTGCGTTTTAAAGCCAATACCGGTGAAGATCGGGTGGTACTGGATTGCATAACCTCACTGCAACATGGTGCTGATTTACTGTGGATAGAAACCGAAAAACCGCATATCGGCCAGATTGCCGGTATGGTCAATCGCATCCGCGCCGTAGTGCCCGACGCCAAGCTGGTTTATAACAACAGCCCATCCTTTAACTGGACGCTCAATTTCCGCCAGCAAGTATTTGATAGCTGGACTGAGCAGGGCAAAGATGTGTCAGGTTATCAGCGCGATAATTTGATGCAGGCGCAGTATGATGATACTGAACTGGCGGTCGAAGCTGATGAAAAAA